>NZ_CP012678.1:2490981-2802354 GCF_001298525.1 Psychrobacter urativorans
TAATAAAGGTAGCAATAATATATAGGAATCAGTGTAGCTTATTTTTCATTAAGACATTATCGTTCTTATTATTTACCACTCAAAGTATGGATATTTTGACTGCTAGTATATGGCGCTATTATTACCATAAGCACAAAAAAGCGCGAACACTTTATATTGACATGGTATCAACATAAAATGTTCACGCTTGAGCCTTATTCTTAACTATGGTGCAATGTTAAAAATAAGTATTGAGCTTGTATTATTTAACTTCTACATAGAGGGTTTAGCATAGGCATCAGACGATGACAAGTCCCAAATATAGTATTTACCATCTTCAACCAGCTTAATTTGTTGGCGAATGACCGCATTGTCAGGTACTTGCTTTTCAAGACGACGCAAACGGTCTAATGCTTGACTGCGACGGTCACTCAATAAATCTGACTGCGCCAAGCTTTGTTCCGCTTCGGTATAGCCAAGTGCTACTGCGCGATCGAGATATTTTTGCCCTTCTTTAAAACCACCACCTTCTGACAACATCATACCGAATATGAAGTTTGCCTCAGCACTATTTGGATTATTCTTAATCGCACGGTCAATATACTGACCACCACGTACGGTGTATTCTGTTCCCAAATCTAAATTACGACCCATACCATTAAGCTTAGCGGCACGTAGCAATATGTCGTAAGACGCTTCAGGCGCACGAGCATAAGGGTCGATCCAATCGGTTAATACTTTGATTTTTTCACGAGCATTATGGCGTTGCGTGCGGGTAGGGAAGTTTGGCGGATAATGGCGTGCATTAGGCGAAACTTCTTTGATAAAGTCATCAAGTAAACTTACATCTAATTTTTCAGTGTCAGAGCCACGTTTTTGCGCGATTATGACGGTTGGTACAAAGCTTATGTTTGAAATTTGCGCTTGCGGTGTTGGAATATTGGCCAGTTGAACGCCACTGATATTGCTTCCAGTATTGGCACCAGCGTTGGTTGTAGGAGCAGGTTGGTACGTATTGGCTGCTGGTGTTTGCATTGGAGCAGAAGAGGTCGGTTTATAGGCTGTTACTATAGGTAACGGTCTAAGTTTAGCCACTTGCGCAACGTTGACCGGTGTATCAACCTGTGGTGCTGCGTAAGATGGTGCAGTGGCTTCGTCAACTGCCTCAGCCGTGTTTGCGGTCTCGTTCACTGCCGTGGTAGGTGGTGTTGCACGACGAACGACACGTTTAGTTGAGTCAACAGCGCTTGGTACGCTACTTGTTACCGTTGCTTCTGGTGTAGTGGTTGCCGCTAGAGCAGGGACAGTTAGCATCATAGAACATGCGGCTGCTAATGCGGTCATAGTCGCAAACTTATGCGACTTTTTAAATGGAGTGGGTTGGCTGGTTGTAGTCATAAAAATAGTTACCTTAGTTAAGAAATATATCGTCTATTTTCTATTATGGTGTAATAATGAAAAACAGATGAAAAATCGTACAAATTTTTATTATCCCAGTAAATTAACAATGATACTTCTCAGTAGCCTGAGTGTTAAATATCAGCAGTAAACTGGCTAATAATGGTTCAATGAAACTTTATATAATATAAATTATAAGTGATAGGCGGTAGCTTTCATACAATTTGCCATCCAACGCATCGTATGGCGAACAGGTGCAGACAATGCGATACCACCGTTTTCAAGCGCAAGCTCGCGATGATGCAGCTCCTCAATATCCATTTGCGCCAATATCTCTTTAGAGCGTATATCTTGCGCAGGGAGTAGCCCAATATGATCTTGGAGATGTTCGCTGACCTGCGCTTCAGTCTCAGCGACAAAACCCAAGCTAAATTCGTTAGAGATGGCGCCCGCTATTGCCCCAAGCCCAAACGACATGCCATACCATAGCGGCGTAAAGATACTGGGATGACTACCAAGCTCGCTTAAACGGGTCTCACACCATACCAAATGATCGACTTCTTCTTGTGCTGATTGTTGCATCGCTTGCTTAACGTCATTGTCTTTGGCGCTAAATGCCTGCCCATGATACAGCCCTTGTGCACAAACTTCGCCTGTATGATTGATACGCATCAATCCTGCAACATGGCGCGCCTCGGTGATATTCAGTTTAGGTATCGTATCATTACTGACCGGAAGTGGGCGCGTACTTGGATTTGAATGGGGAACCATTGCTCGCAGCGCCTTATCAACGCCAAGCAATACATGATCCATTTTGGTTAAGGAACGCAGCGCCATAAATAGCTCCAGATTAAGGCAATATTGATGCAATGATAGATGCGATTTTGTTCTACTATAGCAAACAATCTTTAATATTGGCATGAAAATTGTCAGCATAACTTCCATTTAACTGACACGTCTGTAACTGAATGTCATGCTGATATTCGTTGTTTTAAATTTAATATTCCTGCATTAAAGTTACTCATCATGCGTTTGTATCATCGCCTGTTTAATATGCTTATTTAACTTAAGAAATAAAAATATTCCAAAGATAATATTAAGCACACCGGTGATTAAGAATAATTGCGGCAGGGACAGTTTTAAACTATTCAATAAAACAATCGCAAAAATGGCAGAACTGACCATAAAAATGGCATTAAAAATATTGTTGGCGCCAACGATGCGTGCGCGATGACTTTTGGGTGCATATGCCTGCATTGAGGCATATAGAGGCACAATATATAAGCCACCACTAAACCCTAAAAAGAATAAGTCCGCAAAAACGCGCCAACTACCTGCTACATGAAACAACTCACCAACGCCTAATAACTTTTCTTGACTCATGTCAATCGAAAGTCCCGACAACGAGAAATACAAGTCAATCGCAAAAATACTCAAGCCTGCAATACCAAACGGTAGTAAACGTAAACTGACCTGATTTTTGGTTAAGGTTTTGCATAGTAGTGAACCAATAGACACGCCTACCGAGAATAACGTCAGTAGAAAAATTACCACTGACTCATCGCCATGTAAGATAACTTTACTAAACTCTGGGGTCTGGGTCAAAAATGTCGCTCCATAAAACCAAAACCAGCTGTTACCCAAAATGATAAAGTATAAAAACGGTAGCGAGTATAAATAGCGTACAGTAGCGATACTGGTGGTAAAAATATTCCAATTAATCTTAATATCTGGCTGCATCGCTGGCATATTGGGAATAGACCGCGCTGACACGTAACCTAATATTGCCACTATTAATACCACCGCGCTAATCCAATATAACGACTGTGGTAGCTGCGTCAACACACCCGCAATAATCATACCCAGTAAAATCGCCAGTGACGTGCCCATTTGGAATAGACCGTTGGCACCGACTAATTCTTCACCTTTCATGGCTTGTGGTAAATAGGCATATTTAATCGGACCAAAAAAGGTAGATTGTGTGCCCATTAAAAATAACGCGACAAATAATAGCGCGTACCACTCGAATACAAAGCCCACGGCTGCAATCACCATAATTGACAGCTCAAGCAGTTTTGTGATTTGTGTCAGCTTAGATTTTTCATATTTATCAGCGATTTGTCCGGCTAATGCCGAAAACAAAAAATAGGGCAGAATAAACAGCATCGCTGCTAAGTTATTCAAAATACTAACTTCTACTCCCAACTGACTGGCAGCGGTATAGGTCAACACTAATATCAGTGCTTGCTTAAAAATATTATCATTGAACGCACCCAAAAATTGGGTAAAAAACATGGCGCTAAAACGGCGACGCTTGAATAGTTGAAACTGGTTTGCCATGAGGGCTCCTACAAGCGGACAGCGTTTAAGGTAAAAAACAGATGAAATACGCAAAGTAAAGGTAAGGTTTATAACTATTATTATGGATTATTGTTAATTTTATCAAAAACTTATCAAATTTTAGGATAGGTTTAATAAATATTAGACCGTATAATAGCAAGGCTTTGCTAGAAATACATACGCCAGATACTATGATTTAATAATTAACTCAGTTATGCTTCGTAAATTTTACGTGTCTGTTTTAACCACGTGCCATAAGTTTATTCGCCGGTAAATTTTGATATTGTTTAGTTAGTAGCAGACGTTTTGACGATAGTTGTTATTAATAACTATCTATTAATGACTATTTATTAATAACAACTGTCGTCAGTATCATTGTGCCGTGTGAGGTGATAGGAAATAAGTAGTCATGAGCCGTCAGCCTTTAAGTCCAGCTTGCAAGTTATCAGGCTTGCACCTTAATCAAGACTCTAGCCAAAATGAGTGGCTTAGCGAATGTGAACAAAAAGGCGATGCCCAATCACGCATTTATTTTGGTCGCACTGCGTTATTTACTGCGCTGACCAGTAGCTTGGTTGGTTTCGGTATTGCGCCTGCGATGGCTGCCGAAACCAATAATACTGCTAATAGCACTAATAATACGGCATTGTCTGACGCTCAGCTTGATACCGCATTAGATGCGCTACGTTTAAAAAAGGCGGTTGAACAAGGTACTATTGATCAATCAGTCTTAGAAGAGTATAGCAAGCAAAACTTAGGCATTAATCCTAAGAAACCGCCTAACAATTCGTCCAAAAATGAATCTAAGAAAATCTCAAATCCAAATAACGGTATTAACGGTAAATCATCTAGCACGTCCAATGATAATTTGCGGCAGCAAGTAGCAAGCGTACAGCAGCAAGGTTATCAAATGATGACTCCTGAGCAAATTGAGCGCGAGCTGGCAGCTGTCAATGCTGCGAACAATCAAAGTAACCGTAACAATCTTAATAACCGTAATAATAGTGGTTTTGATGCGCCAGTGGCAACGTTAAATGGGCGTGCAACACCTATTGGCTTAGACGTGAGCTTAGATGCTGCCACTTTGCCTGCACCGACCAATCTTGAAACCCTTGGATTTGGAGACAGCGCGAAGACGCGTACTGAGAATGCTGAAATCATGGCGCGACCTATTAATGTGAGCGATGCGGTCAGTAGTGGGCGTGTTGATGCAAGCACCGATATCAATCAGCAAGCCAATCCTAAGCAAACGTTAGCTCAGCAAGATGCTACGCAAAACTCTGAATTGCTCACTGGAGCGGATAATGCTAATAAATCAGTAGATGCCTTAAATCCCGAAGATTATCTGCCCAGTTATGAAGAGACAGCAGAGACACAAGCAGTTGCCGAAAGTATGCAGCAAGGCGCTAAGCCGGCACTGCGTGCTCGTGATAACGGTGGTTTTATTAAACGTACCTACAATCGCTTATTTAATGGCGGTTATATGGGTTTACCACACATCAAAACGATCATTTATTTACAGCAAGATGCTGCTGTCAGTGCCGCCAATGGCACACCCAAACTGATCAAAGCTGACAACGATATTCAGCCGATAAATAATATTAAAGCGGCACTTGATGATACCACGGTACAGTCGGTTGTTGATTTTACCGCCGCCTTACCACGCTTGCGCCAAACCGCCCTCGATGCTGCAAAAGCCGTTGGTTACTACGACATCACTTTACGCTTACGTCAACCTAGCAGCGATACGATTGAAGTGATTATCGAAAAGCTTGGCGAACCGGTGCGCGTTGACAGCCGTATTGTTAATATACGCGGTGAGGGTAGTGAGCAGGCAGAATTTAAGGCACTTGAGCAAAACCTGCCACCAAAAGAGGGTGATATATTTAATCATGGCATTTATAAAGACAGTAAAGCAGCACTTGAATCTTTAAGTGATACTTACGGTTATTTTGATCAATATTGGCTGAATAAATCCGTTGATATTATCTTACCTGATAATACCGCTGACGTATCTTTGGTTTATAACACGGGTGATCGTTACCAATTCGATGATGTGGTATTTTTTACTTATGATAAAGAATCGGGTACCTTAACCCAAGACCCCGATAAACTACCGGTTGAGTTGTCTTTATTGCGCCAGCTCTATAACTTTAAAGCGGGTGATCCATTTTACCGTCCTGATATTGCTAAGTTCAGTAATGACTTGTCTGCGACCCGCTACTTTAATACCGTTAACGTTGAAACCATCGTGCCGCCGGATGATCTTAGCGCAACCAGTACCTTAGCATTTGATAATACCTCTAACAGCGGTATAGATAGTGATGTAAATAGCGATAATGCGCTTAATGCGACAAATATTAGCAATGCAAGTACTGACAACAATATCAGCACTGCCAGTGTACGTTCTGATAATGGCGTGGCTGCTGATGACAATATTAATGCCAATAGCGGCGCTACCGTTAACGCAGCAGATATTGCGCCTATTGATTTTGAAGTGGACGAAGAAACGTACGAAAAGCTGGCGGCTATTAAACAAAAAGCGGATCGTTTAAGTCGTCTGCCCAATGACAGAGTACTTGACGAAAAGACCCGAGAAACAGACAGTATTTTAGGTAAAATCAGCGATTCAATCAGTAACGTTGCTAAAAAAATATTCCCTGATGAAAAGCTATTGATTGCAGATGAGGACTTTGTTTCTCCTACCCTTGCAGGTCGGAAAACGCCTGAGCAAGTGCAAGCCAGTAAAAAAATACCGCTATATGTATTCGTCTACGCTGATAAGCCCCGTGATGCCCAAGTTGGTATTGGTTATGGGACTGATACCGGTGTACGCGCGACCGGAAAGATTGACTATAATTTAATCAATCGTCAAGGCTATCAAGCAGGCGCTGAAGTGGCGGTATCGCGGATTAATAAAAATGCCACGATTTATGGTAGTCGCCCATGGAATCATCCGCTTAACGATAAGTTAGAGGCGCGTCTGACCTATGAAGAAGAAACGATCGACCAAGGTAAAGGTAACTTTGACTTATCGACTAAAACTTTAAAAGCAGCGCTGGCACGCAATATTCATCGTGAAAATGGCTGGGATAGCAGCTACTTTGTGCGTTATCGTCTAGATCAACTGGAAACTGGTGTTGATGACGCTGATTTAGACGACTTACCCGTACGCTTTGTTTCTTCCAATCCCAAACAGCAAGCATTATTGTTCGGTTATGGCATTAGTAAAACAACCGTTGATAATGTAGCCAATCCAACACGCGGTTATCGCCAGTATTATGGTATCGAAGCAGGGGCAAATAAGGCATTTAGCGACACCGATTTAGCGATTGTGAGAGCTGGGGTGAGCGGTATTTATAGCTTTGGTGAGGATAAGAAACATCAAGTGCTTGGCAGTCTAAATGGGGGTTATATTTGGGCGGATGATTTCTATGATGTGCCTTATAAATTGCGATTTTTTGCCGGCGGTGATCAAAGTATTCGTGGCTACGACTACAATAGTTTATCCGCGATAGATAAAGGCTATCTCACAGGCGGGCAAATACTCGCTGTTGGCAGTGCAGAATATAACTATGAATTTAAACCCGGTTTTCGCGGTGCGGTATTTAGCGATGTGGGTAATGCCTATGATAAAGACTTTAATACCGATACCAAAGTCGGGGTGGGCGTTGGTATCCGTTGGGCGTCTCCTGTGGGCGTGGTGCGCGTCGATGTGGCGGCTGGCGTGACAGAAGAGGATATTCCCATTAGACTACACTTCTTTATTGGCTCGCCTTTATAAGCAACTAGTCTTTATAAGTAAATCAGTAAATGCTAAGCTCGATAACCCGTAACAATATCTATATATTGCGCCAATTGTAACGGTCTACGATAAAATAAATCCTAGATCGTTACTGAACCTTTTTAAATCAGTTGAGTTCCCCATTGAATAATCAGACCCCGCCGCCTGAAGAGCCTTCTCAAGATCCAATGCTTGAAGATCCAGCACAAAGAGATGCACGCGCGGTACGTCGTTGGTATCCACTGTCTTTTGTGCTCAAATTATTGGTGCTGATTCTTATCGTACTAGCGATTATGTTCGCGATATTCTTTTATATGGCGGGTACTAATTCAGGTACTAAGTTTATTTTAGATAAGATTAGTGCAGAAACAGGCATTAACCTTAAGTATGGTACTGGTAATCTGCGCGATGGTCTGTGGGTTACTGATATTGATATTAAGGTGAATGATGAGCTAGAAGTCTTAGTCGATAAAGCTTATGTAAAAATTGGCTGGCGAGCCATTTTTGCTAAAGAAGTACATCTGCGTGATGCTGATATTCAGCGTATTGAAATTATTAATAAAAAGCCACCAACAGATGAGCCGTACGATTATAAAACCCTTAAGCTGCCAGTCAGTTTACGTTTTGATCAAGCTAAAATAAAGACCATTGTTTATACGCAAGTCACCAAAGAGCCGATTGTTATTCATGATATTAAAACGCGTGATTTAACGTGGGTAGACAGTCTAGTTACCGTGGGTCGCGGAAATTTACATTATGGTGATATTGTCAAAGTCACCGCCTTAAAAGGTAATATTGACTTACAAGGCGATTATCCGCTTGATTTTACCGCAATCGCTGAAGTCAGTGCCTTAGAGAAAGTCTATATTGACCCGCTAGATATCACCGCGACAGGCAGCCTAAAACGTACGGTTGGTAAAGTGCGTAGCCGTTATAATGAAGGTGATGTGCGCGGTGATATTGTCGTACAAGGGCTTGATGAAGGCGCACCGTTCCATGCCAAATTGCAATGGGACGATATCGTTATACCGTATGCTGATGCGCAAAAAATCCATGTAAAAGATGGCACGTTAACCGCCGATGGTGTCATCTCAGAAATTCGTTTGCGTATTAATACTGACCTGACCGCCAAAGATATTCCCTCGGGAAATTATCGTGGACGCGCTGTGATTGCTGATAGTCAGCTGCGTATCGAGCACTTGAATGCGAATGTTCCTGCTGGGCGTTTGTTTGCGCAAGGGGTATTGGATTGGAAAAATAGCTTTGATGCCAAAATATCGGCGACTGCTACCGACTTTGATATTCGCCGTGTCATTCCTGAGGACTATGCTGACTATAAAGTATATGCCCCGCAACAGCTGAATGGTGATTTGTCCGTTCATTATCAACAAAAAAATCCTACGGGCAACCTACAGCTCAATGCTGATTTACGTCAGCGTGACGGTGAGCATGTTAATGCCAAAATTATACAGGGTAAAACGTCAGCAAAGTCAAAGCAACCTGCGCCTTGGTATGTCGATGCCACTTGGCAAAATATTATCCGCAAGCAACTACCAGATATTGGTAACGTCGACAGCCCAAGTGGGCAGGCAAGTATCATTGTTCGTGGCTCGCGTTTATCCGTTGATGCCAAAGCAGAGATTAATGAGCTCAATGTCGCCCCCAAAGGCAACTATGACGTAAGCGTGCGCAAAGCGGGCGACGTTATTGATATCAGTAAACTGAACTATAAAGGGATTGTGGGTGATTTAGCGGGTAGCGGTCAGATTCAGCTAGCAAGCAAACAACGTCCATTAACATGGCAGATAGATGCACGCACCAACGGCTTGCTACCAAAACAATATCGTAGCGACTTGCCGCTTGAACGTCTGACTGGACGTATCAACGCGAGTGGGAAAATGCTGAATATCAGCAAAAACAGTGTCAAAGGTCAACGCCATATTTTCACCTTTAATAACACCGATTTAAAAGCGCAGCTAGATGCCTCACAAGATAGCCGTGCTATTGGTATTACTGGTGGTGGCGATGCGAGCGTGGATATCATCGGTGGTACATTATCGGTCTTTGATGCGCGCTTTGACGGTAATATTGATACCAAAGATGTGCCTAAAGGTCGTCTGTCGATAGACGCCGCTGGTACGCCTGAGCTTATCAGTATTCGCAAATTAAATTATGCGGGTGAAGCCGGTACGGTCAATGCAAAAGGGGCGCTCGATTTACGTAAAAATATCGGTTGGACGGTTGATGGACGCTTTGATAAGTTTAATCTAGGCTACTTCTTACCTAACAATGCCGCGATTTTAACTGGCGATTTGACCACCAGCGGCGAGTGGCAGCCTGCACCTCAAAACAATCCAAAAGCAGCCGGTAAATTACAACAATTTGCGGTGGATTTCGAAGGTATATTAGATGCCGATCAATTGCCCGTGGGTAAATTAACCATTGATGCCAGCGGTGATGATAAGCTGATTCGTATTAACCGCTTCCGCCATGTGGGTGCAGCCGGCAGTATCGATGCTAAAGGGTCAGTCGATTTACGCCAAGGTATCGCATGGGATATCAGCGCTGAGATGGATCGCTTTAATCTCGGCTACTTCTTAAAAGATACCCCGAGTGTTATTACAGGCTCGGTAAATAGTGATGGACGTTGGACAAAAGAACAGCAAACTATCAACTTAAAACAAATTAATTTAAGTGGCATACTAAAAGGTCAACCCTTAAGCGCCAAAGGCAGTCTAGACGCCAAACTACATTTACCGGAAGACTTAGCAAGCTACTTCAAACGTCTGCAAGCGCAAGATGCACAAGCGCAATATAAGCAAGTCAACGCTTTAATAGAAAGCTTAAATGCCGATGATTTAGTGATACGTTGGGGTGATAATTACGTTACTGCCAATGGTAATGCGCGGCAGTTACAGACGAAGATTAATATTACCAGTCTGGATCAGCTATCGGATAAGCTAAGCGGTAAAGTCACTGGCGGTGCCACCTTAACGCAACCCGTAGGGCAGGCGTTACCGACTGTCTATATTGACTTGATTGGTGAGCGCATCTCGTTACCCGGCTTTATTCTGCGTCAAGGTCGTATCAGTGGCAAGGTGGTCAATCTTGCTAATAGTCCAAGTCAGTTGATTGTGAGTGCTGAAGGCTTAGATGTCGCCGGACAAAGCTTTAAAAATGTCACTGCGTTGTTTGACGGTACAGAACAGGCGCATACACTAAACCTTGATGTGACTAATGAGAAACTCGAAGTATCAGCCATGCTAAAAGGTGGCTTTAACCGTGAAAATGTTAGCTGGTCTGGTATCATTGGTAAAGGGCGTGTGCAGTCTAAATATGCCACTTTGAACCAGTTACAACCGGCACAGTTAATTGTCAATCTGCCACAAAATCAAGGTAAAGAGAGTGATGTAAAAGTACAGCTCGCCGCGCATTGTTGGCAAGCCGAAGACCAAACAGGTAAGTTATGTCTGCGTGAAAATCTTATCGCTTCCGCGGCGAGTGGACAAGTAAACCTTGCCGTACAAAAACTAGATAGCTCGCTATTTGCGGTATTCTTACCTAAAGATATTGATTGGCACGGCAAAATTGATGGCAGAGCGATTGTAGGTTGGCAACGTGGCAAGCCACCGACCATTAACACCACATTATACTCAGATAACGGTAAAATTGGTCTGATTCAAGATGGCGACGCTGACCCAGTTATCTTGCCGTACAAGCGCGTGTCTCTGATTGCGTTGTCCGTTCCTGAAGGATTAAAACTACGTACGGATATCAATACGGGTGGCGGTGCGCGTGGTTATGCAGAGGTCATCGTTGATCCGTACAAAACGCCAAAGCCAATTTCAGGAGCACTGGTGCTCAATGAGCTGAACTTAGCCATATTTAAACCCTTCTTCCCAGGAATGCGGGTACTTGAGGGTAATATCACGATGGCAGGTGGACTGGGTGGAACGCTTGATAAGCCACAGTTTTACGGTGATGTGAAGCTTATTAATGGGCGTATTGCCATGCTAGATTTACCGATAAATCTGCGCAGGATCAATGCTGACGCCAAAATTCGGGGTACTGAAGCAATCATTGATGGTAAGTTTAATAGTGGTACGGGTAAAGGCACGCTGACAGGCACAGTCAACTGGCAACAAAAGCTGCAAGCTAAGTTAAGTATCATTGGCGATCGTTTGGTATTGACGCAGCCACCCTTATTGTTGGCAGAGATTAATCCTGATATTGACATCATCGTGCGTCCAGGCGACCGTTATGTCAATATTGAAGGTGCAATCAGTGTGCCTTCAGCGACTATCCGTCCACCAGAGGCGAGCAATGATATCATTACTCAAACGGGAGACGCGGTGGTTCTCGATAGACGTTTGATTGGTAATATCGATGAAGTATTAGCGATATCAAAACCATGGTCTATCAATGCCGATGTCGGTATCGACTTAGGTGATGATATTAACTTCCGTGGCTTTGGCGCAGTGATTCCATTGGCAGGCGCATTGAATGTTACCCAAAACGGTAGCGGTGTGATGCGTGCAAAAGGTGTGATTCAAGTATCACGTCGTACCAATATCAACGTCTTTGGGCAAAGTCTCGAGCTTAATTATGGGCAAGTGCGCTTTAATGGCGACGTGATGAAGCCTAATTTGAGTATTGAAGCGGTCAAAACTATTAGCGGAAAAACGGTGGGTTTACGGGTCAAAGGCAATACGGAGAACCCCAACATTGTCGTCTTTAACAATGCTGGACTCACACAGCAGCAGGCGATGAACGCCTTGGTTACCGGTCGTATTAATAATACTGGTGCGACGCAAATTAGTGAACAAGGCTTTAAGTCTGAAGTCACTAATAACTTAGCGGCAGCGGGTTTGAGCTTTGGTCTGAGTGGCACGCGCACGCTCACCAATCAAATTGGGCAAGCGCTTGGGCTACAAAGCCTAACCGTTGATGCGTCCGGTAACAGTGAAGATACCAACGTTAATGTTACGGGTTACGTGACTCCTGATTTGTATATTCGCTACGGTGTTGGTGTTTTTAATGCGCAAAATAGCTTGTCGATTCGTTATCAGCTCACGCGCCGTATTTATGTCGAAGCAACGTCCGCTGCGGAAAATGCCGTTGACGTGGTATATAGTTGGCAGTTTTAAAAAGGTGCTATTTTAAAATAGGTATCAATTTAAAAAGGTATCAATTTAAGAAATACTCGCTTAAAAAATATTAGGAGTGTTATCCAATAAAAAACGCCTTATCAAAGGCGTTTTTTTTGCTTACTATTATGAGAATATTGTTAGTTTTACAGTAAACGGTAATACAGAAAATAGTAATGGAGCAAAACTACTTGGTCAAAATTAAGCGATTATTACGGGTTAAGCGTAGGCGATATTCTTCACCTTCATGCTTAATTCGTACCTCTTTAGTGAGCGCAAATAAATGTTGTGATTGTAGGGTAGGTAGGCGATTTTCACGGTAGTTTAAGTAACGAGAGAGGACCATACTCATAATTAATTCCTTTTGGCGGGCGTTGAGTGTTCAGTAAGTGTAAATCATAGACAGCGACAGGAGAAACAACGATATGCTGAATGAGTCAATTAACGATAACAATTATCATTTACATTAAAGTTATTTGCAAGTGGTTAATAAAGTAAAATGCCTTTATTATGTAAACTTGTGTAATTCTACATCCATAATTTATTGGCTTTTCTAAAGTTGCTTTTGGAAAGTTATGCCGTTATTTTTTAATTTTTCTCAGGTTCTAGTAGAGTGATTAAATCTACCCAAGTTTAATACACAGGCTTAATGCACAGGACGTTTTTATGCTCAGTTATCAGGTACAACCAACCTCTACAATCGTCAACGTCGCGGTTGCCGTTATTCATTATCAACAACAATATTTACTAGGATTTCGCAATAAAACCCAGCATCAAGGCAATCGTTATGAGTTCGTGGGCGGTAAGATAGAGGCAGATGAGACAGCAAGAGCAGCGTTGATACGAGAGGTGAGTGAAGAGACGGGTATTAATATTAAGGATAATGTCGCTGTTAAGCTTGGGCGTCTGCATCATGATTACGGTGATAAGCACGTGT
Organism: Psychrobacter urativorans; assembly: GCF_001298525.1. Classification (NCBI taxonomy): domain Bacteria; kingdom Pseudomonadati; phylum Pseudomonadota; class Gammaproteobacteria; order Moraxellales; family Moraxellaceae; genus Psychrobacter; species Psychrobacter urativorans. The sequence continues at coordinate 2,504,567 of NZ_CP012678.1, forward strand.
GCTTACAGGTATATCAAGTGGCATTAACAGATGCGCAGTTTGCCAAGCATCAGTATGAGAGTCACGGGTTAGAGGGACAGCCGCTAGTTTGGGCGGATAAAAATAAGTTGCTGGCAGGCGACTATCCGCTACCCGCTGCGAATCAAACGATTTTGGCATGGTTACAACTGCCAACCCATTTAGTGATTACTTATCCATTAGCGCATTTTAGTGACCAATCAAACGCAACTGCCGCATGGCTTGCTTATCAGCAACAGCATTTACCGCAAGACGCGTGGGTATATATTCGTATTAAAGCCAGTACGGTCAATGAGCAAAGTCAGGAAATAATGCTTATTAAGCAGTTAATGGATTTGCGTCCTGATATAAATGGCGTATTGCCTAATCATCATATTAGCCAAATGCTCACAACGGATAATCAAGACGTTCATCAAGCTTATATTCAAAATCATCCGCATATAAAAGCGGGTCATTTAACCCATACTGAGTTGATGCAATGGTTTAGTGACCTTAAAAAACAGCCCAAACCTAATCAGAAAGATACTAAATGCCTGTCTATAGACCAACCCTTAATCATAAGCTGCCATGATATAGACAGTATTTACGCTGCCAATCAACTTGCTGCGATCCGTCTAAAAAATCAGCAACCACCCGTTATTGGAATGCTACTATCACCGGTATTAGCGACGCAAAGCCATCCTGATGACGTACCACTCGGATGGGAGGCGTGGTCGGCATTGGCGCAACTGGCTGATATGCCCGTTATCTCGTTGGGTGGTCTATCACCAATAATGTCGCAACAAGCCAGCCATTATGGAGCGACAAGTATTGCCGGTATTCGCGAGTTTTTAAAAGATTAACAAGCAAATGGTCAATACTATGACTTTATTGAATTAACACATAATTCTGAGACAAAATATTGCCGGATAAAGCGTTGTTTTGCCTATATTTTACATCAGCGTTACACTGTACTCATTCCAGTGAATAAGGAAAGTATTGCTTACAAACCGTTGCGTTTTCCTACACTGTCACACTGTATTAACGGAGTCCATGCCCTTAATATAAATCATCAATGAATAAGCTAATAGCTACCAAAATAGCTCAATATATTTTAAATGAATAATTTTAAGATTTTATAGATGATGAATTTAAACACGCCACTATTTACATAATAATCAATGGTATTACTATGAAAACCACTCAGTTACCTCAGTCAGCATGGAATGACGAACAGGCAGCCGGTTCTCAGTTGCAGTCGGCTAAGCAGTCAACTACTCCTTATCTTGCTTACGATAAAAAGCAACAAACCGGCTGTGCCAGTAATGATGATGTTTATAAAAGCAGCTCTGATAAAGTTGTGCCGAGTAGCTTAGCAACTCATGATCTTGTCACTAATGCTAAGGTCGGCACGATGGAGCCTAATCATCCGCAAGCAAAAGCTACCATTGATTGCAGTTATAAAAAAGATAGCGGGTATAAAAAAGCGGCTATCAAGGTTAATAATAAGGTGGAGAAATCCTCAGCTATCCTTTATCAATCAGAAGGACAGGCGCAGCCGACGCTTAATAATATTAAAAAAAGCAATGCTAAAAATAACAACGTTAAATCAAGTAATCGCTTATCATCAGCGCCTAGCAACCAAATTCCGGAACGCGTATTTATGAATGGACTTCTTAAACATACGGCTATTGCACTAGCAATTATCATACCGTTAGCTGCTTTCTCAGCTTATGCCGCACCGCAAAACTTGCCGATGAATGCAACGCCTGCGGATACCACAGCAACAAAGACCGCAGCAAATAGTATGGCAACGCTAGCGGTTGAGCCTTCATCAATTATTCATAATCAATCAGCAACCGTACCGACGGCTGTAGATAGTGTCGACCTTGATCAATACGCAGGCACGTGGTATGAAATAGGTCGTTTACCGATGTATTTTCAGCGTAACTGTGCTCGTGACGTGACAGCGACGTATACAGGTAAGGCAGATGGTTCAGGTATTGATGTGCTTAATCAATGCCGTAAAGAAGATGGCTCAATGATGAGCGCTAATGGACTGGCAAAAGCAGTCGATAGCTCAGGTAGTAAGCTCAAAGTAACGTTTTTGCCTTCATGGATTCGTTGGTTACCGGTAGGAAAAGCAGATTATTGGGTATTGGCGCGTGATGCTGATTATAAAACAGCATTAGTAGGCATGCCTAACCGCAAGTATCTGTGGTTACTCGCCCGTTCGCCCAATATCAGTCAGCAAACTTATGCTAAGTATCGCCAGATTGCCCAGCAACAAGGCTATGATTTAAAAGAATTTAAGCTAACCACCCAAACCAATCAGAATGTTACTCTTGTGCCTTAATGAATGTTAGAGCTTAATCTCTTGTACCTTAACAATGCATCTTAATGAGTTTTTCTACTAAGTGGTGATGAGTGCATAAAAAGACTGCTTTATAAGCGGTCTTTTTATTTTAACAATACACCAAATTCTTTTTCATTATAGGCATAATTGCGAGTAATAACGGTTATCACTGGCAAAATGGGGTATTTTAAGCTAAAATCTAAGCGATTTAATCGCAGGGATAGCAATAAAGACTGAGACTTATTGCATTACTGTTATACACAACTTCTAGTTTCTTCATAGTGCCATTACTGTTATAAGTTATTGTTACCTAGTCATCATAACTTCTATTGAACCTACTCTTTACTGATTATAAGGATGTTTCTCGTGAGCAACGCTGATACCTTACGCCAATTACATCAAGACCATTTAAGCCAATATAATAACCAAGAACAACAAGCCATCGAATTGATTGGTTTGTTAAATAAGCTATATAACGAGCAAGACGTACAAGTAACTTTGTTTGGTGAAACGCTTGATAGCACATCAGTGAGCCGCGTATTGGCGTTGCATCAAAAAGCGGCAATCCGCGAGTCGGGCGCTGAGCCTATTGCTATTGCCGATACGTTAGATATGGTAAAAGCGATTGCTGCGCATACGAATATTCAATCGGCAAGCATTGATGTCGGTCAGCTCATTGTGAATAACAGTGACTTAGAAGCGGCATTGCAAGCGGTAAATACCTCTGAGCAAGCACAAAATGGCGCAACTGACGTGGTGTTATACGGCTTTGGTCGTATCGGTCGTATCTTAACGCGTTTGCTGTTATCAAAAGCATCAAGCGCTAAAGGCTTGCAATTAAAAGCGATTGTTGTACGCCCTGCTAAGGCGGGTGATTTAGCCAAGCGTGTGTCATTGCTAGAGCGTGATTCTATTCATGGTAGCTTTACAGGCGGCGTGAGTATTGATGACGACAATAACGGAATGATTATTAATGGTCGTTTTGTGCAAGTTATCTATGCTAACGATCCAAGTGAAATTGACTATACCGCTTACGGTATCGACAATGCATTGGTTATTGACAATACGGGTATCTGGAAAGATGAAGACGGTTTAGGTAAGCATTTACACTCTAAAGGTGTGAAAAAAGTGTTATTAACCGCACCTGCTGGTGGCGAGATTAAAAACGTTGTTTACGGTGTGAATAATAATACTGTTGGTGACGATACGATTGTTAGTGCCGCTAGCTGTACCACCAATGCTATTACGCCTATGCTAAAAGTATTGAACGACGAGTTCGGTATCGAAAATGGTCACGTTGAGACCATTCACTCGTTTACCAATGATCAAAACTTGATTGATAATTATCATAAAGCCGATCGCCGTGGTCGTAGTGCCGTGTTAAATATGGTCATTACCAGCACTGGCGCGGCAAAAGCAGTCGGTAAAGCATTGCCAGAGTTAAGTGGTAAATTGACGGGTAACGCTATTCGTGTACCAACGCCAAACGTCAGCTTAGCGATTTTGAACTTAAATCTAAAAACTGCGCCAGCTAGTGCTGATGCTTTAAATGACTTTATGCGTAAAGTATCTAACAGCAATCAGTGGCAGTCACAAATTGCTTATACTGACTCAACAGAAGCGGTATCGACTGACTTTGTTGGTGACACGCATGTTGGTGTTGTGGATGCGCAAGCGACTATCCTTACCGATAATCATGCCATCGTTTATATTTGGTATGACAATGAAGTGGGCTACAGCACCCAAGTGCTACGTTTAGCCACACAAATGGCAGGCATTAGCTATACTCAAGTGCCAGCCTAATATTTCTAGTATAAAAGAGGGCTATGTTAAACATCGCTATATAAGCATGGTTTGAATACTGTTCTTCAATGTTATACTAGTCATCATTGATATTAAATACAGCACCCGATAGTCTGATTGGTTATCGGGTGTTGTCGCCATAGTAATTGCCGATATTGGCTTTATGTAAGGTCGCACTGTTAAGCAGAGCGTCTTTACATACAGGCAAAATTAGCCCGAGCTGTAACCCAAATTATAAATTAAGGAACGTAACATGCGATTTATTGATGAAGCCATCGTAACCGTAAAAGCAGGCGATGGTGGTAACGGTATCGCCAGTTTTCGCCGAGAAAAGTATGTCCCACGTGGCGGACCAGATGGCGGTGATGGTGGCACTGGCGGTGACATTTATGTTATTGCTGAAGATAATACCAACACCTTAGTCGACTATCGCTACACCCGTCGCTACGATGCCATGCGCGGTGAAAATGGTCATAGCAGAAACTGCTCAGGCAAAGGCTCAGACGATGTCTTCCTACCGGTGCCAGTGGGCACCACCGTTATTGATACTGAAACGGATGAAGTGCTTGGTGACATGACCGAAATCGGTCAGACCTTCCTGATTGCCAAAGGTGGTGATGGTGGTCTGGGTAATACTCACTTTAAAAGCTCAACCAACCAAGCACCGCGCAAAGCCACTTCAGGTTTTGAGGGCGAGCTCAAAGTACTTAAGTTTGAGCTAAAAGTTGTGGCGGACGTTGGTCTTATTGGTTTGCCAAATGCGGGTAAATCAACCTTTATTCGTCAAGTATCAGCTGCGACCCCTAAAGTTGCCGATTATCCATTTACTACCTTAGTGCCAAACTTAGGTGTGGTCGATATTGGTCGTCATCGTTCGTTTGTGATGGCAGATATTCCAGGGTTGATTGAAGGCGCATCAGAAGGCGCAGGTCTTGGTATTCGCTTCTTAAAGCATGTGGCACGCACACGCCGTCTGCTACATATTGTTGATATTCAACCGCTTGATGGTAGTGACCCAGTACAAAATGCGCGTATTATTTTTAATGAGCTTGAGCGTTTTTCACCAGAGCTAGCGAATTTGCCACAGATTTTGATCTTGAATAAAATCGATCAAATAGTTGATGCAGACGAGTTAAATGAGCTTTGCGAACATATTATTGCTGAGCTTGACTGGACAGGCGCTGTGTTTCGTACCTCAACCTTAACAGGTGAGGGTGTTGATCCGGTTAAATACCATTTGATGAATGAGATTGAACTTGAGCGCGAGCGTGAGTTAGAATTTCCAGAATTTGCTGAAGCACAAAGAGCACGCTTTGAGCGTTTAGAAATAGAGGTGCGCCGTAATACAGAAGCACAGCGCGAAGCCTATCGTGCGGCTCGTAAAGCACAACGTGAAGGTACTGACTTGCCTGACGACGATAGCTTTGATGGTGAAGCTTTCGATGATGACGATGATGGTGTCGAAGTGATTTACGCCCCGTAATGTGTACCTTATAAATATGTACCTTATAAAAGAAGATATCTGCTAGTTTGCAGAGTCTTCTTTTATAGAGCAGTGGTTTATTTTTAGACTTATTTTAAAACCTATCCCGCAATATACAGGAGTTTTTATGGCAGGTGACATCGAGCAAACGACCGAAGAAGCAAGGTTTATGACGCAAACCCGCAACTTTGATATTAAGCGCGTTATTGTCAAGATTGGCTCATCATTATTAACCAATAATGGGCGTGGGCTGGATCGAACTGCCATTTACGAGTGGGCAAAGCAGATTGCAAAACTGCATAATAAGGGTATGGAAGTCATTCTTGTATCGTCAGGTGCGGTGGCTGAAGGCGTGGTACGTATGAACCTTGAGGAACGTCCAAAAAAGCTTGCGGCTTTACAAGCTTGCGCGTCTATTGGGCAAATGGGTTTAATTGAAACATGGTGGTCAGCCCTGATTCAACATGGAATACAAAGCTCGCAACTGCTATTGACCCATGATGATTTATCCAATCGTAGTCGTTATTTAAATACCAGTAGTGCGCTCACGCAATTATTAGAATGGCGTGTGCTGCCAGTTATTAATGAAAATGATACCGTTACAATTGATGAGATTAAGTTTGGTGATAATGACACGTTAGGCGCGATGGCGGCAGCGATGGTCAATGCGGATTTATACATTATTTTAACCGATCAAGAAGGTGTATTTACCGATAATCCACGTAATAATCCCGATGCCAGAATGATTCGCCAAGAACGTGCGATGGCGGATTATTTATTTGATATTGCTGGTGATGGCGGTAAGCTTGGAAGCGGTGGGATGTTAACCAAAATTCGCGCGGGTCGCTTAGCAGCAATGGGCGGCTGCCCGACAGTGATTGTCAGTGGTGCTATTGATGATGTCATTACCCGTGTGGTATCAGGCGAGGCGGTTGGCACCTTATTAACGACCAATGAGCACGATAAAATCATCGCGCGCAAACAGTGGATAGCCGCACATTTACGCATGTCAGGAACGCTAATTGTAGATGCAGGTGCTGCCAAAGCGGTCATCGAGCATAACAGAAGCTTGCTGCCTGTTGGGGTGGTGGAAGTGCGTGGCGACTTCGATGAAGGCGATGTGGTAGAAATTATTCATCAAGATACCGGAGAACGCTTGGCGATTGGACAAGTTAACTTCTCGTCTACCGATGCGCGCCGTGTGGCTCGTGAACGTACTGAACAGTTTGATAGAATTCTTGGTAATAAAGAAGAGCGTGTGGTGATGGTACACCGTGATAATTTAGCCTTATCGATGTAAGCTTCTATTTTTCTGTTAATAAGTTTATTGATTGGTTTACAGATATGTTTTTACAGATATGTTTTTATTGATAGGTGCTTATCGCTCTAGTAAACGGGTGGTTTAATTTTAAGAGATACATAGCAGGGCTATGAAACGCCATGATTGTTAGATAAGCTTTATCGACTCATTTTTTAATAAACTTGATTTATCCGTTTTTTTTAATTAATCCTCTATTAACATTGACAATAATACCTATTGTTCTACTTTGGAGATTGGTACATGAGCCTCTCAGACAATAATAATTCCACGAATCAAAAATTCCCTACTTTGAAAAATGATAGATTACTGCGTGCGTTGCGTTTTGAGCCAGTAGACACCACTCCTGTATGGATGATGCGTCAAGCAGGACGTTATTTACCAGAGTATAAAGCGACCCGTGCTGAAGCGGGTGACTTTATGAGTCTGTGTAAAGATACCGCTCGCGCCACCGAGGTGACTTTACAGCCGCTACGTCGCTTTGATTTGGATGCGTCCATTTTATTCAGTGATATTTTGACCATTCCTGATGCGATGGGATTGGGCTTGTATTTTGAGGCGGGCGAAGGTCCTAAATTTAAATACCCTATTCGTCAGCAGTCAGATCTAGAACGATTACCAACGCTTGATGTTAATGATTCGCTAGATTATGTGATGCGAGCAGTCACCAGTATCCGTCACGCATTGAATGGTCAAGTGCCGCTATTTGGGTTTTCAGGTAGTCCTTGGACGCTAGCAACTTATATGATTGAAGGTGGTAGCTCAAAAGATTATCGCTATACAAAAGGTATGCTTTATAGTAAACCTGAGTTTTTACATCAACTGCTCGATAAGCTTGTGATTGCCGTCATTGATTATCTTGATGCACAAGTCATCGCTGGTGCACAAGCACTACAGATATTTGACAGTTGGGGCGGGGCACTTGGTCATCGTCAATTTGTTGAATTTTCCCATGCGTATAATAAGCGTATCGTTGCAGAACTAAAAATGCGTCATCCTAATATTCCAGTTATTTTATTTACCAAAGGCGGTGGTCTTTGGTTGGATATTCAAGCAGACAGCGAAGCGGATGCGTTGGGGCTAGACTGGACGATGCCTTTAGACCGTGCGCGTCAAGTATTAACCGAAAGTCAGCGTCAATTTACCAAGCAGCATAAAACGCTGCAACGTAGCAAGGCGATTCAAGGTAACTTAGACCCTGCAACGCTTTATGGTTCACCAGAAACCATTCGTTCTGAAGTGAAATTCATGCTCGACAGTGCGTATGCGTGTGGTGAAAAGACAGGCTATGTGGCAAACTTAGGTCATGGTATTACACAATGGGTTGACCCTGAGCGTGCTAAAGTATTTATCGATGCGGTACATGAGTACCAAATTTAATAGCTACGATTATCTTCAATAGATGAGCGGTCTAATCAAATTTTTTGAGTTATTTTTGAGCCGTTATAGTTAATATTTTTTTCATAAAAAGGACATCTTATGATTTCAGCAGCCATCGTCGGTGGAACAGGGTACACCGGTATCGAGCTTATTCGCTTATTGTCTGCCCATCCTGAGGTGTCCATTGATTTATTAACGTCGCGTAGTGAAGCGGGTACGCGTGCGGATGAAATATTTCCAAGCTTACGCGGTATTTCTGATTTGGTTTTTAGCGACTTAGGCAATGAGACCTTGTCTACACTACAACAATGTGACGTGGTGTTTTTTGCCACGCCACATGGCGTAGCGATGAAGCAAGCTGAAGCCTTGACCCAAGCTGGCGTTAAAGTGATTGATTTGGCAGCAGATTTTCGTTTACAGTCGCTAGCAGATTTTGAACATTGGTATCAACAGCCGCATGCTTGTCCTGATTTATTGAAAACAGCTGTATATGGTTTGCCAGAGCTCAACCGTGACAAACTTGCTAATGCTTTGATTGTTGGTAATCCTGGTTGCTATCCGACTACCGCTATTTTAGGTTTAAAACCAATTATAGAAGCCCAAAATCAGCAAGCGAACCGTTTAATTGAAGCACGAATCGTGATTGATGCTAAATCTGGCGTATCAGGCGCAGGTCGTCAAGCAAGTATCGCGCTTAATTACGCTGAAACCACTGATAACTTTAAGGCTTATGGCGTGACCGGACATCGCCATTTACCAGAGATTGAACAAGGCATTGCGCAATTATTAAATAGCCAATTTACTCATCGTGTGCGCTTTTTACCACATTTAGTACCCATGATCCGTGGTATGTTTAGCTCTATTCATTTGGAGCTTACGGACGCTGGGCAAGGTGTGGACTGGCAGCAAGTATTTGAGAACAGCTACGCCTCAGAAGCGTTTATTGACGTGATGCCACGTGGTATGTATCCAGATACTCGTAGTGTACGTGCTAGCAACCGTTTGCGTATTGCTGTGCATCAAGACAACGAGCGCGCTGAATTGACCATATTAGTGGTACAAGATAATTTAGTCAAAGGTGCAGCAGGACAGGCGGTGCAAAATATGAACGTCATGTTTGGGCTTAATGAAACGCTAGGTTTAAACGCTGCGCCCATTGTTCCTTAAATGCTAAGTAAGATTATAATCACACGAATATCGTCATGAACAATACCAAATGAACACATTGCCATGAGCGATATTCAGTAAATTAATAATGTCCAACAAATAACGTTTAATCGAGTATTTAATATAGAGTCTAGTAGCGCCGTATCACAGAATCTTTACTGTGAAGTCAGCATGCTTACAGCGCTGTGCTAGGTATTGACTCTAAATTCCGTTATAATATCTCGTTTTCCTGTTAAGAGATACTGTCTAAATGCGTGTTAAGACTGCCCCCCGCTTGCCCTTGCAGCCAGCACGATTGTCGTGTCACGCGCTTGCCTCTGAGTCCATTGAATCATCTCAACAACGATTGCCGTTGAGCATCAATCGGTCGTTCCGTGTTATAAGTACTGCAGGTATTGGCAACAATCAACGGGGTGCAGGAACATGGTTGCTGGCATTGTTTGTAGTCGCCGTTCTCGTAACAGCAGTCGTCGCGTTACTACTGGGTCATAAGCTTGGCTACCAACGCGGTTACTATTCGCTGCAAAATGAAACCAAGCAATCGGCTGTCAGTATCGAACAGAGCAGTAAAGAGCTAAAAGATTTAAAAATTAAGCATAAAATTCTTACCAATCAAGTCGCGACAGCCAAACAAGAGCTGTTAATTAGTCTAACCAACTTAGATGAGCTGCGTCAGACACAGCAGGCCTTAAAAGTAGAAAGTAAGCAAATTTCTCAGCTTAATGATTTATATGCCAAACTGATTACTAAACAAGGTGGTATGCCGTTACAGATTTTGGGTGCTAAAATAGACCCGTTACCTGAGAATGCATTTGAGTTCGGCTTTGATGTGGGTATGCTCAGTGAAGACGGTCAAGCCAAAAATCTAGCAGTCACTTTGACCTTACAAGATAAAGATAACTTTATTGAAGTGCCTTTAGAACCTGCAAATTATGCGATTGAAGGGATTGTACGTATTCGTGGTCGTTTTGTGATGCCAGCAGGCTTTAAACCGTTACAAGTTAAGCTTAATTTAGAAGCCGGTGATCAAAAAGTAGAACAATTATATGATTGGAATCTTGGCGATATGGTAGACAGTATGCCGCTGTCGCTTTTGGACTTACCAGAAGTGGATCAAAGCCCAATTGCCAGTAATAACCCAGTCATTACGAAGAAAGCGAGTGCCAACCCTAAAACCGATAGTAAGGCAGGTAGTGAAAAATAGTATGCCAGCTATTTTAATACTTATCTAAACCAGTTATCTATAAAAAGAGTCATCACGCTCTTTTTATATGAATTTACCAAACCTTTTTTACATACCTTGTTGAATACTGATTGCTATGATAAAAAATACATTAATTGATAGGCATTCGATGATTGATGATTGGCATTTTCCAGCGTTGCCATTCGGTCATCGTGCGCAGGTTCATAATCCTGAAAGCGAGACCACTCCACACACTGATTTACTGGTTGCCGAGCCTGAAATCGCCAAGCCCCCAATGTATGCGGTGGTTATGTATAATGATAACTACACACCGATGGAGTTTGTGGTTTATATACTGCAATCGGAGTTTCGCCACAATGTCGATACCGCGATCGAAATTATGATGACGATTCATAATAGTAGTAAAGGAATCGCTGGTATTTATCCCAAGGATATTGCTGAAACTAAAGCTAAAAAAGTCAATAGTTTGGCGCATCGTGAAGGCTATCCTTTATTAACTCAAATCGAACCGCATCAGGGCGAATAAAGCATGGCGAATAAGGTAAATGACCTTTGTCTTATTCTGGCTTTTCGCTCCATCGTTTTATTCTAGTTTTTTGCTCCATAGTGGTTTAAAAAAATTGCTATGTCAGCATGATTAAATGAGACGTCATTCTTTATGACTCACGTAATCATGCTAATCTATTTTCTTATTTTATCTCACTGTTTATTTCGCTGTAAAATTTTCTTAAAATCCCCGCTATTTCTCTCCTGTCATCAACTTTGATGCCCTTGATTTTTGCCATGATTAGCCTTATATAGGTTTAATCGTCAGTGATTATCTGTTTTGTCTTAAGATTTATTAGCATTCTCTTATATCTTCTTTTCACAACTCTTTATTTTCTATACTCATTATACTTTTGATGTTTTCTGCCTGAGTCAGGCAAGCTTAGGGCTTATTGTCAGCTATTTATTATGGTCAGTCTGTTCATTGAGCGTATGCTAAATTAGCAACTTAATTAGCTGGTCTGATGGGTATGGTATGTTGCTGATATAAGCTTTGATACATTTTAGTACGTGTTAATAGATTGACTATCTTGCTTTATCATGTTGATATGAATATAGGCAGTCGTTAATGATTTTGATAAATACTGATACCAATATCATCGCAATTTTTGAGCAGCATTTTTAGAGGTTAATGAGTAATTGAATAATAATGCTAAGAACCAACTATTACCCTTGAACAGTCCAGTTGCCGCCCTGATTTAGTAACCATGTGATTCACAAAACTATCAAATTATAAAGATAGGTATAACCGTAGGAATTCCTTATGTTAAGTCGTCATCTTGAAGTCTCTTTGCGTTTAGCAATGACCCTTGCGCGCCAAAAATCGCATGAGTACCTCACTGTTGAACATCTATTATTGGCATTATTAGAGAATACGCATGCCGCTAATACGCTGAATGCTTGTAATGCCAATATATCTGGCCTACGTACCGAGCTTGAAGCTTATATCAATAAGCATACGCCAACGATAGATGTGGATATTGAGCAGTCACCGCAGCCGACGCAAAGCTTTGATCGTATCTTGCAACGTGCAATCTTCCATGTGCAGTCTATTGGCGGCGGTCGATTGGTTGAAGGCTCAGATATCTTAGTATCTATGTTCTCAGAGCATGATACGTATGCTGTCTATCTGCTTAAAAAGCAGGGTATTAGTCGTCTTGAGCTGACTCAGTATCTATCGCATGGTCAAGATAAAGATGAACCTTCTGAACCTCGTGCTTCAATGACGGGTGATCGCCGTACTGCGTCGGAAAAAACTAGCAAAGATCCGTTGGTGGAGTTTGCTAGTAATCTAAACCAGCGTGCAGCGGAAGGGAAAACTGATCCCTTAATTGGGCGCGGTCCTGAGATTGAGCGTGCCGCGCAAGTGTTATGTCGCCGTCGCAAAAACAATCCGTTGTTAGTGGGTGAACCAGGTGTGGGTAAAACCTCAATTGCCGAAGGTTTGGCATGGTTAATTATCAATAATAAAGCGCCAAAACCTCTCAGCGGCTGCGTGATTTATAGCCTTGATATTGGTGCATTGATTGCCGGTACTAAGTATCGCGGTGATTTCGAAAAACGTATGAAGGCATTATTGGACGCGCTTAAGAATAAACCTAATGCTATCTTATTCATTGATGAAATTCATATGATTATTGGTGCAGGCTCGTCCATGAGCAGTAATATGGATGTGTCTAATTTAATTAAGCCTGCGCTTGCGAATGGTGAATTGCGCTGTGTGGGTTCAACCACTTTTACAGAATATCGTCAGGTCTTTGAAAAAGATCATGCACTATCACGCCGTTTTCAAAAAATTGATGTTAAAGAACCAAGTATTGATGAAAGCATCGATATCTTACGCGGTCTTAAACCACGCTACGAAGAGTTCCATAATGTTGAATATACTGATGCCGCCTTGGTTAGTGCGGTACAGCTATCAGCCAAGCATATTCACGAGCGTTTCTTACCGGATAAGGCGATTGACGTTATCGATGAAGCGGGTGCATATAAGCGTCTAGGCGTTATCCCTGATGCGGATGATATTAATACTGAAGACAGTTTAATTGCTGATTTAGAGCAAGTACTTAATGCTGATGACATCGACGATGACGCTGATACCGATAACGAGATGCAGAATGAAGTAGCATCCGCTAAAGCGGATGACCAATCTAAGACTGCTGATCGTTCACAGAAAGTGCCAAATAAAAAACCACCGATGAAAATTGATGTGGCAGATATCGAAGCTATTGTTGCTAAGTTAGCACGTATTCCGCCCAAATCGGTATCAAGTGACGATAAAGGCGTTCTTAAGCATTTAGACCGCGATTTGAAACGCTTGGTGTTTGGGCAAGATGAAGCGATTGCTACCCTTGCTGATGCGATTAAATTGTCGCGAGCAGGGCTTAAAGCACCTGAAAAGCCGATTGGTTCCTTTATGTTTGCAGGTCCTACAGGAGTAGGTAAAACAGAAGTGTCGCGTCAATTGGCAAATCTATTAGGCGTTGAATTAGTACGCTTTGATATGTCAGAGTATATGGAAGCGCACACGGCATCACGCTTAATTGGTGCACCGCCAGGCTATGTAGGCTATGATCAAGGAGGCTTATTAACCGAGAAAATTAATCAACATCCGCACTGTGTGCTGTTGTTTGACGAAATTGAAAAAGCGCATCCCGACGTTTTTAACTTGTTATTACAAGTGATGGATCATGGCACATTGACTGATAACAATGGTCGTATTGCCAGCTTTAAACAAGTCATTGTCATTATGACCACTAACGTCGGGGCAGAGAGTATCAGTCGCTCTTCGATGGGCTTTACTGAACAAGACCATAGCCGTGATAATAATGAATCACTTAAGCGGGTGTTCAGTCCTGAATTCCGCAATCGCTTAGATGCTATTATTCAGTTCAATCCGCTTGATACCTCAGTCGTGGTATCTGTCGTTGATAAGTTCTTAGTTGAGCTACAAGTGCAGCTTGATGATAAGCAAGTGACCTTAGAGATTGACGATGAGGTACGCGAATATCTAGCGGAAAAAGGCTATGACCGTCTGATGGGTGCACGCCCAATGCAGCGTCTGATTCAAGATGAGATTAAAAAGCCATTGGCAAATATGATTTTGTTTGGTGACTTGGTGAATGGCGGCGTTGTCCATCTGACGTTAGAGCCGAAAGAAACAGATGCTGAAGGTGTTTCTATAGAGAAGACCTCTTTTAATAACAGCAATAATATGCAAAGTGATAAAGGTTCAGCGGATAGCCGCATCATATTGACGGTGGTGGAAACTCATGAGCCGCATTCAGACTCTGAGTCACTAGCCAGCTAATAAGCTGTTATTAATAAGTAGTTGGTATTAATAACTGGTTAGTATTAACAACTAAGACACGTATAAAACGGTTACTATGATAAGTAGCCGTTTTTTTATGGTCAGGTAACCGCCACTTATTCATCTCATTTATGTTATTAATCCACTTTTATAATGAAAAATAATATAGTTTTTTGCTACTATCCTATTTGACAGTATTTCCTATATTAGATAGCGATATTTTTCATCGTTATATGTATCCTAACCCTTTATAAAACAATTAAAATAAGGCTAAATTTCAATGGAATTATTTGATAATGAGCAAACAGATCAGGAAATAGCTAAAACGGCTGAACAAAAACAAGCCATTTTAGACAAGGTACGTTTGCCAGCAGACTGGAAAACAGCGTTAGCGGATGAGCTGACTTCTGATAATATGGATGCACTGCGTGAGTTCTTGAAGCAAGCCTATCAGTCAGATACGAGCGTTTATCCGCCTGCACATTTAATGTTTAATGCTTTTAACTTAACCCCATTATCACAAGTTAAAGTCGTGATATTGGGTCAAGATCCCTATCACCGTCCGGGGCAAGCCATGGGATTATCGTTTTCTGTGCCGAAAGCCATTCCGAAGCCACCGTCACTGAATAACGTCCTTAAAGAAATGGCGGATGATATTGGTACGCATTATTCAGCGCATGGTGATTTGACTTATTGGGCACAGCAAGGCGTGTTGCTGCTAAATAGTTCATTGACGGTCAATGAAGGTGAACCCAATAGCCATCAGAATGCTGGTTGGGAATCGTTCACTGATGCGGTTATTAATATTGTTAATGAGCAAACAGACCATACCGTATTTATTCTGTGGGGCAGCAAAGCCCAAAAGAAAGGCAAGTATATTAATACGGATAAACATTTAATTTTAACTGCCGTGCATCCGTCGCCATTAGCTGCCAATCGTGGCGGTTTTTTTGGCTCTAAGCCATTTTCTAAAACCAATGATTATCTGGTTCAGTATGGTCAAACGGCTATAGATTGGCAGTTGCCGCAGTAAATTAGAGTAGATAGCAATGAGTATGCACATGCAGAACCGACTCCTACAGCCATCTATTATTTCTATTGATAACATAAGCACCAGTAAATTTTGGTCACTCCAAGATGTTAACTGGATGAATGACGCCATAGAACTTGCACAATATGGCGCTGAGCGTGGAGAAGTGCCTGTGGGCGCGGTACTGGTTCATGAAAATGAAGTCATTGGTAGAGGTTTTAATGAGCCTATTGGTCGCCACGATGCCACTGCACATGCTGAAATTGTCGCATTAAGGGACGCGTGTCAACGTTTACATAATTATCGGTTGCCACAGCAAACGACCTTATATGTGACACTAGAGCCATGTACCATGTGTATTGGTGCCCTTATTCATGCGCGGGTTAATAGGTTAGTCTATGCAGCATTTGAGCCTCGGGCTGGTATGGTGAATAGCCAAATAAACTTGCCCACTCAACCCTTTTATAACCATAGTATTCAAGTGCAACAAGGCTTATGTGCTGAGCATAGCAGTCAAATGCTTAAAACTTTCTTTCATCAGCGTAGGCAGGCAGCAAAAAAGAATAAAAGCGCGCTTACGCCGCCGTAAGATATCCAGTGAAATGCTAGTGATAGTAGGGTTTATTTGTTATAATGGCGCACTATTTGGCTGTGCCAATGCAATTTATCTAGTAAGTAATTGATAACTAAGCAAATATTGTTTAATAAGTGTTCCCTATGACTGTTTCTAGCTCGTTGACTGATTACACTATAAATAACGCGGAGACACATTCTTTGCGCTATCCTGTGATCTGTATTGATGGACCCAGTGGCGCGGGTAAAGGGACAGCGGCATGGCGTTTAGCAAAAACGTTAGGATATCAGCTATTAGATTCAGGTGCTTTATATCGCATCGTTGGACTAAAAGCTTTTGAGGCAGGATTGATTAGTGCGGATACACAACAGCAGCCCATTAATGAAACAGCTTTATTGGAGCTGACCAAAAGTTTACACATTGCTTTTGAACCTAATCATGACTCAGGTCGCGTCGATATTATTGTTAACGGTGACATCATAGGTGAGCAAGTTCGCAATGAAACTGTTGGCGGATATGCATCACAAATAGCGGTATTCCCACAAGTACGTCAAGCCTTGCTAAAACTACAGCAAGATATGGCGACTCGTTCAGGATTGATTGCCGATGGTCGTGATATGGGCACAGTCGTTTTTCCTGATGCCGATGTTAAAGTATTTTTGACTGCTAGTGCTGAAGCTAGAGCCCAGCGCCGCGTCACTCAACTGATTACCGCTGGACAGACAGCAGATTTTGATGCAATTTTAGAAACTATTAAAGTGCGTGATGATCGTGACGAAAACCGTACAACAGCACCTTCAAAACCTGCAGAAGATGCCTTACTGATTGATAGCTCAACCCTTGATGCTGATACTGTTTATCAGCGGATAAAAGAACATTGTCAGGCATTAGGTATTTGTTTTTGATGGTTGTTATTGCACTAATGATTATTAATGCTTAATGACTATCTGATGCCATTATTTTGAAAAGCGTAGCATATAAAATATAATTTACAAAAATAGCCCACTTTATCCGCTTTTAGTATAAGATTGTAGTAAGACATATTGTTTACTAATATAAGAATATGGGTGCTAAAAGAAGTAAAGACAGTTTTTGCTAGTGAGTATTATGAATAACATGCTTATTACCAACAAATGTTTTTTTATATGAAGGTATAAGATATAAACCCAGTATCTCGTTCTCGTTTTACATCTTCATAAATTTGATCCGTACTGTGCTGGACAGGCTACGGCTATACAAAGGTAGACATAATGGAATCATTTGCTGAACTATTTGAAGCAAGTATTGAAAATCAGGGTCTGGATATCGAGCGTGGCTCGGTTATTACCGGTACTGTTGTTGCCATCGATAACGATTGGATCACAGTAGACACTGGTCTGAAATCTGAAGGCATCGTTGCACGTGAAGAATTTTTAAGCGACGAAGGCGAGCTTGAAGTAGAAGTTGGCGATAGCGTTGATGTCGTGGTTGAAGCGGTTGATAACGGTATGGGTAATACCTTACTGTCACGCGAAAAAGCCAAACGCGTCGAGACGTGGAATATCCTTGAAAAAATCTATGACAACAATGAGATTGTAAAAGGTGTTATTTCTAGCAAAGTAAAAGGTGGCTTCACAGTAGATATCGGTACTGTGCGCGCGTTCCTACCAGGTTCATTGGTAGATGTTCGTCCTATCCGTGATACGACGCACCTAGAAGGCAAAGAGTTAGAATTCAAAGTTATCAAACTTGATCAAAAACGTAACAACGTTGTGGTCAGCCGCCGTGCCGTTATGGAAGCTGAAAACTCAGCTGAGCGCGAAGAGCTATTGAATAAGCTTGAAGAAGGTATCGAGATCGAAGGTATCGTTAAGAACCTAACTGATTATGGTGCATTCGTTGATCTTGGTGGTATTGATGGTCTATTGCACATCACTGATATGGCATGGCGCCGTATTAAGCACCCATCTGAAGTGGTTGAAGTGGGTCAAGACCTTAAAGTTAAAGTACTTAAATTTGACCGTGAGCGCAATCGCGTAAGCCTAGGTCTAAAACAATTGGGTACTGATCCTTGGGATAACGTTGGCGGCACTTACCCAGTAGGTAGTGTGGTTAAAGCTCGCGTAACCAACTTAACTGACTATGGTTGTTTTGCTGAAATCTCTGAAGGCGTTGAAGGTCTAGTACACGTATCAGAAATGGATCATACCAACAAAAATATCCATCCATCAAAAGTAGTTCAAGTTGGTGACGATATTGACGTAATGATCCTTGATATCGATGAAGAACGTCGTCGTATCAGCTTAGGTATCAAACAAACTCTAGCCAATCCATGGGATGAGTTTGATAAGAAACATGAGCGCGGTGATAAAATCACTGGTACGATCAAGTCAATCACTGACTTTGGTATCTTTATTGGTCTAGATGGCGGTATTGATGGTTTAGTTCACTTGTCAGACATTTCTTGGAATGAAACTGGTGAAGATGCTATCCGTAACTACAATAAAGGCGACACCGTTGAAGCAATGGTATTGTCTGTAGATTCAGAAGCCAATCGTATCAGCTTAGGCGTGAAACAATTAACTTCAGATCCATTTAACGAATACCTAGTCAATAATGACCGTGGTGCTATCGTTAATGGTAAAGTAAAAGAAGTTGACGCTAAAGGCGCAACGATTGAACTTGCTGACGAAGTTGAAGCTTATCTACGCGCTTCAGAGATTCAACGTGACCGCGTTGAAGATGCGACTAAGCATCTGAATGTTGGTGATGATGTTGAAGCTAAAATCATCAGCGTTGATCGCAAAACACGTAATATCAGCCTGTCAATCAAAGCAAAAGACGAAGCTGAAGAGCGTCAAGCGATTAAAGAGTTAAGCAGCAGTGCACCACAAGTAGCAACTACTGATGCTCAACCAAAAACTATTGGTGATTTGATTAAAGAGCAAATGCAGTAAGTTTTACGCTTGTAATAATCAGTAGTAATAAAAAAAGCGACTTCGGTCGCTTTTTTTTGTCTGGATTTTATCGCTTATTTAATTCTCGCTATTATTTGCAACACTGAGTAACAAAATGTAAAATAGAGCTAAGTATTTGAAATATCATGAACTTTTAAATAGTGGTAATAAGAGTAGTTCATGAGAATGCTTTTAATTAATATATGAATATTCAGTATTTTAATTAAGATATGAGTACTTAATACAAGATTTACTCTCGCAGTTATAATAACCATCCATTAATGAGGCAAGCGTAATAATGCAACAAGCTATTAATAAGTCCGACTTTATTAACAATTTGAGTGCTAACTGTGACACCATAACTGATATGGTTATTGATGATGCCGTACGCGAAATTCTAAACCTAATGATAGACACCTTGGCAAAAGATGGCCGTGTGGAAGTTCGTGGTTTTGGCAGTTTTTGCTTACATCATCGTCGTGCACGCACAGGACGTAATCCAAAAACAGGTGAGAGTGTGCCGGTTCCTGCTAAAGCGATTCCGCATTTCAAGCCAGGCAAGGCGTTACGAGAAGCCGTCAACGATAATGTCGCGTTATCATAACAATAGATAGATAATCACTACAATTACTCAATAAAATGAATGCTAGTATTTACTGATAGCCGGTTTATTTTATTTGCCGCTATTAAACCTACACTTCAAAGGGAGGTAATTATTATGCGCATTTTATTGTTGGTATTATTATTTTTGAGCTTTGCTTATGCACTGGGTTTGGTATTGGCGAATAATACTGAAATTGGGGTTAATCTACTGTTTTCACAAGCACCTACCATGAATTTAGGGTTGCTGTTGATACTTTGTCTTATACTAGGTGTTGTCATTGGCATATTGCTGGCGCTATTAATTTTCCGTGTTTTACAGAATAAATGGGAAATAGCGCGCCTACAAAAGCTCAATAAAAACTTGGAAGAGCAGGTTGCTCAAGCAAATATTGTGATTGATCGGCAAGCAAATGCGGCGACTATAGAACAAGCCGTTTATGGTACCAACGCCGTGCCCTCTAATACCGAAGGTCTGCATTTACATGAGGCGAAAGGGCAACTGACGACTAATTATTCTGATGATGCGACAGGGCTTACTAAGCGTAAACGCGACTGATGATAACAATAGGGCTGCAATATAAAGTTATTGTAATAACCATAATTGTGATAAAGATGAGGTGCGCGCTATTCATATCATAGCGCTCAATAATAAAATTTTAAGAAAAATGGTAACTTCATGATTGATAAGACCGCTACTAGTACCGCCCGTCAGATAGTGACGTCACCTATTATCGTTGCCTTAGATAATCTGACGGTAGAGGGTGTATTGGCTTTGGCTGATAAATTAGACCCTGCTTTGTGCCGACTTAAAGTCGGTAAAGAATTGTTTACCCGTGCTGGACCTTCTATTGTACAAGCGCTTCAGCAGCGTGGTTTCGATGTATTTTTGGATCTAAAGTTCCATGATATTCCGAATACCACGGCGCAGGCAGTGTTAGCCGCAGCAGACTTAGGGGTATGGATGGTTAATGTTCATGCCAGTGCTGGCAGCGCTGCCATGTCATTAGCCAAGCAAAAATTGGTCACTGGTCATTATGATACTTTGCTGATTGCAGTTACGGTGCTGACCTCTATGAGTCAAGAAGTTCTACCGCAAATAGGCGTTAATGATCCTTTAGATGTACAAGTAAGCCGCTTAGCACAGCTGACCCAGCAATCAGGTTTGGATGGTGTTGTTTGTTCCGCTCAAGAGGCTAAAGTATTAAAAGCCTTATGTGGTGCTGATTTTAAATTGGTAACTCCGGGTATTCGTATGTTAGAGGACAGTGCTGATGATCAGCACCGTATCTGT
Source organism: Psychrobacter urativorans (assembly GCF_001298525.1). Taxonomy (NCBI): domain Bacteria; kingdom Pseudomonadati; phylum Pseudomonadota; class Gammaproteobacteria; order Moraxellales; family Moraxellaceae; genus Psychrobacter; species Psychrobacter urativorans. The sequence continues at coordinate 2,525,565 of NZ_CP012678.1, forward strand.
ACACCTGCGCAGGCGTTACAGGATGGTTCTGACTATTTAGTTATCGGTCGCTCAATTACACAAGCAGTCGATCCGGCGGCAAAATTACAGAAAATTTTGCAGAGTATTTAAAGGTCTCACCAGCCAGTAGGTATCGCTAGATATAAAAAAGATAACTTATGGTTGTCTTTTTTACTTTTTGACGAGTAGGGGTTGAGTGCTACACTAAATATTTAAACTCATTTAACTTTTTTATTAATATTGGATTGTATGAAATTACAGATTTTAAGTGACCTGCATATTGACAGTTATGCTAGACAATCTCATCCCATAGGTCATATTCCGAAAACAGATGCCGATGTTATCTTAGTCGCTGGCGACACCGCTAACAGCGATAGGGGTATGCTGTGGCTACAAGAGCAAGCCACGCGCTTGCAAGTGCCACTCATTACTATTGCGGGTAATCACGAATACTTTGATGAAGATGTGCTGCATTTTGATAAAAAACTGGTGATGTGGGATAACTATAATGCAGCAAATAACCAAGGCGTTCGTGTGCTCCAGTGCCAGCATATCGATATTGGTGATGACGTACGTATTTTAGGCTGTACCTTATGGACCGACTATCGGTATCAAGCTAAGGAAGATACTATGGACGTTGCGAAACGCTTTATGCGCGATTATAAGGAGATTTATGCGGGTGGCGAATTATTTTCGCCTGAGATATCGATGCAGCTACATGCACAGCAGCGCCAGTGGTTACAGCAAGCATTGATCACCTCAAAGCAGCTAGGGAAAAAAACGGTGGTTATGAGCCATCATAGTATCAGCCCCTTGTCGGTATCTGAGAAGTATGCAACTTTGCCAAGTAATGCCGCTTTTGTCAGTGACTTTTCTGTATGGATGCACGAGCCATGGGCGCCTACACTGTGGGTGCATGGTCATACGCACGAGGCGTTTGATTATCGAATTAATAATACTCGAGTAGTGGTGAATCCACGTGCCTATCCGAATGAAGTGAGCAGCACCGCGCTAGCATTTGCGTGGGACAAGGTTGTTGATATCGGCTAAATAAGTGGCTGTTATTGCCTTATGTTTTATAACTCATAGTTTTATACTCATTATTTTATAAAGCATCGTTTTATGGCGACTAATTTTATATTACGTTCACTATAAACAAAAAATCTGCTACGCTAGCCATCATGAGTAAACCACCTGTTTCGCCCAAGCCTGAGCAGCAAGTAGAGCCGCTAATACCGCATATATCAAATATGCCAGCGCCTGCGCACCTACCTGAGAGTATGATATCTTCCGTTAGTTTATTACCCACAGACAAGCGGCTGATTTTGTTTACTAGGCATTCATTACGTGAGCGTTCTGATGGTAATGGCTTTGCCAGTTGTCAGTTGCCACTGACGCCTAAAGGTCGTGTATTGGCAAAGTCTTGGGGAGATTGGTTATCAAGTCATTTACCTTATTCTCTTGATGTTGATAGTCTCTCAAGCCCAATCGGTCGTTGTATCGATACCGCGCAGCTTATGCAAGAAGGTGCGGGTTTACAGCGTCAAATTACTCATCAGTCTCTATTGGTTGAGCCAGGAAGTTTAGTAACTGAACCTGAAATTGCCAATGTCGTCTTTAAAGAGATTGGTGTGCTTAATTTTATCAATCGATTTTTGCAGGGCAATCTTGAGGGTACAAAAAATGCTTATCAAGGCGGGCTGGATATTTTATCGCTTTTTTACCAGCATCAACCACAACACGGACATTTAATGTTGGCGGTTAGTCATGACACCTTATTATCTGCTTTTTTAGCCGTCATGTTTGATGTGCAGGAGATTGATTGGAAAGATTGGCCAAAGATGATGGAAGGAGTGTTTTTGTGGTTCGATGATAAGCCTTTTTATGATGCCAATGCTTATTTTGTATGGCGCGGCACGCTATATAGTCGTGCAATTAGGTCTTTATTAGACAGCTATCAAGCGGCTGGTTTCCACCAAAGCAAGCTGTTACTTCCACCAGATGTCAAATGGACATAGACCGTCTGCTTTAATAAAACATCTTTTTTGCTAATGATTATTAGGGCTATATTTTAGCTATTTGTTTTAAGCATATTGTTAGGTTTATCATTGATGTATTAATACACAGACATAAAAAAACCTTGCCACTAGTGCAAGGTTTTTTTGTTTTTGGTCTAAATTCAACCAATCTTAAGCTTGTAAGCCTTTGATTGTTTTGTTTAGGCGGCTCTTACGACGAGCAGCTTTATTCTTATGAATAATACCTTTGTCAGCCATACGGTCAAGAACTGGTATCGCTTTTTTATAAGCTTCAGTTGCCGCATCATAGTCTTTAGCAGCGATTGCCGCATCAACACGCTTCAAATAAGTACGAACCATTGAGCGTTGTGATGCAGAGTTTTGACGACGTTTGGTATTTTGACGGGCGCGTTTACGAGCTTGTGCAGTATTAGCCACGCGAATCTCCTTTATGAAAGACAGGTAAATATAGAAAGTTGATTGCAATAAATAATGGATTGTACAATCATCGGTGACGAGTAGCCGTCTCGTCAAATATGATATCGATGCCCAATATAAATGGCTCATCGCTTGCGCCGAGACCGTTTGGAATAATTAAACAGCTTCGACGTGTAAAGCCGGATATCTTAGCAAATTATTGCGCTTAGGACAATATATTTGATGAGCAATGCTCAAAGAAGTTATACCAATCATATTCAGCATGGGCTATCTGTTAAGATATCTTACAATATATTAGGAATAATCGCGTTACTTATCGCGTACCTTGTATATGATATCAAATGTGTAAGGTCAAAATAACGGACTTTAACGGACTTTAACGGACTTTAACGGAATGCGTTGTTTTTATGCCAGTATTTTACGATAGTTTATAACGATAAAAAAGACGGATGAGATATGCAGCGAAAAGCAATTGTAATCGGCGCCACAGGATTGGTAGGGCAACACCTTATCAAGCAGCTAAGTGCACTTTATGAAACCTTGATTGTGATTGCACGGCGTCCACCTCGCTATATTAATGCCAGTATGCGCTTTTATCAGGTCAATGATTTTGATAACTTAACAGAAGTGTTTGCGAGTGTGGGTGCTGATAGAACGGCTGATGCCTTTAGTTGCCTTGGTACGACTAAAAAGCAGGCGGGTAGCGATGAAGCTTTTCGTAAAATAGATTATGATTATAATGTGAATTTTGCTAAGTTGTGCCGCGATAAAGGCGTTGAAAATTTCTTTTTGCTGTCGTCTATGAATGCCAAGCTAGATAGCCGATTTTTATATAATCGTGTCAAAGCGGAGACTGAGCAGTCTATTATGGCGCTAGATTTTGCAAAGTTGGTCATTTTTCGCCCGTCATTATTATTAGGTAAACACAAAGGTCGTCCACTTGAAAGTATCAGTCAAAAAGCCTTTCAATTGATTTCACCCTTGGTGTCAGAATCATTACCGCTACATCCTATTTCTGCCCAGCGTGTGGCGATTGCTATGGCGGTGACGGCGCATGATGGGTATGAGCGTCGTAAATATCACGCTGCGCCAATATCTGCTAGCATCACCATTGTTGAAAATAAGCAGATGCTTGCGATGACGCGTGCAAAATAGTAAGCTAGATGACCATAAAAAATGCTGCTAGCCATCCATAATGATTGATTAACCACCAAGTCATTAAATACTAAAAAATCATTAACTACTAAATAAACACCAACAAGGAATGTGATAATGTCAGAAGCGACCACGATGGATAAAGAAAACTTTGTAACCTGTGATTTATTGGATGCTCATCCTGAATCGCAAGTTTGTCTGCCTAATATCGAAGGCAAGTCGTTCTACAGCTTTGGTGGCAAAGACAGATTCTGTGGTGAAATTGTCACGGTTAAATGTTTTGAAGATAATAGCCGTGTTAAAGAGCTATTAAATAGTGATGGTACAGATAAAAATGGCGACGGGAAAGTATTGGTCGTTGATGGCGGTGGCTCTATGCGCTGCGCACTTTTGGGTGATATGATTGCCGAGTCAGCGATTGTGAATGGTTGGGCAGGTGTGGTGATTTATGGCTGTGTCCGCGATGTCGATGATATGGCGCAGATGGAATTGGGCGTCATGGCGCTTGGTTGTATCCCACGCAAGTCAAATCGCCGTGATGAAGGGCAGACGGATATTGAAATCAGCTTTGGTGACTTAACTTTAAACTCTGGTATGTTCATTTATGCCGATAACAACGGTATGATTGCTAGTGATAGCGCTCTACTATAACCATCCAAAACAATCCAATTATAAAAAATAGCTATCTATCATGATATTAAATAAAAACCTCAGTATATAAGCTGAGGTTTTTTTGTATTTTATACAAATACTTTCTGCAACTTTCTGTATTTTCAAGCATAAATCGAGGTTTATGGTGTAAGTGACAAACCGTTACGGCATAAATTTTGGTCAATGGTGAAAATGTTCGTATAATAGACTTCTGACTCTTAACTTCGATCCTATATGCCATGCCTATCTCTGCTTTAACTGATGCATTTGCTCCTATTAATCAGCAACTATTTCCTATTCAACATACGCAGCGACGTTGGCTGGCACCTGCTCATGGCGCTGCTAGCAGTCTTTGGCTTGCCAGTTTAGTACAAACGCCTATTTGGAATGTGGCGAGCCGTCTAAAAGTTGTGGTGGCGCGCGATCAAAACCAGCTCAATCAAATAGAAACTGAGCTGGCATTTTGCGGCGTCGATGCTTATGTGTTCCCAGATTGGGAAACCTTGACCTATGACGAGCTATCACCGCATCAGGATATCGTTAGCGAGCGTATTAATTTGCTAACCGATATGCCAAAATCGGGCGTGCTGCTGATTTCAATCCAAGCGTTGATGCACCGTGTTGCACCGCCGAGCTGGTTGATTGGTCAGCATTTTGATTTGAGTGTTGGCGATCGTTTTGATATTAATACTCAGCGTGAGCTATTGGCAAAGGCAGGCTACCGAGCAGTTGATAATGTGTTTGAGCCGGGTGAGTTTGCGGTACGCGGTAGCATTGTTGATATTTTTGCGATGGGGCAACCATTCCCTTTGCGTTTAGATTTATTTGATGATGAAATTGAAACCATTAAGTTTTTCCATCCGCAAACACAGCGCACACTGACAGACGTGGATCTAAAAAATCTAGTCGCCGGCAATGATAACAGTATGGGGCAAGAGTCATTGTCGCTACTGCACAAACTGCCAGATATCTCTCAGCCTATTGAGCAATTTCAGATACTACCGGCAAAAGAGTTTCCATTAGAAGAAGGCAAAGAGACCTTTCGGATAAACTTTGCCGCGATGTTTCCCAATACCAGTAGCCGTAAATTTGAGCTGTATAAAGATGTGATGGCAGGGATTGCTAGTAGCGGTCTTGAGTACTATCAGCCGTTGTTCTTTAGCGCAGAGGATTGGCAGCAAGAGAGTAGTCTGTTTGCTTATTTGCCCAGCGATACGTTGTTTATTACGGATGAGTTGATTAGTGAGCGACAGGTCGATTATTGGTCACAAATTCAGCGCCGTTATGAGGAGCGTCGTCATGATGTGGATAAACCTATCGTTGCCCCTGAACTTTTATATTTATTATCCAATACTCTAAATGAGCATCTTAATAATTATCCGAGAGTCATCTTAAGTGAGCGCAACGAGCTCGCATTAGCAAGCAGTCAGCTGCAAGGCTTAGTGACTTTAAGCGCCCAAGTGCCACCGCAATTATCGGTTAATCATCAGAAAGCAGAGCCGTTAGCGGAGCTGCTAGACTTTTTGCTGCTGCAAGCGCAAACGGGTACACCCGTATTAATCGTTGCTGAAACTGCGGGTCGTCGCGAGATTTTAATTGAGCTGTTCAAAGGCAAGATTGATATAACTGGGTATGCGACTTTTAAAGAATTTCTGGCGGCTGAACATTCTAGTGCTTTGAATGATGACAATCAACGTCCGCATGTCGGACTGACGGTCGCTCCCATTGAGCGCGGGGTTTACGTTCCTGAACGTTTGGTGATGATTAGTGAAACGCAGCTGTTTGGCAGGCAGGTACTACAAACACGCCGCCGTCGTCAGAGTGGCGTCTCAGAAGAGTTCTTAGTTAAAAGCGTCACTGAGATGACCGAGGGCAGTCCAATTGTCCATATTGAGCATGGTATTGGACGCTATAGTGGTTTGATTACCTTAGATGTGGGTGATGGTGAGCAAGAGTTTATTCATCTAAAATATGCAGATGATGCCAGTATTTATGTACCGGTTGCTAATCTGCAAATGATTAGCCGGTATAGCGGTGGCGATCCGGCGCATGCTCCTTTACATAAAATCGGTAGCGGGAAATGGGATAAAGCCAAGCAAAAAGCGCTGGAACAAATTCATGACGTCGCTGCCGAATTGCTGAATATGCAGGCAAGGCGTGAAGCCAAAGTTGGTATTCATTTTAAAATTGATAACTCGCAATATGAGTTATTTGCCAGTCAGTTTGAGTTTGAAGAAACGCCTGACCAAGCCAATGCTATTCATGCCGTGATGGCAGATATGAAACAAAATCAGCCGATGGATCGCCTGATTTGTGGTGATGTGGGTTTTGGTAAAACTGAAGTGGCTATGCGCGCAGCATTCATTGCGGTAAATGCGGGCTATCAAGTAGCAATTCTGGTACCGACGACCTTGCTGGCAGGTCAGCATGAAGATAACTTTTTAGACCGCTTTGCCGACTGGCCGATACGTATTGAAACGTTGTCGCGTTTTGGCGGTAAAAAACATCAAGAGACGGTTTTGACAGACTTAGCCGCTGGCAAAGTCGATATAGTTATTGGCACTCATAAGTTGCTGCAACCTGATGTTAAGTTTGCCAATTTAGGCTTGATGATAGTTGATGAAGAGCACCGTTTTGGTGTCCGCCATAAGGAGCGTATCAAGGCGATTCAGACTGATGTGGATAGTATGTCGATGACGGCTACTCCGATTCCGCGTACGCTTAATATGGCGTTGTCAGGTATGCGTGATATGTCTATTATTGCTACACCGCCAGCGCGCCGCTTAGCGATTAAAACGTTTGTGATGCAAAAGACTGATGCTTTAATGAAAGAGGCTATTTTACGAGAGCTATTACGAGGCGGACAAGTTTATTTACTGCATAACGATGTTGCCAGTATTGAACGCATGGCAGAAACCATTCGTGATTTGGTTCCTGAAGCGCGAGTAGGCGTCGCACATGGACAGATGCAAGAGCGCCAACTTGAACAAATTATGCAGCAGTATTATCATAAAAAATTCAACGTGCTTATCTGTAGTACGATTATTGAAACCGGTATTGATGTCCCCAATGCCAATACCATTATCATTGAACGGGCGGATAAATTTGGCTTAGCACAGCTGCATCAATTGCGTGGTCGGGTAGGTCGTAGCCATCATCAAGCCTATTGTTATTTGCTCGTACCATCGATTAAAGGGCTCAAAGGCGATGCTAAGCGTCGTCTGCATGCCATTGAGCGCGCCAATACGCTAGGTGCAGGCTTTATGTTAGCAAGTGAAGATTTAGAGATTCGTGGTGCTGGTGAGTTACTGGGTAAACAGCAAAGTGGTAATATGCAAGCGATTGGTTTTAGCTTGTATATGGATATGTTGGAGCGTGCTACTAAGGCAATTAAGGCAGGAAAAGAGCCAGATTTAAATACACCGTTATCATTGACCAGTGAGATTAATTTACATGCATCGGCACTGATTCCGGAAGAATATGTGCACGATGTCCATCAGCGTTTATTATTTTATAAGCGTATTGGTAGCGTGGGTGATAAAGAAGCTCTGATTGATATTCGTACTGAGATGATTGATCGTTTTGGCACGTTACCTGCGCAAACTCAACAGCTATTTGCTGTTCATGGTCTGCGTCTGCAAGCGGAACCCTTGAAGATTAATAAAATCGATGCAAATGCTAATAGTATGACGCTGGAATTTGCGCCTGATACGCCTGTTGATGCATTCGCTATTATAAAATTAATTCAGTCGGACAGTCAGCATTACCGTATGAATGGCGCGTCTGGTATTCGCTATAGCAACGCTGATAAGCTTGAGACCGCCCTGCAACGGGTCACTGTGGTAGAAGACCTATTGCGCTACTTCACTGAACACATGGTTATAGAGGCGACATAACTGCCTATTAATTGCCTATTATCTACAGCACGCTGTATCGCTATGACCTAAAATCACCTAAATAGTGATGGCGCTATTTTATCCTGTGGATACCTGATAAAATAGCACTAACATTTATTTTTCCTTACTTTTATTGATATTTTATAACAAGAGAAACCGTCATTATGTTCCAATTGCATCCTAAGCTTGCTGCCGATAGTTTTTTGGTGGGCGATTTCCCATTATCGACGTGTCGTTTGATTAATGACTGCCAGTTTCCTTGGTTGATTTTAGTGCCGCGTGTCTCGGGTATCAAAGAATTATATGAGCTGTCTGAATCTGATCAGGTACAGTTTTTACGTGAGTCGAGCTGGTTATCAAGTCAGCTAGCTAAAACTTTTCAGGCGGAAAAAATGAATGTTGCCGCGCTTGGTAATCAAGTACCGCAGCTCCACTTTCATCATATTGTGCGCTACCAAAACGACATGCAGTGGCCAAACCCAGTGTGGGGCGTCCCTGCCATACCTTATACCCAAGAAGTATTGGCGCAAATGCAACAAACCTTAATGATGGCGCTGCGTGGTCATCATCAAATGCCGTTTGATTGGCAAATGTAACTTAACTTGTTAATGACTATTAAATCACTGATTTTGAAACAACTATAGCCTCATAGTTGGGTTATAGCTGCATGCTAGATGTCTCGGTATAAGTTCAAAAACTTAATAAAAAGCCGTCATTTACTACCATTTTTTACCCAAGACATCACTTAACGCTATTATTACTTAAAATGAGCGATAAATGGTGTCTTTTTAGCTATGAGTAGCGTATGTTATATCGCCTGGCGCTCTGATAATAATTCCCGTGCCGCTCTGTCTAAGTAAATATTTACGTCATCTCTAAGACCGGTTTTGAGCATCAGTTAGTAAGTTAGCCTAACTTTAACAATAAACGCTGACCTAATAAATGCCTATCAGCATACTACTACCGCTCGAAATCTAATCGCTCTACTATTCTTCATTCTTTCTTGTCTAAGCGGACGCCTAGCATGCTTTTCTTAAAAAAATTAATCGCTCAAACTGGGCTAAAAAATGATGAAGTGGGTCGCTTTGATTATCCTGAAGCCTTTGTGCTTATTGTTACCGTATTACTGATAGCCCTAAATGATGATTTCAGTCCGATGTCTATGGCATTATTGGTTGTCGTTTGCTTGCCAAGTTTAATTATTTTAGGCTATAACTATCGTAGGCAGCCAAGTTTTTGGACATCTACTATCGTAGTTACCCTACTATCTATAGTGATGGGTGTGATGCAGCTGTGTAGCGTATTGTCATTAAGTTTGGGGTTATTAATTGCTCTTCGTATCATTATTAGTCTCCCTGAAAATCGTATTAAACTTATCATGGTAGCGCTCGTTACTATGCTGATGTTCTATTATGTCAGTGTCACTTTAAATGGCATGAGCATGAACTGTGATGACGGTTTTTTAGCACCGACGATATTGTTGGCAAGTATTCTGACTACTCTGTGGCAGTTTTGGGGCATACATCATCAAGCTATTACTAATCATGAGGCAGTGCAGCAGACGTCAGGACGGTTGAACACGATGGTATCCGTGATTAATAAGTTGACGCGCTTTGTGCCGTTACAAGTGTGGCAACCGATTGTACAATCTGATATTCCTGTCACTGTGTTTAATAAACGCGCCAAGCTGACCATTATGTTCTCAGATATTGTAGGCTTCACTGAGCTGTCAGATAGCTTAAGTGCGGATAACCTTGCTGACATTCTTAATACCTATATGTACCATATGACCTTAATTGCTAACAAGCACGGTGCGGTACTGGATAAGTTTATTGGTGATGGTATGGTGTGTTTTTTTGGTGAGCCTGACAGTCGGGGCACTCGTCAAGATGCCCTAGATTGCGTGGCTATGGCGATTGATATGCGCCGTGAAATGCGCATGCTGCGGCAAAAGTGGCGACTTATGGGTTTTGAGGGTCTGTATGTACGTATTGGTATTACTACCGGTTACTGTCATGTTGGTAATTTTGGTAGTACTAATCGTCTTAGCTATACGCTCATTGGCAAAGAGGCTAATTTAGCTTCGCGCCTTGAATCTACGGCTGGCAAAGGTGAGGTGCTGATCAGCCAGAGTACTTATGATTATATTTGTCATGATTATGAGTGTGAATATGCAGGCGCTTTCACCTTAAAAGGTTTTGATAATAAGGTTAAAGCATGGCAAGTGCTTGACCCTGATGCTAATAAAGGTCAGCTATCTAAATGGATCGACCACACCTTGCCTGGCTTTAATCTGCATTTGAACTTTAAAGATATAAAGAACTACGATTATCAAGAGATTAAAAGCCGCTTAAATCTTGCGCTTGAACGCCTTGAAAAAGAAGATAGAGTGGCTAGGAGGGCAAGTCAGCGACAAGATTATAGTGAACATAAGACTAACGCATAATAAATACTAATGCATAATAATTTTGATTGCTTTGATGCGATAAAATAGTGCGCTACTACTGATTAACTATTTATCAACTGGCCATCATTAATGACAATATTATCCACCATAAAAAAAGCCTACCATACTCATGATAGGCTTTTTTTATGACGTTCAAATCAATAATGATTAATGATTTTCTTTCGCATGGTTCAGTGTATATTTAGGTATTTCGATAATTAAGTCGTCATTTTCTATGATGACTTGACAGGATAACCGCGAATCAGGCTCCAATCCCCAAGCGCGATCCAGCAAATCGGCTTCGATATCGTCCATTTCTTCTAAACCGTTGAATCCTTTACGCACGACCACATGGCAAGTGGTACAAGCCTTTGACATCTCGCAGGCGTGTTCAATTTTTATGCCTTTTTCCAACAGCGCTTTACATAAATTGCTACCTGCTTCCAGTTCAACTTCAGCGCCTTCAGGGCAAATCTCAAAATGAGGTAGTACAGTAATCTTTGGCATGGGTAATATATCCAGTACTAATTAATTCAAAAAAATTAAAAGGCTATGAGGTGGTAATGACATCGTGTTCAATGAACTATTTTTATCCGTTACCAGTCTCGGGCATTGGTTCCTGCCATACTGGCTTTAACACTTTGGTTCATAATACGTGCCGCAAAAGCATCGCTATGAGGTTTTAGTTTGGTCTGCTGCGTCTCAATAAGGGTCAAATCATCAGAGTTTAAAGTGGTTTGCATGGTTTGCATGGCTGTAGTCAGTGTTTGTTGTTCTTCAGACGTCAATAAGGTAGCAAAATCAGTAAGCGCCGACTGTAAAGCCAATAGCTCACGCTCAGCTTCCACTTTGGTTTCTATCAAAGAGCGCAGATTCTTATCTTCTTCAGCATGTTGGAATCCTGCAATAAGCAGCTGTTCTTTTTGTTCATCAGATAAACCATAGGCGGGCTTGATTTCAATTCTGCTTTCAGTACCTGTGCTGGTTTCTTGCGCGCTCACGGTCAATTGACCATTGGCATCAATGCTAAAGGTAACTTCAATACGTCCAAATCCAGCTTTCATAGGCGGGATACCGTACAGCTCAAAACGACCCAGTGAGCGGCAGTTATCAACCGTTTCACGTTCGCCTTGAACCACATGAATCACCATGCCGGTTTGACCATTTTGATAAGTAGTAAAGATTTGACGTTTTTTAACAGGAATAGGGGTATTACGCGGAATGAGCACTTCAACCAAGCCGCCCATCGTTTCAAGTCCAAGTGATAGCGGTGTCACATCAAGCAACAGCAAATTGCTGTCGCCATTCACCAGTTGATGTGCCGTTTGCGCTGCACCTAATGCGACTACTTCGTCTGGATTAAGACGACATAAAGGCTGTTTAGCAAAAAAATTGGTGACCACTTGTTGAATAGCAGGCATGCGTGTCGAGCCACCGACTAAAATGACTTCGTCCAAATCTTGTACGCTTAATTTAGCATCCCGTAACACTTGCTCGCATACACTGAGCGTCCGGCGGCTGACAGGCTCGATAATAGCCAGTAACGCTTCACGGCTTAAGATCCCTTGAAAAGACTGGTCATTAATAACAATATTAATCTCCACTTGCGCGGCATCTGTTAAGGCTTGCTTATACTGTTTAGCTTGCTGCGCCAATATCGACTTGTCATGAAGGCTGACATCAGCGGGTGTAATATTGAGCTGTTTTATGAGCCAATTTGTCAGTAAACGATCAATATCGTCACCACCAAGGGCGCTATTACCGCCTGTTGCTAGAACTTCAAAGACGCCGTCAGTGAGCTTTAAAATAGAGACATCAAAAGTACCGCCACCAAGATCGTAAATGAGGTAATAACTTTGTTCTTGTATTTGGCTGCGTTTATCTAAACCGTAAGCAACAGCGGCAGCAGTGGGTTCATTTAGGAGTCTTAAAACGGTGATACCGGCAGCTTCTGCCGCATCTTTGGTGGCTTGACGCTGGGCTTCATCAAAGTATGCAGGAACAGTAATCACTGCACCTTCAATGCTGTCTTCAGGCAAGGCGCTGACCGCACGCTGTTTAAGCGCTGCAAGAATACGAGCCGATACTTCCACAGGTGACACTTCTCCTTGAGCGGTGACAAATGCGGGCATGGCATCTGCTGCACCAATCAACTCATAAGGATGTGAGAATTTAATATCAGATTGACTGCGACCCATAAAGCGTTTGGCAGAAATGATGGTATTTTTTGGGTCATCAGGAAGGTGAGCTAACGCCTGTTGCCCGACGAGTGGCGAACCCGAAGCCGGATAGTAAACCACAGAAGGCAATAGGGTATCTGAATCATGGTCTGCCTCTAAGACTTGCGATTTGCCTGAACGTACTACCGCGACCAATGAACGCGTCGTACCAAGGTCAATACCAAGTCCAAAACGATGCTGATGAGGTTTGGCACTTTGATTGGGTTCAGCAATTTGCAATAAAGACATAAGGCAACTCAGATATAAAGTGAATAAAAAATGTTTGGCAAAGCTAGGCAGAGCTATAACTACGAATATAGATAGACAATAACTAATGGATTACGGCTCACGCATATCATCATCTTTCCGCGATATGAGTAAAATATACGTATCTATATTTAAAACAGCTGATTATACGGTATTGTAGGCATTATTTTAACCATCATAAGCATTCTATAACGCTAATTAGACATATAAGTCATCATCGTCAAGTTGCTCAGTGCTGGCAACATCATCAAGACCTGTCGTAATATCGGCATCGAGCTTAACTAAAAATTTCAGCTTTTGGGTGGCATCGATAGCAGTTTGCCACTCTTTATGTTGATAAGCGTTGTTAAAGCGAGTAGATTGGATGTTTAAACGCTCGACAACTTGCGGATGTAACTGCTGCAACGTTACACAGTTTTTATCATTGATGGCGTCGTCTAAATCCATACGCATTTCCATCGCATCTTCTAAAAATTTTAAGTCAGCGATGGATTGTTCTAACGTTTGTGCGTGTCCTGCTATATCGAGTAGGTAAGCGGCGCGGCTGTCTGGCGCACTTAACGTCTGGTATGCTTGGTTAATCAGAGCAGATGCTTGCTCAGCTTTTACGTTATCAGTAAGATTATTTACAGCGTTATCAGGATGATAGCGCTTTTGTAATAGACGTAAGCGTTGATCAAGACTGTCTTGAAGTAGTTCAAATTGTACAGGCTGCTCAAATAATGCAAAGAAGTTGTCAAACTGCGCTTCTGGGGTGATATCTGTCATATCATACGCCTTACATTCTGTTTTTATTGTGTCTATCAACGACCTGTTAAACGTCTATCGCTAAGACGCATTTATACCGTAAATGATTCACCGCAGCCACATTCGCCTTTTTGATTCGGGTTGGTAAACTTAAAGCCTTCGTTTAAACCTTCCTTTTCATAATCCATTAACAAGCCATCTAAATAAACCAAGCTCTTAGGATCAATAAAGATGCTCACGTTATGACTATCAAAACGTGTATCATTATCATCGGGCGTGTCAACGAACTCTAAAACGTAGGCTAAGCCTGAACAACCTGCTGTACGAATACCCACTCTGATGCCTGCACCTTTGCCGCGATTGTCCAAAAAGTCTCGAACATGCTGAGCGGCGCGTTCTGTCATTTCAATCATGCCAACTCCTATTGATTGCCACTAATACGACAATATTTTCTAAAAAACCGCCTACTAATAACGTATATTTAAAAATTTGAAATCACTAAAAATATTGCTAGCAATGTCTATAAAATAAAAGGTGACAATTACAGTAGAGTCATTGTCACCTTTTAGCGTGGGCGCTTTTTAGTACACTGCTACCACGACACAACTAACACGCTAAAGGGTTTAGCTCGTTGCTTCTGCAGCGCTGTGTTTACCTTTATAGTCACTGATAGCCGCTTTAATAGCATCTTCAGCCAATACTGAGCAATGCACTTTTACAGGTGGTAATGCCAATTCTTCAGCGATATGACTATTTTTAATTTCACCGGCTTGTTCCAAGCTTTTACCTTTTAGCCACTCTGTTACCAGTGAGCTTGAGGCAATAGCTGAACCACAACCGTACGTTTTAAAGCGTGCATCTTCAATGATACCATTATCATCAACTTGAATTTGCAAACGCATTACATCGCCACAGGCTGGGGCACCGACCATACCAGTACCAACGTTTTTGGCATTTTTATCAAGATTGCCAACGTTACGCGGGTTTTCGTAATGGTCAATAACTTGGTCACTATAGGCCATGAGTTTTCTCCTAGTTAGATGATGAGTGTTTATATCTTCTCTGCACTCATCGATAATTGGGGTCAAACACTTAATATATAATTGTCTGATGAATAGTTTAATAATTATATTGCGAAATTTTGCTTATTACTGAGTATCTAGTCTCAGTAGTATTTTGTTTTAATGTTCAGACCATTCTACTGAATCTAAATCAACGCCTTCTTGATACATATCCCAAAGTGGCGATAGGGCACGTAATTTGTCAACGGCTTCATGCATTTGTTTGATAACGGTATCAATATCTTCTTCAGTGGTGTAACGACCAAAGCTAAAGCGGATAGAACTATGCGCCAATTCATCGGGGCGACCGATAGCACGTAGCACATAAGATGGCTCAAGAGTGGCTGAAGTACAGGCTGAACCTGAAGATACCGCCAAGTCTTTTAGCGACATCATGAGTGATTCGCCTTCAACGAAGTTAAAGCTGATATTCACAATATTAGGTACGCTATGTTCTAAGTCACCGTTAAGATAAATCTCTTCGATATCTTGCAAACCGTCCCATAATTTTTGGCGTAGTTTTGCCGCATGCGCATGGTCTTCTTCATAGCGCTCATTAGCTAATTTAAATGCCGCACCAAGACCGACGATTTGATGCGTAGGTAAAGTACCTGAACGCATACCACGCTCATGACCACCGCCATGTTGCTCAGCTTTTAGGCGGACGCGAGGTTTACGGCTGACAAATAAAGCACCGATGCCTTTAGGACCATAGGCTTTATGACCAGAAAAGCTCATTAAATCAATTTTAGTAGTCTCAAGGTCAATTTTTACTTTGCCAACTGATTGCGCACCATCTACATGGAAAATTACGCCAGCTTCACGTGTAATTTCACCGATAGCGGCAACGTCGGTTAATGTACCAAGTTCGTTATTTACCATCATCAAGGATACTAAAATAGTATCTTCGCGTAATGCCGCTTTCACTTGTTCAGGTAAAATTAAACCTGTGCTTGGTTGTGGCTCAAGATAAGTAATCTCAAATCCTTCTTGCTCAAGCTCGCGGCAGGTATCAAGTACTGCTTTATGTTCGATTTTACTGGTAATGATATGTTTACCACGCGACTGATAAAAATGCGCGGCACCTTTAATAGCAAGATTATCAGACTCAGTTGCACCTGAAGTGAAAACAATTTCTCGAGGATCAGCATTGATGACTTCAGCGACTTGTTGACGCGCGGTTTCAACCGCTTCCTCAGCCTGCCAACCATACCCATGTGAACGTGATGCTGGGTTACCAAAAATGCCATCTACCGTCAGGTATTCGCTCATTTTAGCGGCGACCGACTTGGCTACTGGCGTAGTGGCGGCATAATCTAGGTAAATAAGTTTGTTATGTTGGCTCATGCTGGGTTTGCCTCGCTGGTCGATAAGGTAATAGTATTAATATCTTTTATGGAAGGAAGTTGCTGACGTTCTGATATGAACTGCACATTTTCCATATTTAATAATTGTGCTAATGTAATATTTTTCAAGTACTGCTCAATATGATTGGACAGCGCACACCATAAATCATGGGTCAAACACATCGTACCGCCTTGGCAGTCGCCACGTCCTTCACATTGCATGGCGTTGACCGATTCATCAACGGCTGAGATGATACTCATCACGTCAATCTGATCTAATGGCTTGGCTAGACGATAGCCACCTGCTGCACCGCGAATACTGGTGACTAGGCCGCGCTTACGCAGTTTTGAAAATAACTGTTCAAGATAGGATATTGAGATTGATTGCCGCTTAGCAATATCGGATAAGGAAACAGCACTATCATGTTGGCTGGTTTGTAGAGCCAAATCCAGCAATGCGGTAACCGCATATCTTCCTCGAGTTGTTAAGCGCATAAAACCTCTCCAAACTGTCCAGTAATAAACCAAAGTTAATAACGAGCTTAGAGTATGTATCTTATATCTAATGAAATATATAGAAATGGATGCGTACCTAAGACGAAAGTCATCGCTATTAAATAACAGGTGGCTAACTGTATGTGTGCTGCGATAAAGCCATTATACTCAATCCTGACTAATTTAGTCAAGATTGAATTGGTGTTAAACAGTTAATCTCATTTAACACGGTTATTGATAAAAACAATCATTCATAAACGTGTTTTAAACAAAGTGTCTTAAACCAACGTGATGATTATTAATTCATTAATAAGGTAATAATAGCGCCGATAGCAATGATGGTTGCAACGACCGCCGTTATCATAAATAATTTTTGCTTGCTCTGTAGTTCTTTAACAGTCATTTCAAGTTCACGGTTTTTAATAGTGAGGGTATTGATTTGGGTTTGTTGTTCAGTGATGCGTAATTTGTAGTTATTATTTTTTACTTCCCTTTCAGCATCGCTAGCTTTGGGTTTACCTTTACCGCCTTTAAATCTTTTGATAACACTCTGAATCAAACTACCAAAACCCATCTGCATAATGAAATGCTTGACCAGTTGTACTTGGGCAGAATCCCCGCGCATTTGTAACTTATCAGTGGTTTCAGCATCATGTGTGGTGAGCGCATTTAAGACTTGAATGCTATAGGCATTAATAATGACGTCGGGCTCAGTGCGCCCCGCAGGCAAATTAGCATCGAGCAACACGCCTTTAAAACTAAATGTCGCAAAAACTTCTACATGCGGTAGGTACATACGCAGACAGACAACGGTGTCTTGTTTGGCGAGTGGATAAGCCGCTTTGCGTAGCTCAGGGTCCAAGCGTAGCAGTAGCGTCAATGCTGACTCAATGAACACCAGAATGATATTAAGAAGAGAGTGAGACAACGTAGAACGCTTCATGTAGATAATCCATTTTATTGGGCAAGTGAGAATTTAAAAATAGACATAAGAAAACTCATGAATTCTTATTGCCTTAACGTAGACTACAAGGTCATCTGATGTTTCAAGATGACCATCATAGAGCATAATTAACATAGGGCATAATTATTAACATAGCGTATCGTTAAGATGGCGCAGTGCCTAATTAGGATAGCTCATAGTTAATAGGTTTCCATCATAAAAACTAACACCTATCTGTGTCAGTTAGCAAATTGTTGCGCTATTAAGAAATGATGCACCAAATTGCGGGTTGCTGCCGACAAATATATAGCTATAGTACGATAAATAGCAAATTACAGGTGATTTACGTAATGTTAAGTGTTAAATACGTAGTTCAGGGCGCTTAAAAGTGTAAAATCGCTTGCGCTCCTTATGCAGCCTTGATATAAAGGCGTTAATAATGTGTAACCCGTCAATACGTGAGTCGAAAGTTGTTTTTATTGCTTAAATCATATGAGAGCGATACAATGCCTGACATTAGCGTTTATTTTAGCCCTTAAACTTGAAGGAATTTTTATGAATAAGTCAGAATTAATTGATAGCATCGCAGAAAAAAGTGGTCTAAACAAAACCCAAGCTGGTGAATCTTTAAATGCCGTTATGGAAAGTATCGGTGAAGCTTTAGAAGCAGGCGAAAGTATCTCATTAGTTGGTTTTGGTACCTTCAGTGTAAAAGATCGTAAAGCTCGCACTGGTCGTAACCCTAAAACTGGCGAAGAACTTGCTATTCCAGCAAGCAAAGTGCCAAGCTTTAAAGCCGGTAAAAACTTAAAAGAGCGCTTGAACTAAGCCGCTATTGACTTGCTAGCTCGTTACTGACTGTCAGTAATGTAGTGATAAAAAAGCACCTTATTTTGGGTGCTTTTTTGTTATATAAAATATATGCGGTCGATAGTGTGAATATTTTGAGTCTAGACTAAAATTCACGTATCATAGGGCGCGCATAGCCAGTTGGCTCACATAAGCCGTGTTTGGCTATTTTAAAGCTCTGGCTGTTATAAAGCACTGACATCCTTCACTTTACCATTGCCCACACTGATTGTATTGCAATGGTTTTTAATCAATATAGGTTAATAAGCAGAAATAATTATGGATAAATTGCGCGATTTTTTAAAAAGCTGGCCTGGTCGCATTTTATTGATTCTATGCCTATCGCCACTTGCTCTACTGGGTATCGAAAGCTACTTTCAAAGTGGCGTTGATCCCAACCAAATCGCTCAAGTAGGTGAGGCAAGTGTGGGATTGTCAGAGTATCAAACGGCAGTCAATGGTCGGCGCTCTGAGGTTTTAGACCAACTTGATGATGCCAGTTTATTAAATGAAGATGTGCTGCATGAGCAAGTGCTCAAAGGTCTGATTGATCGTACTTTATTGGAGCAGCAAGCAGGTAAGCTTGGAATGACCGTATCTGATGATACGATTAACCGCCTGTTACGCCAAGAAGCGATCTTTAAAGATGAAAACGGTGAGTTTTCTAATGAACAATTTTCAAATTTCTTGCGTCAGCGTGGCATGACTAAAGACCAACTATTTGCAGAGTTCCGTAATCAGCTGAGTCTGGATCAGCTCAATGCTAGTATTGTCAGTACCGCAATTTATCCGATGAAAGCGGTGAATCAACTGATTGATTTACAACTAGAAGCACGCAATGTTTGGGTACATCGTTTCAATTGGCAAGACTATCAGCAACAAGTAAAATTGACCAAAGCCGATGTGCAAGCCTATTATGATACTAATAAAGACCGCCTAAAAAGTGATGCGATGGTTGATTTGGCGTATATCGAGCTCAGCCCTGCGCTGATAAAAGTCGATAGTGTGACGCCTGAAGAGTTAAAACAACAGTATGAATCCTTTAAACAAGGGCTTGCCGTAGTTGATGAACGCAAAATCAGTCAAATCTTATTAACAGGTAATAACGCTAAAGCAAAAGCAGAACAAATAAAAGCACGTCTTGCTAAAGGCGAAGCATTTGCCGCTATTGCCAAAAAAGAATCTGATGATCCATCAGGAGCAAGTGGCGGTGCTATTGGTAGCTTTAATCCATCCGTATTTGGCAAAGACGCCGCTGTAGTTGAAAAAGCATTAAGTGGTTTAAGTGTTGGGGATGTCACCGCACCTATCAAGACCAGTTTTGGTTATCAGATATTTACCGTGACCGAAGATAATGGTAGTAAAGCACCGAGCTTAGAGAGTATGCGTGCAGAGCTGACGGCTAAAGCCAAAGAGTATAAGCGTCAATCACTTTATGCTGATAAAGTTACAGCTATTAATGACTTAGCGGCAGATGGTTTTAGTATCTCAGATATTGCGCAGCAAGAAAATATACCGCTTAAACGAATTAAAGATTATCGTAAAGAGAACAATACCTCAGTGCTAGCGCAACCTGCCGTCATCAAACAGGCGTTTGATGAGTTTACTGTACAAGACCAAGCAGTGACCACGGGCATTGAGGTTGGTAACGGTATCGCTTGGATACAACCAAGTAATTATCGTCCGACTAAAACGCTGACTTTAGCGGCTGCTACCCCACAGATTACTCAGATATTACGTCAGAAACAAGCCAGTGCGTTGGCGCTGAAAGATGCCAAGCAATTAGCGGCTGGTATCAAAACGGCGGCTGATATTAATGCGCAGTCTGTGAAGTTTCAAGCATTGGGTGAGGTCAATCGTCAAACGCCATTATTAACAGAAAAAGAGCGTGGCTTGGCATTTAGCAAGCAAGCACCTGCTAATAGCGTGATGGCGTTGGCGAGCGAGACGGAAATGGGCGCAACCGTTATCGTAGGTGACGCGATCAAAACCCAGCAGCAATCACAGTTATCTGCTGTAGAGAAGTCGCAAACGGCAGCCATTATTCGTGATAACTTAGGGCAGGATCAGCTACAGGATTATTTAGATTATCTGCGTTCGGTCTATAAGGTTGAAATTAATGAAGCAAATATGGCGGGCGCACGCGGTCGTTAGAGCTTGTAGCGTTCATTAGGTAACGCTACTTTATCATTCATTAATTAAAATCATAGCAAAAAATAGCAATAAAAAAAGCCACTGTATCAATGACAGTGGCTTTTTTTATTGACAATTTATGACTAATTATTAAGGGTTAAATTAATGACGGAAATGACGCATACCCGTGAATACCATGGCGATACCATGCTCATTTGCCGCAGCGATGGTTTCATCATCACGCATTGAGCCACCGGGTTGAATAATCGCAGAAATACCCACTTCGGCTGCATTATCAATACCATCACGGAATGGGAAGAAGGCATCAGATGCCATGACTGCACCTTCAGTAACTAATCCTGCATGTTCCGCTTTAATCGCTGCGATACGCGCTGAGTTGACACGGCTCATTTGACCTGCGCCAACACCAATCGTACGCTGATTTTTAGCATAGACAATGGCATTAGATTTGACGTATTTTGCTACATTCCAGCTAAATAGTAGGTCTGCCATTTGTGCTTCTGTGGGTTGCACATCAGTCACCACTTTTAAGTCAGCAGCACCGATAATGGCTAAATCTTGCTCTTGTACCAAAAGACCGCCATTAACGCGTTTATAATCAAGCTGCGTTAAGCGCTCAGTTGGTGCCGGTAGCTCACCGCAAATTAGAACCCGTACGTTTTTCTTACTAGCCGTTGCTTCCAATACGCCATCTTCAAGACTTGGTGCGATAATCACTTCGACAAACTGATTGTCAATAATGGCTTTTGCGGCAGCAAGCGTTAACTGACGGTTAAAAGCAATAATGCCACCAAATGATGACTCAGGGTCGGTGCTAAAGGCGGTACGGTAGGCGGCAACTTGGTCGTTATCAATCGCCACGCCACATGGGTTGGCATGTTTGACAATCACACAAGCAGGTGCCGTAAAGGCTTTGACACATTCAAGGGCGGCATCGGTATCAGCGATATTGTTATAAGATAAAGCCTTACCTTGTAGCTGCTTGGCAGTGGCAATAGATGCTTGTGGATTTTGCGCAGTATGACTGTCGACATAAAACGCTGCTTTTTGATGCGGGTTCTCACCGTAACGTAGGTCTTCTACCTTAACAAGCTGTAAATTTAGCGTGCGTGAAAAATCTTCTGGCTGTTGTGTTTCATTCACGCGACTGCCCAAGAAATTGGCAATCATACCGTCGTATTGGGCGGTATGTTCAAAGGCTTTGACCGCTAAATCATAGCGTAAAGCGGCACTCAGCTCAGTGCCGTCAGCTAATGCACTAAGCACGCGCGGATAATCAGCTGAATCCGTAACGATACCCACATGCGCATGGTTTTTAGCGGCGGCACGTACCATCGTAGGACCACCAATATCGATATTTTCGATAGCCTCATTCATCGTCACATCAGCACGGGCAATGGTCTCAGCAAACGGATAAAGATTGACCACGACCAAGTCAATACGATCAATAGCATGTTCGCTCATTACCTCATCATCAATCCCACGGCGACCTAAAATACCACCATGAATTTTTGGGTGTAGGGTTTTGACGCGACCATCCATCATCTCAGGAAAGCCCGTATAGTCAGACACCTCGGTGACCGCAACATCATGTTCTTTGAGCA
The DNA here is from genome assembly GCF_001298525.1 of Psychrobacter urativorans. Lineage (NCBI taxonomy): Bacteria > Pseudomonadati > Pseudomonadota > Gammaproteobacteria > Moraxellales > Moraxellaceae > Psychrobacter > Psychrobacter urativorans. Next base: position 2,547,854 of record NZ_CP012678.1, read on the forward strand.
GACGATACGTGCCGCCAGTAGACAGTAAGCCAAATCCTGAACCAATCAAACCTTGTGCAAATTCAACAATGCCGGATTTGTCTGAGACTGAGAGTAATGCAAGAGGTGTGGTACCCATAAATCAATTCCATAAAAAAGCCTGACGTAACCGTCTGGCAAGATAGTAATGACAATTATAGTCATGATAAAGTGTCGTCATGAATTGCCGCGTAGAACTCATATTATCAGTATAAAGACTGATATTTAAAAATTAATGTGCGCTATCATAAAACATTTGGATACTTTACACAAAATTCTACGCTGGTTTATAGCAAAACCAAAGAATACTACGACATTAAATGATACGTTTTAAGTTTTTTACGTAATGTGCCGCGATTAAGCCCTAAAATTTGCGCACATTTGGTTTGATTACCGCGTGTTTGCTCAAGAGTAACGGTCAATAGCGGCAGCTCTATTTCTCTTAAAATTAAGTCATATAAGTCTGTCGGTAGCTCATCACCCAATGTGGCAAAATACTCACGTACCACGCGCTCAACATGCACTCGTAATGGCGCTTGGGCATCAGACGCTGCAATAGGCTGTGAATGATAGCTTGAAAATTCAGTCATCTGCTCTTCCATTGGCATGATTGAGTGTTGCGTTTTTAAATCATAAAAATGCTCTACGCTGTTATAGTCATTTGACGGGTCAGCGTTATGAGCAAAATGGTTGGCAGATGAGCGCGTAGGATAGGTCATAAGGTGAAGTCCTTACCATTAACAATTGAGAGTCAGTATTCAAATAATCATTGATGAGGTTGAGCTGTTGCTAATCTTGCTTATCACTATCAAAAAATTCTAAATGAGTTAACACTTTGAGCTATCAGTATTAATCCATCGATCAATCATGCATGCATTAATAAATAGGACTAATTATTACTTGGCTAATTTGCTTGGCACGCACAGGAACAGTAAACATCACTGACTTACTACGCTCACCAGCAAGCTGGCTTTCTGTGCTTGATAAGTAGTCCTTTGGTTGTGCGATAAATTCTCCAATGATGTCATTTTTACCATGAACACTTACTTTAAGACTAGGAAATAGCTGTGATTGCGTGCTTTCATTGACTAAATTCGCTTGAATATCACTAAATGTAGATGCTGCTGTGACTTGGCTGGTTCTATAAGAGATATTATTGACTGTAAGAGCGCTAATATCCGCATGCGGTAAACGACAGGCCGTACTAGAGCAAATAGTCTGTAGCCACGCCGCTACCGTTGGATTTTTCACCAAAGTGTCTATATTGAAAATAACATATTGCGCTGATAGCAATAGTAGCATTACCAAGCAGCCCGCTAGCCATAAGCCCTTGGCAATAGAGTGATGATGATACAGTGATGACGATTGTCCTTGTTCTTGGATTTTGCTGGCACGTGCTTGATTGAAGGTTTCTTCGTCAATCGCTTTAACGCCGATATTTGTTAGGAGCTGGGTCAAGTCAGTATTATCTGGCTGGCTTACGCTTGAGGTAGTGGGTTCATCTTGTTCTTGGTTTTGTTCTTCTAACAGCGTTTCGAGCCAAGCATTTTCGCTGGTGTGATTGCCACTGCTAGCACCTACACTGGCATGAATATCATTGGCATCGGCTGAGCTTATAGAGGTGTCTATAGCGGGTTGACTATGACCAGTACTTGGTAAGATTAGAGTATCAAGCGTGTCTGTGTTATCTGTTATGCCTGTTAATTCGGCATCAATAGCAAGGGTAGGTGGGGCATCTGATTGGGTTAGCCAAGCGTCCATCTCATCAAGTGAGCCATAGCCGTCAATGGAATCAGAAGTCTCATCCATTTCCATATCGTCATAAATAAGGATGTTAGTGTCGACATCACTATCTGTCTTTTTAGACGTGGTTGACGGTTTAACGTTATCGGTCACGGTCTTGTCATTCAGAAGTATTTTTTGCTGATGATTGGTTGGTGAGTTAGGGGCAGGCGTTGTTTCAGCCGTGGATGATAGCTGCGTAGGCGCAGAAACAACGCTATTTTCATTGACTAAAAAAATCTGCTGACAATGACCACAGCGCCCTTTAACGGCAGCTTGATTTAATGGCGCGTTCGGTACATTAAAAGAAGCATGACAATGCGGACACTGAATTTTTCTGGTCGTGGTCATAGATTTATATCCAAATATACGGGGTAGCTATGCCGATGTTCGGTCAATTAACGACCGACCGATACCCTCATATGCTTACTTAGAGCTTTTACAGGTAGAGCGACACGGCATAAGTTTAGATTAATACTGATACGATATCGTAACAGATGTAATTTCATGTTGCTAGCCTGTAAATGTGCCTGATAAACGCTGCCAATGTTGGTCTTCTTGTGCCGTGAAAGCGTGCTTGGCATCGAGTGCAAAGTAAGGGCTGTAAGCATCGGTGACTTGCTCAGTCTGCGATTCAATTAATCCTGCCAGCACAATACGACCTTTTGGTGCAATTAATGTGGCAAAATAAGGGGCAAGACCAATGAGTGGTTTTGCTAAAATATTGGCGACAATAGTATCAACTGGCGCAACATTATTTTGAGCGCAATAAGCATTGAATTCTTCAGGTAAGAAAGCTTGTAGCTTACCTTCAACATGATTGCGTGCCGCGTTTTGGTTAGTAGCCAGTACCGCTTGCGGGTCAATATCTACGGCATAGACGTGTCGCGCGCCTAATAATAACGCTGCAACCCCAAGAATACCGGAGCCGCAACCATAATCAATCACCACTTTATCGGTTAAATCCTGCTCTGTCAGCCAGTCAAGGCACAAGCGGGTCGTGGCATGATAGCCGGTTCCAAATGCCAAACCTGGATCCATAATAATATTGGTCGCCTCAGGATTAGGCGGTGTCAGCCAATTTGGGACAATCCATAGATTATTGGCGCATTCAATCGGGTTGTAATGCGACATCCATTCACGTTCCCAGTCTTTATCATCGACCGACGTCACCCACGTACGACTGGCGTGTACTTGCGCGGCAATATCGTGACTCAATTGCTCAACCGCTTGTCGGCTACCAATATCTGTCGTGGCATCAAAAAGCCCTACCAAGATTACCTCATCCCACAGCGGCGATTCCCCAGGTAACGGCTCAAATAACGGCTGATCTCCGGCATCATCTAGCGAGATAGATAATGCACCCGCTTCTAATAAGAGTGCTTCTGCGAAATCAACATTTGCTTTTTCACATTGTAGGTGCAGTTGTTGCCATGCCATAACGATAACCTTAAGTTAAAATAAATAAAAATTGGGATAAATAATAGTTATTATGCAGTACTTATTATTGATAGGTAGTGCTTATTTTTGAAAAATTAAAATAATTGCTGCTAAAAAATGACTACTTGAGTCTCTAACGTAGAGCTTGCTGCGCCTCTTTAATAACGCGTGCATTGTTCTGTAGTTGCCCTGAGCGCAATACAAGCTGCCATAAAGCACGACGCTGATTGGTATCTGTCGAGAAACTGAGACCGCGTCGTGCCATGGCTTCCGCTTTATGCGGCTGATTCTTTTTAAGCGCCACTTGTGCCAAATAAAAATATACCGCTGACGACTGAGGCACGAGACGTTGAGCACGAGTAAAGCTACTTTCTGCAGCAGTTAAGTCCCCTGCTTGTAGTTGACTCATACCGGTTTGCATTAGTTTTTGAAATGCTGGCAAGCTGCTATTATTCGAGGTAGTAGCATGAGTCGGCTGTTGTGATTTTTGGCGTGCGCGTTCTAATAAATCCTGATAAGAGGGAGGTACAGGTTGCTGTATTTTTTCATCATGGTGAGAAGGCACAGCAGGTGCTTGTTGTGTTATGCGGTCTGAAGACGTTGGCAGCTTAGGTATGATATAAGGTTCAAGAGGGTAGTGCTGTGCCTCATCTTCGTCGACATAGTCATCTTCGGTAATCATATATTCTGAAGTCGCATTTTTTGAAACGACATTTTTTGGACTCATATTTTCTGAACTAACAATGACTTTAGTGACAGGAACTTGAGTGACAGACGTTTTGATACTATTAGTAGACGTCGTTGTAGTAGACATCGCTGCTATCGGTACCGTTTCACAGGCAGTTAGGCTGAGTGTGCCGATTATCATGCTGCTGATAAACATCGTTTTAGAGAGTTGCATAAACAACGTCATCTCAAGCCCCTTGTCTAAATTTAAAAAATGCTACTTACTGGCTCTTGAACAAGTCAATAGCACGTTTAAACACTTTGCCAATACTTTCGTTCATGTCATCATTACTATTTTGCTCATCAATGACTTCATTATTCGGAATATCTAAACCCTCACGGCGGCGCTGTTGATTGATATCATCTTGCTGACTTTGCCACTGCATTTGTTCACGAGCACGGTCTTGCTGGTACAAGTCAGTCGCACAACTACTAGTTTCTTGTGGTAAGTATGCCGACATGACTGGCAGATAGCGCGCATCAGGGCAGCGCTCATTAGACAGTTTACCAGAGTTATTTTCAAGCCATAACCATTCAATTCCTTCAGGTTTCGGCATCGATACGGGCGTTAACTTAAGACGGCTCATATAGTCAACCCATACCGGTAATGCCCCTGTGCCACCACTTAAACCAATCGGTTTGTTGTCATCACGCCCGACCCAAACCACGCTGACATAGTTACCGCTATAGCCTGCGAACCAAGCATCACGGTAGTCATTAGTTGTACCAGTTTTACCCGCTAAATTAAGGTCGCTACCAAGCGATTCAATGCGTCTAGCCGTACCAGTTTTGACCACTTGCTGCAAAGCATAGTTGGTCAAGTAGTTGGTCTCAGGTGGGATACTGCGCTGAGTGTTCAGCCCTGTACGTTGTAGAATACGCCCTTTATCATCAATGACCGTACGAATACTATGAATGGGTGTGCGAAAACCACCAGTGGCAAAAACTTGATAAACACCAAGCATATCCATCGGGCTAAGATTGACTGAACCTAATAATACGGAAGGATAGTTAGGAATTTTTTCTTCAACCCCTAAGCGGCGTAACTGTTTGGTAAAAGTATCAATGCCAAACTCCATGCCTAAGCGCACGGCACTTTGGTTATACGATTGGGCAATTGCGGTGGTGAAAGATACCTGACCATGATCGCGCCCGTCATAGTTTTTAGGCGTCCAGTCGGTACCATCGCTTAGATTAACCGTAATCGGTGAATCATCTATAGAGCTTGCCAAATTATAACGACCACTTTCTAACGCGGTCATATAAATGACCGGTTTTAATAATGAACCCACTTGGCGTTTGGCATCGACAGCACGATTAAAGCCAGTAAATTCGCTACCACTGCCTACCACAGCAACCAGCTCGCCAGTTTCAGGGTTGGCACTAACCAATGCGCCTTGTAACTCCTTGGTTTTGCTGCTCGTACGACGTAGCTCGTTAAGTTTGCTGGAAACAGATTTATCCGCTGCCATTTGGGTAATAGGGTCCAGCGTACTGATAATAATGAGACCTTCATTTTTGAGGTCATCTGAATAATAAACGTCATTAAGCTCACGTTTGACAATATCTAAAAAGTCAGGAAAACGGCTTTTACCGTCCGCAGGTTTATCAATAACGCTGAGTGGCTTAGCGATAGCCGTATCATAGTCTTTTTGCGAAAGTGTGCCTATAGTCAGCATATTATTCAGTACAATATTACGGCGTGTTTTAGCGGCTTCTGGATGGCGGCGTGGATTGTAGACGCTCGGTCCTTTTGCCATACCCACCAATAAAGCTTGCTGATCGATACGCAACTCACTAAGTGGCTGGTCGAAATAAAACTCTGAAGCCAAGCCAAAACCATTAATGGAGCGATTGCCGTTTTGACCCAAGTAAATCTCGTTGAGATAAGCCTGCAAAATCTGATCTTTGCTATAATGCAGCTCAAGGAGCACTGCCATTATTGCCTCATTCGCTTTACGTTTAATCGTGCGGTCAGAGTTGAGGTAAAAGTTCTTAATCAGCTGCTGCGTAATGGTCGAGCCACCTTGTCGAGCGCCCCCTGTAAAGTTATTCAGGACAGCGCGACCGATACCACGTACCGAAACCCCTTTATGTTCATAAAAACCACGATCTTCAGTAGCAATCAGCGCATCAATCAGCGGCTGCGGCACGTCTTCTAATGAAACGACCAAGCGATCTTCATTATTATCGGGATAAATACCGCCAATACTTACCGGCTCAAGTCGAATAATTCCTGATGCATTTTGTTGGGTGCTTTGAATCGACTTAATCTTATTATCCACGATGGTCATCTTGATAACTTGTTCTTTATCAACATCACTGGCGCTATAGGTAAAACCACGTGTATGAATAATGTAATCATTGCCTGACTTATAAAAAGTACCCGTGCGCTCATGAAATTTATTGCTGCGGTAATTGAGCAGCTCAAGCCACGTTTTAATGGTGCTATCGTTTACTTTGGCGTCTTGATAGAGTTCAAGCGGCTGTGAGTACACCTTTGCTGGAATATCCCAGCGTTTACCCTCGAACTTATTGGTAATGGTACGATCAAGCTTGACCAAATACAGCGCCAATAAAACCATGCCAACGATGACAATAATTAATAAAATACTGCTAAACACAAGCCCACGCTGCTGCGACGGTAGGGTATTTACGGCAGACTTAGGATACTGTGATAGAGTAGAAGGGGATTTTTGCACTGATAACGCACCATTTTGACATAAAAAAACTGTTCCATAATGACGCAAATTGACAAGATTTTCAATCTATCATCATCGACGTCTTGATTCATTAAAGCCAAGCGGGGAAGGTGTATACTAAATGTATTCACTATCAACCATCTATATGCCACCTTTTTAGGCTTTTAATCTGATGGCTCAGTACCATATAACCTAATGATTCATCTGCTTATTACCTAGTTTTGATAATAATTATTGCTGATTTTTCTATACATGAGTTGACTGAGCAGCCTATAAGTTCACGTTGCTTTGTTTATTTTAAGCTTAGAGTTGTTCCAAGCAAGCCTGTCTAAAGGAAATTATATCTGCCATGTCCAGCGCCTTGTCATCTACCGCCGCTCATTACGACGCTCACTCTATTACTCAAGGCTTGGTGCTACCACCAGCAGGACAATGTTTTCATTGCGGTGACCCCGTGCCACGACCACCTTTTCATACGAAGGTATTGGGAATATCGCGTGAGATGTGCTGTATGGGTTGTCAGCTCGCGTCACAAAGCATCGTGGAGGCTGGACTTGAGCAATATTATCTTGATCGCTCAGAGATTAACCGCACAGCAAGTTTGCCCACGCAGTTGAACCGTCTAGAAGCCTATGACCACGATGAAATAAAATCGCAATTTGTCTATGCACAGGACGGTCTATCGGTGGCGGAGTTGTCCGTTAATAACTTGCGCTGTGCGGCGTGTACGTGGTTAATTGAGTCGCGGTTATATGAAATCGAGGGCATTAGTAAATGTCAGGTGAACTTGACCAATCAGCGTATGCGTGTGGTGTGGGACGAAAGCAAATTGCCGATTAGCCGTATCTTAGCGGTGATTAATGCTCTCGGTTATGAAGCCAAGCCGTATCGGCAAGATACCCACGAAGCGATGTTGGCAAAACATACCAATAAAATGCTGTTACGACTGGGTATTGCTGCGCTTGGGGCGATGCAAGCGATGATGTATGCCGTGGCGCTCTATTTTGGTGAATATAGTGACATGTTGATAATGCAGCGTGATTTTTTACGTTGGGTATCGTTATTTGTTAGTATTCCAGTGTTCTTTTATGCGGGTGTGCCATTTTTTACCTCGGCATGGTCAGCGATTCGCGCGCGCCAAGTTAATATGGATGTACCGGTTAGTATCGCGCTGATTTTTACTTTTTTCGCCAGTCTTTACGCGACTATTACTGGACATGGTCAGACCTATTACGATTCGGTCAGTATGTTTATTTTCTTTTTATTGGCAGGGCGTTATATTGAGCACAATGCACGTCTAAAAGCGGCAACGATGGCGAATGATTTGGTCGTCGTTGAACCTATTTTAGTACAAAAAATTGCGGAAGATAAAGCCGCGGCTGAGTTAATTTTACAGCATTTAAAATCGTCTGATAATAATGAATCTCCCGCAGTTATTCCTAATGTGCTAAACACTCAAAGTGACGTTCTAAGCACGGCTACATCAAGCACAGCCACACCAAAGTTTTCACCCGATTTTATGCAAAGTATGGACGCTGGCACGCTACAAATGACGACGCGTATTGCCAAAGAATGGCAGCAGAAAGCCAATCCGAAAATGCAGTCTTCAGTACAACAACCGACTACTGAACAAAATCTAAGTATAGAACAAAAAAAAATGGTAACCGCGCAAAGCCTGCAAGTTGGCGACATCATTATGATTGATGCCGGTGCTGAAATTATCAGTGATGGTATTTTGCTCAGTAAAACTGCCACCGTATCCCAAAGTTTATTAACAGGCGAGGGCGATTTAATCCTCAAAAATGAAGGGGATTATATTGTCGGTGGTTCACAGAATGACAGTCAGCCCTTTGTAATGCTGGTGACCGCACTGACGGAAGACAGTCAGATTGGTCTGATTGATAGGCTCATGAACCGTGCAATGAGTGAAAAACCAAAACTAGCGCAGCAGGCGGATAAGCTGGCTCGCTGGTTTGTCGCCCGAATTTTGGTATTATCGGTATTGGTGTTTGTGGGTTGGTATATTGTAGACCCAAGCCAAGCGCTGTGGGCGACCGTCGCGGTATTAGTCGCCACTTGTCCTTGTGCGCTCTCGCTCGCCACGCCTATTGCTTTAACCGTTGCGACCAATCGTTTGGCGAGCTATGGCTTTTTGACTACTCGCGGTCATACGCTGCAAACCTTAGCAGAGATTACCCATGTTGCTTTTGATAAGACAGGAACGCTGACTTATGGTAAGCCCAATTTATTAGATATTGAGTTATTAGCGCCCATTAACGCTATATCGGACGTCACTGACCAAAAAGATAAGGTGTTATCCATTGCAGCTGCTCTAGAAGTTGGCAGCCGGCATCCGATTGCGCATGCACTGCTTACAGCAGCCTATCAGTTGCATTTACCTGCTACTCAACATTTACAGCACTATCCCGCAGGTGGCGTAGAGGCGCTGATTGATGGGGTGTTATATCGAATCGGTCATGTGAATTTTGCTTTAGACAGTCAGGGCAGTCATAAGTTAAATATTGACTTAGATACCCATCGTGCCAGCTCGGCGGTGGTATTATCTTATCAAACCTTGCCTTGTCAAACATCATCTTGCCAAAAACAGTCTGCTTCATGGCAAGCGTTGGCTTGTTTTTACTTTAATGATAAGGTGCGTGATACGGCAAAACCGATGCTAGATAAACTTAAAGCACTCGGTATTGACTCAATAATGCTAACCGGCGACCCAAGCCCACAAGCGCTTACACTTGCAGATTCTTTAGGGATGCAGTCGGCATATAACGGATTATCACCCACAGATAAAGTGAACCATATTCAGCAATTACAAGCGCAGGGCGCAGTGGTACTTATGGTTGGTGATGGCATTAATGATGCCCCCGTTTTAGCTGCTGCTGATGTGTCAACCTCCATTGCAGGTGCTGCTGATTTGGCGCAGGTATCAAGCGATAGTATTATCCTTAACGGTCAAATTGAAGCCATTTACGCCGCTAAACGTATCGCTAATAAAACAGAATGTATTATCAAACAAAACTTCCGCTGGGCACTGGGCTATAATTTTAGTGTCCTTATACCCGCCGTGTTTGGTTATGTGCCACCGTGGCTTGCCGCCATTGGTATGTCACTTAGCTCTTTAATCGTGGTGCTCAATGCACTACGTTTAAAACGGGCTTAGTTTGTTTTAATATCAATAACTGAAACGTAAAAAACCGTCTGTCGCTATTTGCAACAGACGGTTTTTATTTTTCATCATCCATCAGCAGTGATAAAAGCTTATAAATTAATCTTGTAGATAGCTTAGCAGACGCATAAATTCAATATACATCCATACGAGTGTAGCAAGAATACCGATGCTGAATAACCATTCATAGTCTTCAGAAACCCCTGCTGCAACGCCACGATCAATGTTATCAAAGTCCATTAACAGCGTGAAAGAAGCGATAAGAATTACGAATAAGCTAAAGCCAATAGAAATCATGCCGCCTTCAAATAAGAACGGTAGGCTTGAGCCAAAGGCTAGCGACAATATCCACTGCGCGACATAAACCAACATAATAGCAATCAGGGCTGAGGTAACGATTGAGCGAAATTTCGCAGTCACTTTAACCAGTCCAGAACGGTATAAGCCCAGCATAACCGCTGCGGTCACAAAGGTTGCACACATTGCAGTAACGGGCACGCTTGGATACATTCTCATGAAAAATAGTGAGATACCGCCTAAGAAAATACCTTCTAATAGTGCATAAGGCACTGCAAAAGTTTTGGCTTTGTGTGGTTTAAAAGTGATAAACATTGCCAAGCCAAATGCGGCGAACATACTGCCAAAGGCTGCCATTGTAATAAAACCTTGCGACAGACCTGCCATAAGCGCATAAAAGAAAAAGCCCACACCAGTCAGGGCAGATAACCCAAGTAATAAACTGGTCTTTTGTATTACGCCTTTGACGGTCATCGGCGTGCCACCAATCGCAAGCTCTGCGCGACTGACAATAGGATTAGCCATAGAAGTGTCCTCAATAAAAATATAAATAAAATGTTAATGTGATAGATGTCGACTACTCTAGCAAAAACGCCATTATTGTCAATTGTGTTTGCGTGATGATACTCAAAGCTTAGCGTCTTAAGATAGATGCTAGCTTACTAATATAGAGAGTCATGTTAAGTAGCGACGTTTATGCGTCTGAAAGCAGTGCATAATAGAAAGTACATGGGGTCAATTACGACAGTTAACAACGATAATCGCTAAAACATGCTAGTTTAAGCAGCCAATTATCGTTATCATTGTCCCGTATTTTAAAGCCCTTTTTAAAGCCATACCGAGTCATTTTATGGAAAACTCAGCGCAGTCAGAAAGATTGCCACCCTTACATGAATCAGAACTGTTGCATGCCATCAAAAACCCCGCCTTTCGTCGTATTGGTCTCATGGGGCGGGCAGGAAAACGCAGCGTTATCCAAAGTCTTACTAGAGTTGCCCAAACTGTCAATGAGATGGGTCTGACGCTGATTATGGATGTAGAAACTGCCAACGTACCAACCTTAGACCTTACTGAAATAGAAAAAGTCAAAATCGTTGAGCGCAGTTTAATTGGCGAGATTTGTGACTTAGTCATTGTCGTTGGTGGTGATGGGTCAATATTGCACGCTGCGGAAGCGTTAGCACCTTATCGCGTGCCTGTACTGGGTGTCAACCGTGGTCGCCTTGGATTTTTAGCCGATGTTAATCCTGACGAGGTTGATTTTAAACTGCGTCAAGTATTGATGGGTGACTATCAGCTGGATTATCGATTTTTATTGGCAATGGAGATTCGGGAAGGGGAGCAGATTATCCATGCCGATATGGCACTCAATGACATCGTACTCCACGCAGGCAAGTCCGTACATATGATCGATTTTCAAATGAAAATTGACGGTCATGATGTTTATCGTCAACATAGTGATGGCTTGATTGTCGCTACTCCTACCGGCTCAACGGCTTATGCACTATCCGGTGGTGGTCCTATTATCCATCCGAGTATGGATGCGATATGTCTGGTACCGATGCATCCGCATACGTTATCGAGTCGACCCATTGTAGTGAGTGGTAATAGCGACATTAGCATTCGTATTCATGAGGACAATCGTACGCAGCCGATGGTCAGTGCAGATGGTAAACAAGGCATGCCACTTGAGCAAAATCAGCGCTTATATATTCGTAAACATCCTGATAAATTGACCTTATTACACCCACCAGGTTTTGACTTCTATGAGGCTTGCCGCACCAAGCTGCACTGGAACGTACATGCTGAAGAGTTCAGTCTGGATACCGATGATGATATTATTGAAAATGAATGATTAACAACGACGAATTCACGACAAGCATTTGACGATAAAAAATTGAACGTTCACTATTTAATTGATAGCATAAAAAATGCTAAACACAAGGTAGAGGAGTGTAGATAGGATGGATAAAGAGACGATATTAGCAACACTAACGCCTGAAGTGGTTGAGAAATTTCGTATGGCTATTGAACTGAGTAAATGGTCTGATGGTCGTAAATTAACTGCCGAACAGCGCGAAACTTGTATGCAAGCGGTTATGATTTGGGAGCATGAACATCTATCCCCGTCTGAACGCACTGGCTATATTCATAAACCCATAAAAAGTGATGGCTCTATCGTTGGCGAGGAATGCGATGTTGAACATGAACATCATTATCCCAATATGCCAAATCCGAAAGGCGCTATTCAACCCGTAAAATTTCGTGATAAATAATGTTTTATAAACGGTATGTAATAAACAATGTCTAATAAATAAGACGTTGATGAATCAGAAAGATGTAATAGTGATTATTTATTACGATAAAAAAAGCCACGCTATCTGAATAGTGTGGCTTTTTTATCGTATTTTACAGTCGATTAAATGGCAGTCGTGTCAATGCTTCAAAGCTCAGTTAAAGGGTTATTTTGCATCAAAAACCCTTGCCAACCCCAATGTAAAAAATTACGAATATTGGCATGATCGACACCATTTGGTGTTGCTTGCACGTGTGCATAATGCTCACCGAATAGCTTTAAGGTGTCCAGCTGATTGAGACCATGATGTTTGGCAAAACCAAAAATCTTGGCACTGCCTTCATTTTCGCCAGCAGCATTGTGCACCATGCCATTGACAAAGGGCACAGGAACATAATGATAAAAGTCATCAATAAAGCTGATAACATCCTTGAAACCAATGGCTTTTTTATTCAAACCATTGAGTAAAGCCGAAACGTCTGATTGGCGGAGACTCATAAATAAATGACCTCAAAGCAAGTAGCAAAAGCAGAAAATAATTTATGCTGAATAGATGCTTAGTGATTAAATGTTAAGGATGACGGCTTAGCGGTTAAAATAGTCTTCGTCATCGAATGAAGGCGCAAAGTTGCCTTGTTCAAGATGTTGCATTTGCGACTGTACCGACCGCTCGTGTTGAATACGCTGATAAATCTCTTCACGATGTACCGCAATATCTTTTGGCGCATTCACACCAATTCGTACCTGATTGCCTTTAACGCCTAGGACAGTCACACTGACCTCGTCACCAATCATTAAGGTTTCGCCCACGCGGCGTGTCAAAATTAACATGCGTCACACTCCTTATGTCGCATCAACAAGTTATTACTCATTAGATTATATCTCAGTTGCAGGATATCACTTATTCATGCGACTTGTAGGTTTTCTAAGATAAAATTGTTTATCTATAAAAATCCGATAGCTAGGAAAATCACCTAGATGCGGTGAATAGTGATGATAATAGGTAAATTCATTTAGCCCAAATGAACGAATCATTATAAGTGCCAGCATAGAGACTGTCACGGCTTTTCACAAAACTGCGCGGTAAATACTAAGAGCAGCAACTAAAAGGCAAATAAAAGGTAAAAAAATAGGGTCGTAGAAGACCCTATTAAATCAGTAATGGCCAAATATTGTGAATAACGGTTTTGATAAACTATATGCTTTACCAATTAAAGCTTCTATACATCAAAGGATTTATAACTTACCGCTTTTATCACTAACGATTGTTATCAATAAAGACGGTTATTAATCAAGACTGTTATAAATTATTGTCCAGCAACTTTAGTGTCACCGTCTACGCGGTCAAGACCAAAAGCAGTATGCAGTGATTTAACCGCTTTTTCTAAATATTGCTCTTGGATAAGCACTGATACTTTGATTTCGCTGGTTGATATCATTTGGATATTGATATTGTTTTCAGCCAATGTTTGGAACATCAAGCTAGCAACACCTGCGTGTGAGCGCATGCCAACGCCAACCAATGATACTTTAACGACATCACTGTTACCGATCACTTCTTTAGCACCAATCTCGTCTTTTACTTCTTCATTCAACACTTTCATGGTTTTTTCCATGTCAGAGCGATTGACGGTGAAGCTAAAATCAGTCATGCCATTGGTCGATAGGTTTTGGACTATCATATCAATTTCGATATTTGCGCGACCGATAGGGCTTAAAATTGCCGACGCAATACCAGGGTGATCAGGCACATCGCGTACCACAATTTTTGCTTCATCGCGATTAAAGGCGATACCTGAGATGATTGCCTGTTCCATGTTGTCTCCTTCGTCTATCGTAATTAGGGTGCCGACATTGTCTTGAAAGTCTTGATCAAAGCTGCCGTCATTGTCTTCATCAAAGCTAGACAACACGCGTAACGGTACGCCATATTTACCTGCAAACTCTACCGAGCGAATTTGCAAAATCTTTGAGCCCAAACTCGCCATCTCTAGCATTTCTTCAAAAGTAATCTTTTCAAGTTTTTTGGCTTTTGAAGTGACCCGTGGATCAGTGGTATAAACGCCATCGACATCAGTATAAATCTGACATTCATCCGCACCCAATGCTGCTGCAATCGCAACACCAGTGGTATCAGAACCGCCACGACCTAAAGTGGTCGCATTGCCTTGCTCATCTATACCTTGAAAGCCTGCAACGATAACCACATTACCGGCGTCTAATTGCTCACGAATATTTTTATCTTCAATAGACTCGATACGGGCTTTATTATGCGCGCTGTCAGTTTTAATGGCAACTTGGCGACCAGTAAAAGACTGTGCGCCAACACCCAGTTCTTTAATCGCCATGGCGAGCAGTGAGATGGATACTTGCTCACCGGTTGACACCATTTGGTCATATTCACGTGGATCAGGCTGGCTGCTGATTTGGCGTGCCAAGTCGATAAGACGGTTGGTCTCGCCGCTCATAGCAGAAACAACAACGACAATTTGATGACCGTTATCATGCCAGCGTTTCACCCGCTTAGCGACATTTTTGATACGGTCGATACTGCCCATTGAGGTGCCGCCGTATTTTTGTACTATTAACGCCATAAAATGTACCTATTATTATCAAAGGCTCTCGCTCAGCATCAAGCAAAACGAATGTCATTATTGATTGAGTGTATGAAGATAAAGCCTAACTATAAAAAATATAACGATTATAAAATAAGTGGTTTTGTAGAATGCTCTGCTGTATTGCCGTTCTTGCTAACCGTTACACGTTATACCATATTTGCACTATAAATTTAAGACAAGACACGAGCTAAATAGATGGTAATTGGTTATGAGGATCATAACCAATGGTATCGCGTAGACTGGTGTTTTTAGCAATAACCATTTAACTGCTTAACCAAGTTGACTCTCTAACCAAGCAGGTAGGGCACTGATAACGGTGACGCTATTATCTCCTTTTGATGCACCGCCTTGCGCGTAGTCAGGCTTACCGCCGCCTTTACCACCAAGCTCACCTGCCAAATGACGAATGATGTCACCGGCTTTGACGCGAGCCATCACAGATTTCGCCACACTTGCCGCTAGTGCCAATTGTTCATCTTTATCACCAATGAGAACAATAATGCTATCAGGTAGTTTCGATTTAATATCGTCCATAAGCGTACGAATAGACTTACCATCGACACCGGATAAAGTGCTGATTAAGACGGGTGTACCCGCGATAGTCTGTACGTCGTCAAGTAAATTGGCGGCTTGGGCACTGGCGATTTTTTGCTCTAAGCGTTCAAGTTGTTTTTCAAGATCACGCTGTTTATCGCTCATGGTGCGTACGCGCTGGGCAACTTCTGGGCGTTTTACTTTAAGTTGTCCTGCAAGTTCGCTCAATTGCTGCTCGCTTTGTTGAATATATTTTACCGCATTCATGCCAGTCACGGCTTCAATGCGGCGAATACCTGCGGCAATACCGCCCTCGCTAGTAATTTTTAACAGTCCAATATCACCCGTACGCTGCACATGCAAACCGCCACACAGCTCAATCGAGAATGGCTGCTGCTTACCATCAACGATAACATCCGTACCCATGGTTAGAACGCGAACATCGCTACCGTATTTTTCACCAAACAATGCCATGGCGCCTTTATCCATCGCTTTATCAATAGACATATTTTCGATACAAGCAGGGGCATTGGCTTGAATTTGCTCATTAACTAAGCGTTCAATTTTGCTGAGTTCGGCAGGGCTAACAGGCTTATCATAAGAAAAGTCAAAACGCAGGACTTCACTTGATACCAACGAGCCTTTTTGGGTCACGTCGCTGCCCAATACTTGACGTAAAGCTGCGTGCAATAAATGCGTCGCAGAGTGATTTTTGGCACTTGCCGAGCGAATACTAGACAGCACTTGCGCATCAGCCACTTGCTTGGCATTTATTTCGCCCATGGTGACGACACCATAATGAATAATCGCTTGCCCTGATTTTTTGGTATCTTGCACTTCGAACACACCAGACGCACTGCGAATTTCGCCAAGCTCACCGACTTGTCCGCCACCTTCAGCATAAAATGGCGTACGGTCAAGAACAATAACGCCTTCCATCCCTTCAGCTAAGCTATCAACCGCTTTACCGTCTTGATAAAGCGCAACGATATTGACATTATCGTCATGCAATTGCTCATAGCCAATAAAGGTCGTTGGCGTCTCGACTTGAATGACACTGCTATAATCAACGTCAAATTTTCCGGCATCACGCGCGCGCTCACGTTGCGCTTGCATGTGTTCATCAAACTCGGCTTCATCGATACGAATACCGCGCTCACGCGTAATATCTGCGGTCAAATCAACAGGGAAGCCGTAAGTATCATATAACTTAAATGCTGCTTCACCTGACAATACATCGCCATCTTGTAAACCTTCAAGCTCAGTAGCTAATAAACGTAAACCTTGAGCCAAGGTTTTAGCAAATTGGGTTTCTTCTTTTTGAATGGCGTTTTCAATTACGCTTTGTTTGGCGACAAGTTCAGGATAAGCCGTGCCCATCTCTGCTACTAATGGCGCAACCATTTGATAAAAGAAATCGCTTTCTGCGCCAAGCTTATTACCATGACGCACTGCACGACGAATAATACGGCGCAGCACATAGCCACGACCTTCGTTGCCTGGCATCACGCCATCAGCAATCAAAAATGATACCGCACGGATATGATCGGCAATCACTTTTAACGATGATTGTTGCTCATTATTAATGCCTAAAATCTTAGCAGCCGCATCCATCAAATGGGTAAATAAGTCGATTTGATAATTGCCGTGAACGCCTTGCATGATGGCGCTTATACGCTCAAGTCCCATACCAGTATCAACACTTGGTGCCGGTAGTGGCAACATCGTACCGTCTTTTTGGCGATTAAACTGCATAAACACGCAGTTCCAAATCTCAATATAGCGGTCGCCATCTTCTTCAGGTGTACCGGGTAATCCACCTTCGATATCGGCACCGTGGTCATAAAATACTTCGGTACAAGGACCACAAGGACCGGTATCACCCATCGTCCAGAAGTTATCCGAGGCGTATGGTGTGCCTTTATTATCGCCAATACGAATAATACGTTCTGCTGGCAAGCCGATTTCGTTGTGCCAAATATCAAAGGCTTCATCGTCAGTATGATAAATGGTCACGTACAAACGCGTTTTATCAATTGCCAACCAATTGTCAGCGGTTAAGAACTCCCAAATATAGGCGATACCTGCTTGCTTAAAGTAGTCACCGAAAGAGAAATTACCGAGCATCTCAAAAAAAGTATGATGGCGGGCGGTATAGCCAACATTATCCAAGTCATTATGCTTACCACCAGCGCGCACACACTTTTGTGAGGTCACGGCACGCGTATAGTCGCGAGGTTCCATACCCAAAAAGGTCTCTTTGAACTGATTCATACCCGCATTGGTAAATAATAGCGTCGGGTCATTATGCGGAATCAGACTTGATGATGGAACTGGGGTATGCTGCTTGCTTATAAAAAAATTTATAAAGGCTTGGCGAATATCGGCTGAGCGAAATGGCTGGCTCACAGCGGCTCCTTACTGGCGGATAGAATGAATGAGAAGTAAATAAAATAATTTTGCCAGCGATTTTAGCACACTCGGCTAAGCTCTTGGCAAACGATATGCTTGGGTGGGTATTATTCAGCATGGTAAGTAAGTATTAAGAGTAAGTATTGAAAGTAAATATTATGAGTAAGTACTGTAAGTTAGCTATTCTGAAAAATAGTGGACTCTATAATCTAATTGGTTAAAATATTCGCATCCGTCTTATCGAGCTTATCTTGTATCAGCGGATTGGATTCGATGACTTGTACGGGAAGATATTGTAGCTGTAGCTTAATAGGTAAGTAGTTGGGAAAATTATCATGTATATCTTGAGTAATTGACGCCTCAATCTGCTGCACATCATAAGCGCTAGGCGTTGTTTCTCCACGAATAACGGCACGAATAATCTGCTTGCCATCTGCTTTGTCAAATTGTGTATTGGTCAGTACATTACCCTTGCTTTCAAAGTAACTACTAATCGTCTGTTTAACATGATTCTCAAAAGTCTGCTGCCGAGCACTGGTGTTTAAATTGATCGTGAGATAAACACCCAAACCAATCAATAATAATACAGTGACCGCATTACGTCGCAGAAAGGTGAAAAAGGTATTTGATTTATAATCGTCATCAACCAAACGCCTAAAACCTAAAAACCATAACACCATCGCATTGGTAAATTGAATCGCAATAATATTCGTAATGGCCAATAGTAGCGCCCCCAAACCAAGTTGCCCCTCGCCATTGGCAAATAAAATACCACTTGCGGCTAGTGGTGGTACCAAAGCGGTAGCAACTGCAACCCCAACGACGGCTACAGAAAGATTGGGGGAGACCATGGCATAAGCACCCGCTGTACCGCCAGCAAGCGCTATCATAAGATCCATAGAGGTTGGCTGAGTACGTGAGAGAACTTCAGCAGTAAGCGGCTCGCCTTGATGTAACCAACCAACGATATAGCCTACAAATATGACCAAAGATATGCCTGCCGCAACGGTAAATAGCGACTTACGCAGCAACGGCATTCGATAATCAATAATCGCTAGTGCAACCCCCGTAATCGGTCCTAGCATCATGGCAACGAGCATCGCCCCAATAACTACTGCTACTGAATTGGCAATCAGTCCATAACTGGCAATAATGGCGGACAGAAAGTTCATCACAAAGTACATTTTGCTTGGTAGCGCATTGGCTTCAATGGAAATCCGTACTTCAGGATAATCTATTTTTTTATGGTTGAATTGTTCCGCTACGAACTGCTTATACGACTCAAGTTTGGCTTCTTTTTTTTCTATTATTTTTTCTACTACTTTTTCTTCCTCTTTTTCGAGGATTGCTGTTTTTGGTGTTTCATTCTCTTCATCAATATCTTGAGAAGCGGTATCTTGAGCTGCGTCGTTAGTGGGTGACGCTGTATAAAGATTTTCTTTAACCACCACTTCTTCAGGCTGACTGGCATCCTCAAGCTGAAGGTCGCTATTATTTTCGTGTTGAGGTTCTGAGTTGAGCACTTTGATAGCGATTTGGGTTTCAGGATTTGGGGTCTCTAACGTAGCGATGGCAATATCGGGGCTTGGTGACGTTAGGGTTATCTTAGGTTCAGGCATCTGTGTTTCTGCAGTTTCTGCATCATTATCGTTATTGGCATTATCAATTTTTTGATTCATATCTTCTGCCTCTCCCGTACTTGACACAGAATCAGTAGCATTGCTTTCAGGCGTAGCAATGTGATTTTGACCATTTTGATTGTCTTTTGCAGAAGGTAATGGCATGGCAATAGGTCTTTATCAAGAAAATAAAAGTAAGACTCTATTGTAAGGATAAATGAATAAAAACCTAACATTTATTGAATAAGTATTTTGAATAACGCGTATCGGTGGCGTGATAGCATTTATGAGGACATTAAGAAGAGAAATACGAAAAGGAGAGAAATACGAAAAGGAGGGATAATAAACTAGAGAAATCGACGATTTTTGCAGGACCTCAACTAACTCCATAATATTATCATGGTTTTAAACGAAAGTCAGTCACTATAAATAGCCAACGCGTCTACAAGAAAGGCTTACTATTGGTATGGATATAGCGTATAAAGGTGTTATACCCACACATAATATGAGGATTACATCATGAACTGGCCACTATTCTCTGTCATCTATTCAATAGCAGCAACCGTTATCACTGGTGTGTTGATGATTACAGCACTGTTATCTCCATTTAACCAAATTCCACATATACAAATGGCAGTGGCGGTTGGTATATTAATCTCTATTCCTGTTGGGTTGTTTTTCACCAAAAAAGTGGGCAGTATTACCGGCAATGAGGAAGGTTATAAAGTTTAAGGCATCGTTTATTGATACATTTGGCGCATAATCATTAATGATTTAAACGCAAAAAAGACCTTTTAAAAGGTCTTTTTTTTGATTATAAAAATATATTTAAACGACAGTCACTATTTTAGCTCAACTGTCGCGCCATTTTCGATATTGGCATACACTTCTAGTACGTCCCAGTTGGTCAAGCGGACGCAGCCTGCTGATGCTTGGCGGCTAATGCCTTCAGGTTTAGGTGAACCGTGTAGACCATAAGAAGGTTTAGACAATCCCATCCATACTACACCAACGGGGCTATTTGGACCTGGTGGTAGCATGTGTACTTTTTTCTGATCGCCTTCACCAACGGTGGCTTTATACCAAGGCATTTTTACTTTATTCACGATTTTAAAGGTGCCTTGCGGTGATGGCGTGCTGTCACTACCGACTGTGGTTGGATAGGTGGCGACCAGTTTGTCACCATTATAGGCGTATAGCGTTTTATCTGCTTTACTAGCGACCACACGAGTGATGCGTTCTTTTAGCGGCGCACGCGTGTTAAGGACGGTAATCGTCTCGCCTGCTTTATAGCCTTTATTTTTATTTAACTTATCAAGGTAGCGTACGTCCATATGGAAGCGTTCACCCAGCATCTCTTTGATATCTTGATAATACAAACCTTTCATCTTAGACTTTTCTTCTGCGCCTGCTGGAGTCACCGCAAAATTAGTATTGATATCTTCATCAGTCAAAGTGTAAGTCACCAAAACGGGCTTATTAGCAGGAATGTTCTTATTAAGGGCATCCCATGTTGCTTGATCCATTTTACCGGTTGCTGGCAAGCCTCTCATATTTTGAAAGTTAATCAAGGCTTTTTTGCTGTTCATACCCCAACCGCCATCAATCGCGCCCGGAGAAGCATGATTCCAATCCAGCAAGGCTTGCATTTTGATGGTCATTGCTGAGTTGACGTTCATGTTCGGCGTCCACGTCGCCTCATTTACTTGCTTGGCATAGCTTGAGAGATTCAGCGTTGTGTGTTTTTTACCATCGATATCGGCGATACTTTTGATGGCAGCGTCGTTGCTGGCATCTTGAAGTTGTCCGGCATCAGGTAATGCAAAACCCTGTGAATCAGCTGAGTTAAAAGATGCGGAGCTGCTCGGATCAGCGACCACTTGACCGCCACTGATGTCATCAGACTGTCCGTCTTTGCGCGTTAACTCTTCAACGCTCATATTATCAGCGGCAAGTTTAGGCTTATTCGCAGGTTTGGCTATAGCAGCGCTACTACTGGTTGTTGAGCGGTTACGATTTTCCTGAATTTCAAGGCTAGTTTTTACAGCTAGACTAGGTAGATTGTTTACAGTGCGCACTGGTAAAGTGCGATTACTATCAATAGGTGCGGCAAGAGCGCTGATGCTGATAGTAGCACTCAAGGCAGTGATTGACATAGAAATAATAAGTGGCTTTATTTTCATCATATTGAGTCACAGTTGAAGGTTATAATGGGGCTATTATGCGCATAATTCGGGCGCTTCGCAAATTTTTGATACATCTTTTTGTAGTGATATAACGTTAAGTATGAGTTGCTGACGTATCGAATACAATTTGGCAATGATTGGGTTATGCTCTATCTGCAATATTGCGTCAGGCTTGATTTAGTAAGTTTTGAATAAGGTCATACAGCGAGCGAATAAGTGCCGTATGAAGTCCTCGTAATAGGATAAAAGTAGCTTTTATTCAAGTAAATATTTGAGTAAGTCTTAAAGTAAATTCTACAGTTATTGGCGCTGCATAACGTTTATGTCTATAATGCGCTAACCGTATTTTAATTAACCAATTAGCATGTAACCAATGAGCATGTAATCAATAAGGTGAGTTATGTCAGAACACCAGACTATCAGTGCAGAAGATTTTCAGAATCAATATTTTAGCGGTCATGATTCGCATGAATTTGATGTTGATTTAGATAGTGACTCAGCATCGGACGAGACTGGATTGCTCACTGAGCATACCCAATTTGCTAATTTGCATGCAGAACTCGAGGAAGCTCGTGAGCAGTTATTTAGTATTCGCGATTTTATCCGCTTTGGTGTCACGCAATTGCGCAATTATGAGGTAGTGGTAGCGCAAGGAACAACCGACGAATTCGCTGAAGCCTCAGCCATTGTCATGCATTCTTTATCGCTAGATTGGTCGGCTGATGAGCAAATCTTGGACTGTCGTTTGACGTCCTCAGAAAAGCAGGCAGTATTGGCATTGTTAGAAGAGCGTATTGCTGAACGTAAGCCACTAAGTTATTTGATTAATTTAGCCTATTTTTGTGATTTGCCATTTTATGTGGATGAACGCGTCTTAATTCCACGTTCACCTATTGCTGAGCTGATTCAACAGCAGTTTTATCCTTATTTTGATGCCAATGAGTTGGCAAAGCCACTTGGTAAAAAGGGCACTGAGCAGGCGTCAAAATTCTATGAGCATGGGTTAGAGGTGATGCAATTGTCACAGCCTGAGCGCATTTTGGATATGTGTACCGGTTCTGGTTGTATTGCTATTGCACTGGCAACGCGTTTTGTCGATGCATTGGTTGATGCTGTTGATATTGATAAAGGCGCGTTGGAAGTGGCAATGGTCAACGTTGATCATCATGACCTAAATCATCAAGTGAATGTGATTGAGTCTGACTTATTTGCCAAGCTTCCACCTGAGCATCAATATGAGCTTATCGTGACCAATCCACCGTACGTGGATGCGGCGATTATGGCAGACTTACCACCTGAGTTTTTATATGAGCCTGAGCATGCGCTAGCCGCTGGTCAAGATGGACTGGACTTGGTACATCGTATTTTATTTGAAGCGGCTGATTACTTAAGTCCAGAAGGCTTACTGATTTGTGAAGTTGGTGATAGCGAGTGGGCATTGAATCAAGCATACCCTGATATTCAGTTTGATTGGCTTAAATTTGCCAATGGTGGTCATGGCATATTTGCGATTACGTTTGATGAATTAACCGCACACCGTAACTTATTTGCGCATTATGTACAGCTATTAGACAATAGTCAGTAATAGCGTTTAATAGTAGTCATGGCTAATGAGTGATGACTACTTATTTATAGAAAAACGAATAATAAATACCAATCGATATCTTTTACCCGTTTAAGGACAAACATGTCAGGCAATAGTATTGGAAAACTTTTTTCTGTGACCACTTGCGGTGAGTCACATGGGGCAGGCTTGATGGCTATTGTCGATGGCGTGCCGTCTGGTTTGGCATTATGTGCTGAAGACTTGCAAATCGACTTAGACCGTCGTAAACCAGGCAGCTCAAAATACTCAACCCAGCGCCGTGAGTCTGACGAGGTGGAAATTATCTCTGGCGTCTTTGAGGGTAAAACGACGGGTACGCCAATTGGTTTGCTCATTCGCAATACCAATCAGAAATCGAAAGATTATGGCGAGATTAAAGATACCTTTCGCCCTGGTCATGCCGACTATACTTATAGTATGAAGTACGGTTTTCGTGATTATCGTGGCGGCGGGCGTTCCTCAGCACGCGAAACGGCAATGCGTGTTGCTGCGGGCGCGATAGCTAAGAAATACCTGTTTGAGCGTTTGGGTGTCCAAGTCCGTGGTCATGTCACCCAAATGGGTTCTGAGCATTGCAAAGAGATTGAGTCTAGTGAAATCGATTGGGAGTTTGTGAATAGTAACCCGTTCTTTTGTGCGGATAAAGACGCGATTGTACGCTTTGAAACCTTAATAGACAGCTTGCGCCGTGAAGGTACCAGCTGTGGCGCGCGCTTAGAAATTATTGCCAGTGGCGTCCCTGTCGGATTGGGTGAGCCTGTTTTTGACCGTCTCGATGCCGATATTGCCCATGCTATGATGAGTATCAATGCCGTTAAAGGCGTTGAAATCGGCGATGGTATGGCAGTCGCTGAACAATTTGGACATAGCGCCCGCGATGAGATGACACCAGATGGCTTTACCGCCAATCATGCGGGTGGTATTTTGGGCGGAATCTCTTCGGGGCAAGATATTCGCGTCAGTATTGCACTCAAACCCACTTCTAGTATCACCACTGCGGGTAAAAGTATTAATGCTCAAGGCGAAGCGGTCGATATGTTAACCAAAGGTCGTCATGATCCTTGTGTTGGTGTACGAGCCACGCCTATTGCCGAAGCCATGCTTGCCATCGTATTACTAGATCACTATCTGCGCAATCGTGGGCAAAATGCTGATGTTGTGCCACCTATAACAGCTATTGTGCATTAGGCTATTAATCTATTAATAATGACTAGCCCTTTATTGCTCTTCAATTTAGAGTTGCAAAGGGCTTTTTTATATCTATAAAGTTTTAAAAAGGATAACCAATGAGTAAATATTTAGATGCCGTTATTGTCGAACACAATCCTACGAAAAAAGAAATCAAACGCGCAGTTATTTGGTTGCATGGCTTGGGTGCTAGCGGACATGACTTTGAATCCGTTGTACCGGAATTAGGCTTGGCAGATGATATTGCCGTACGTTTTATTTTCCCTCATGCTCCCGAGCGTCCAGTGACTATCAATGGTGGCATGGTGATGCCCGCATGGTACGATATCCTAGAGATGAGTATCGAGCGTAAAGTTGATGTCAGTCAAATTGAAGAGTCGTCGCAACAAATTCGTGATTTAATCGCCCGTGAGATAGAACGCGGCGTGGCAGCTGAGCATATTGTCATTGCTGGATTTTCGCAGGGTGGGGCAGTCGCCTATCATGTAGCATTGGGCTATCCGCAACGTTTAGCAGGTTTGATGGCGTTGTCTACTTATTTAGCCACTAATGACCATATAGATTATAGCGCTGCTAATCAAGCCATGCCAATATTGATTGAGCATGGTACTCATGACCCCGTTGTGCCCGTTATTCTAGGTGAGCAAGCTCAGCAGCTATTATTATCTAAAGGATACAATGTTCATTGTCAGACTTATCCAATGGCGCATCAAGTGTGTATGCCACAAATTAAAAGTATAGGAAAGTGGTTAAATAAAGTATTATCGTGAAACGGTGCATGATATAAGTAAGGATAACGTGTAACGTGATGTAATAACCATGAGTAATGGGTTGTCACGTAGGTCATTATTCCTATATAATGCGGCTATCAATTGGGGATGTTCTGGCTTCGACGCTGGTAATGAAACTTAATGATGCATGTCGAGAGTATATGTCCTCTCGTTAATCAAACATATATTGTTATAGTCGCAAACGACGAAAATTACGCTCTAGCAGCTTAAACCCTGTTTACTTAGTAGCTGATCACCTATAGTCGGTCAACTAAGTTGAAGCGTCCGCATGTAGGATCGCCACAAGGGATTGTCTCAATCGCTTGGGTTCAAAAGTAGAGAATCGTCCAATCCATCCTGACTGTCGGATCGGTGCGGATTAAAGCCAAAGACAGAAACTAAACATGTAGATTCATGAGCGTAATGCTGGCGGACGCGGGTTCAACTCCCGCCATCTCCACCAAACAACGATAAAGGGCTGACCGTCATAGACTGTTAGCCCTTTATTTTGAGTGTTTTTCAGGTAAAGAGTGTTATATTATGTTGAGCGCATATAATAGAACGATGCGTTATGATTGGTTAAACAAAGAGTTGTTTGCTAATTTAAACCAAGTTCGTCAGCAACCTGAAGATTGGTGATACCACTACAATCAAGAGCCCCTGAACATGGGCAATGTTGGCTTTACGCTAATACAGAAACTAAACCACTCAGCTTAATTCTATTTGATAAGTGTCTTATGGTTGGGATGATTACCATTGCGTTTGCTAGTCATACTATTGTTCTTCTTTAGGTTAGTATAACCTCTTAATAGATGTCCAGTTATAAAACGCCAAGACAGATATGGTTTGACTTTTACCGTCGGGCTGCGTAACCAAAGTCTTCCAAGCTAATGTCTACGGTATTGACAGCATAGGCCACAAAAATAGCGAACGTCTAATCTTTAAGTTCTCACACCAAAAGATCACGCTCGCTATGCCTGGCACCATGCTCAAAGATGAAAACTGGACTAGACTAAGACCTATCTTACTAGAACTGAGTATTTATGACAAAGGAAATCTGAGACAAACAGTTGAAGGTATCCTTTATCGGATGCGTGTTGGTTGCCCTTGGCGTGACTTACCCGAGTATTTTGGTAAGCCTAACACCATCTACAAAGCTTACCAACGCTGGTTTCGTAGTAATAAGCTTATTGCGCTATTTGCTTTATTAATAAAAGACTCAGACTGCGAATGGGTTTTTATTGATGGTACTCATATTAAAGCGCACCAACATAGCAGCGGTGCTCATGATAACCCTATTACTTTTCTCTTATCAGATGGCACCACACATGATGTGAAGGTAGCATCAGATTTAATCGATAAGATGGATTTAAGCGACACCGTGATCGTATGTGCCGATAAGGGTCATGATTCTGAGGCGCTACGTGCGCATATTAAGCAAGCTGGTTGCGCCAATAATATTCCTCGCAAACAGAATACGAAGTCTACCAACGAGCATATGGACTGGGACTTGTACAAGGCTCGACATTTAGTAGAAAACGCTTTCGCTAAGTTAAAAAACTATAGAGCAGTTGCCACTAGGTTTGATAAGCTCAAGCAGAGTTATGAAAATACGGTAGCTCTCGCTTGTGCTTATCTTTGGTTGAAGTTATGAATGTTCAACACGCCCTAATAAGAAAGGTCATCGTATCCTATCGCTGCCACACTATAGCTCTAATCTAAACCCTATCGAGAAGAAATGGGCACAAGCTAAGTTTCTACGCCAACGCTGGATGGAAAATAACTTAAATAAACTATTTTATGATATTGGCTGTATCGATTTTATCTTGAACTTATTATATAGTAACAACTATCACTAGCTTTGTACTCTGATACGAGTCAAAAAATCAGCGCTATACCATTCTTGTTCAGAAAGCGACCTTCTACCCTTATCTTCCCAAGGATCTAGTACGATAGCATCAATAACATCACCACGCCCATGTTGGTCTCCTACATACCGAAGAGAAGTCAATACCATTGAGTGTCCCATAGTACTTATAATTAGTGGCATATCATTAGATAAGTCTTGAGCTGCCATTATGTGATTAGCAGCATAAGAGTCACCTGTAACATAAAAGCCATGACCTCTTAAATCCATCCAAGGATGGTTTAAGTTCATAAGTATTTGTTTAGGAGTTCCTATATCGTCAACTAATCCTCCCCAAGTTTGCTCAACTAACGTTTCTTGAGAGACGTTCAAACCATAATAAAGAAATACCATACCTATACAGGCCGCCCAGCACCATTGAGTATTCCTTTGATCTTTTGCATTGATAAAAGCTAGTCTAGTATCTATAAGTGTGTCCTGCTGGTTAGATGGATTATAGTTGATAAGAGCTGATGCATTACCACTCATACCCATCGCACCAATCGCTAAAGATCCTGAACCAACTTTGAGGAAATTTCGTCTGTCCATGGCAACATCTCCCTTATTATAAGCTTAAAAATATAAAACATTATTAGTCATATTTTTATTGAAATATTAAGAAAACCTAACTATTGATAATATGATCCATATAAACGCTTGATTAGCGTAATAATATTCGTTTAAACGAATATATATAATTATTGAATATCCGCTTAAAAGAATATATATGATTATATAGTAATATGCTCAAGACTAGACAATTATTAGTAAATAAAAGTTAGAATATTTGTAAACCTCTTGCAAAAGTCAAATATTAAGCTCGAAATTAACCAATCCTGCGGACTGATCTATGCTGAAGAAACTGTAGAACCAAATTTGGTAAACTAAGTATATTAACGGGAGTTTATCATGACTAAGAAAGTCAAAATCTACGGTGCAGCTTGCAAAGCTGAGGACATCAAAAAGATAGCAGTAATAAAGGTAATATTTCAGCGACTGTAAAGCAGCTATGTATAACCATGCAGACCTTATCTAACTGGCAAAACAAAGCGAATGAAGGCAAGCTTATAGGTACTAAGCAATATGATCCTGAACTCATGGCCATGATAGAGGAGAATAAAGGTATTAAACGTGATCTCAAGGTTGCTCAGGATGAGCGAGACATTCTAAAAACACAGCGTACTTCGCGAATGAGGAACGTCACTAAAACAGTCTAGTAAACTGTTTTAGTGACGCAAGACGTAGGGCTATACCCACAGTGACAGTTGATGAAGTACATTTTTATCAAGGATAACCAGAAAATATTTAGTACTACCTGCATGTCTCACGTATTAGATGTTAAGACATCAACTGTAGTAGCATAATAAAATTGGACAACTGCTAAGAGGTTATACTAACCCAAAGAAGGAAAATAGTATGACCAACAAACGCAATTAATATACCCGAGAATTCAAATTAAAAGCTACCAGCTTAGTCGTTGATCACCACCGTAAAATAGCTGATGTGGCAAATCCACCTTACAGAAATGGCTGAGCTAATATCGTCAAGAAGTAAATGGCCAAGTACCTACACCTGGTAATTCCTTAACGGATGAGCAGCGAGAGCTACAAGAACTGCGCAAATAAGTTAAGCGACTTACCAT
The DNA here is from genome assembly GCF_001298525.1 of Psychrobacter urativorans. NCBI lineage: Bacteria > Pseudomonadati > Pseudomonadota > Gammaproteobacteria > Moraxellales > Moraxellaceae > Psychrobacter > Psychrobacter urativorans. Next base: position 2,576,777 of record NZ_CP012678.1, read on the forward strand.
GGAGTGCAACATTTTAAAAAAGGCTTCTTCTCTGCTGACATTGGACAGCCTGAACGCCAGCTTGCAGAGCAAGACAAACAGGTCAGTAAAAGCCTTCTGTGTAAGCTGTTTAGTATGACAAAGAGTATTTATTACCATAGAATTTAGCCAAAACCAATCAGCCTTGACACTGTTAGGTACAAGGCGTTAATCCGTCAAATATTCAACGACTCCAACTGCTCAGCAGGCGCTCGTAGTATCGTTGCCATACTAATGAATGTACATAATATCAAGCTGACTCGCTATATGATAGGTAAGCTGATGGTGCAAATAGGATTTAAAAGCTGTCAGTTAAAAAATCACAAATATAAGTACGCTGATGACGCGCATAAAACACATGAGAACCTATTGAACCGCACATTCAGCCCCACTGTGCCTAATCAAGCCTGAACAGGTAATGTTAGTTATATTTGCATTAAAGACGGTTGGTATTATCTAGCGGTGGTCTTAGATTTATATGCCCGTTGTTTGGTGGGCTGTAGCGCTGCAGATGGCGTATCAGACCCGCCTGAAACTAAATGATGTGTGTTTCATTCCGATCAGGGAACCCATTACATCAGTAAGATATTCGCTGACTGTGACGGTACGACACAAAGTATGAGCCATCGCCGAATAATTACTTGCATAGCCTTTCGCCTTGCACTCGGGCAAAGCAGTGCTTTGCTAATCCTCGCTCATGGGACAACGCCCAAACTGAACGCTTTCTTAGAAACTTTAAAACACAATGGATGCCAAAAGGTGGGTATAAGAATATCTGTGAGACTAAAAGCGCCATTATTGATTATATCTGAGGCTATTATCTACCCGTGAGACCGTACCGTTTTAATAATTACTTAATACCGCTAGAGAAAGAGAGACACTGCTTTAATAAAAAACTCTTATCGGCTGTCCTAAATTAGTTGAACACTACACTTAACCCTCGAAATTAAAACACTAAAGCACAAGACAGTCTTAATATGGTAATCTACTAACTATTACCGACTGACTAAGCCAGTATCACGCAGTAGTAAACGTACGGCTTCGGCTGCTTACCGTGTTGATGTTGAGGCTAAAGATGATCGCACCTGCAATGTACACGCCTATAGTAAGCGCAACGGTGTTCTAGCAAAGTAGTTATACATACCTAATAATGTAAAAACACATCAAGCGAAACTGTGGAATTTAGCGGAGATAGCAGAGACCCGCAAAAATAGCCGTACCGCTAGAGAAATTGTCATTAATCTACCGCATGAGCTAAGTAATAGAGCTCTTACAAAAGTACCAATTCATTGACTTCCAATGATGGATTTACAAGGGCTAGCGATGACTTTTGCGAGACGCTTAATAAAGAAAAAGCGCGAGCCGTCTATAAGTTGATGAGGCATTTGGTCAATAAATATGGCTTTGCTGTTGATGCTTTCACACATGAATCGGATGAAAGGGTATCAACCGTAATTACCATACCCATTTGCTGCTAACCACCCGCAAACTAGAACTATCTAGATAATTGACGTATGGCCCTAACTAATAAATCACAGATGGAACTATCAAACATCCAGTTAAAAGACTTAGAGCTACCTAGAGCACAAGATGAACTCAAAGAGTTACGCAAAGAATGGACGACTATTGCTAATCGTCAGCTACAAAATGTATGGTCTGAAGCATGTATAGACCACCGCAGCCATGCAGACCGTAGATTAGACTTACTACCTATTGAAAAATTACGCTGGGAAGGATCAGCCATTGAGCGTAAAGGTATTAAAATCGCTATAGGCGACTACAATCGCATAGGTTGAGAATTTAAGAACACCATCAATGATGGTTAAGGTGCTTGATAAGCATATCAAGTAGGCAAAAGAAGTGTTACAAATTGACGCGATTGGTAAAAAAGATCGCCGTACCGCCACCTGAATATGAAAAAGAAGTAAATACCGCCAAGCAGCCTTCTATCATCGAGGGACAGACAGTGAATCAAGCCTTGGATATCTAACATAAATACGATCAGTTGGTTACACAAAGATGTGAACAGATAAGAGAGCAGCAAAGAAAATATATTAAAGCGGATATGAATAAGCTTGCAAAAGAATACGAAAATTTAGCTAATAGTAAGGCTTTTTTCGGCAACGATAAGCGTAAAACACAAACCGATGCTCTTGGTATATAATATCGGCAAGAGAAGCGAGAGTTTCAGCGCATTGCAAAGTGGCATTTTAAAATGGATTCTCAGTACAACATTCAATAGATAAATCCACAAGACCATGCCAAGCACGAACAGACATCTGAAGCGCTCATTCTTCATACAGATGGGACAAACGAGACGCTATTATAGGGCGACAATATATCGTTGAGATAATCGCTGTTAATCGGCTTGGCCTCATATAATAAACTTCGATAGGTGAAAAAATCTACCATAAACTAGACAGGTTTTAGGCACTACCTAACGAGGGCGATATCGTTGAGATTAGCTACAATCTTAAATATAACGCGGAACTGCAAGCACCCAATAAAGAGAGTTTTGAATACCAGAAAATGTATGCAGAATATCAGTGTCAGTATGATAAGGATATAGATCGAGTTATGATTCACTAATGTTATTGATATGCACATATTTAAAGATAATGGTGAATATTTGGATAAATAAACTTCTGTTAAGCATACTATTACCCACTTTAATTTGCCATTATCCTTAGACAAGTATCTATCAGCCATCCATTTTGTTGTTGAATCGACGTCTGATTTTAATTGCGACTCATAAAATGCCCCTTAACTCCGTAATTATTCAATATACTAATTGGTTAAGTAATATATTGATAAACAGGGGGGCAAATAACTGACAAGAATAAAGAGTATTTTTATGAACCATATTTATCGTATCGTCTTTAATCGCTCGTTGGGTGTTTATCAATGCGTGTCTGAGATTGCTAAAACACAAGGTAAGTCATCTGGTCGTTCAGCTATCACCAATAGACGTGTTGGTTTTAGCCTACGTGTCTTGTCGTTATCGATACTCAGTGTATCAGCATTAGGGACAACCACCAGCGCTTTAGCAGCGATTTATAATAATGGGTTGACCACTAATCTAGGAGCCAGCTATAGCGTTTCTGCTGCTGGTGATGAGGTCAGAGGTGTAAACACGGTTGTAAAAGCGAATGCATTATCGATAAGCGAAACTCGTTTACTTGTTACTGATAAAGGTAATATTGAAATAGCTAACACTGTAACGATGGATAGAGACGCTGCCTTAGAAATCAAAGATAACAGTATGTTAACCGCTGATAGATTATATGTAGGTACTGAGGGCAGCAATAACAACCTTAATATATCTACTAGTGGTCAACTACAAGCGAATACAGTTTATCTTGGTGAGTATATAGGTAGCAAAGGTGATTTAACGGTTACCGGTAGCAACTCGCAATTGAATACTGAATCTTTGCGCGTCGGAAACTACGGTAAAGGCAATACCACCATTGCCAACGACGGATCTGTCCAAGCGAAGACTGTTAGTCTTGGGCATAAAAACACTGGTGAAGGTGGTTTAATCGTTACCGGTAGCAACTCGCAACTGACTACTGGTGAGTTATTGATTATTGGACGTTACGGTAAAGGCAGTACTACCATTGCCAACGGCGGATCCGTCAGAGCGAATACAGTTTATCTTGGTGAGTATATAGGTAGCAAAGGTGATTTAACGGTTACTGGTAGCAATTCGCAATTGGAAACCGAATCTTTGCGCATCGGAAACTACGGTAAAGGTAGCACTACCATTACCAACGGGAGTTCTGTCCAAGCGAAGACGATTAGTCTTGGGCATAAAGACACTGGTGAAGGTGATTTAATCGTTACTGGTAGCAACTCGCAATTGAATGCTGATGAGTTATTGATTATTGGACGTTACGGTAAAGGCAGCGCCACTATTGCCAACGGTGGATATGTCAGAGCGAATCTTATTGATGTTGGTGTGTTAGCCGGTAGTGAAGGTGACTTAACCGTTACTGGTAGCAACTCACAACTGAATACTAATACTTCGTACGTCGGACGTGCAGGCAAAGGAAGCGCAACGATTGCTGACGGTGGGTCAGTCCATACTCAAGATGTTTATCTTGGTTTTTTAGCAGGAAGTAAAGGTAATTTAACCGTTACCGGTAGTAATTCGCAACTGAGTACCGATAATTTGTACGTTGGAACTACTGGCAAAGGAAGCGCAACGGTTGCTGGCGGTGGATCAATCCAATCACAGGTTATCTATCTTGGTAGTAAAAGCAAGGGGGAAGGTGACTTAACCGTTACTGGTAGCAATTCACAACTGAATACTAATATTGCGTACGTCGGATTTGGTGATAAAGGCAGCGCCACCATTGCCGATGGTGGATCAGCCCAAGCAAGTGAAATTTATCTTGGATTTTTAGCCGGTAGTGAAGGTGACTTAACCGTTACTGGTAGCAATTCACAACTGAATACTAATATTGCGTACGTCGGATTTGGTGATAAAGGCAGCGCCACCATTGCCGATGGTGGATCAGCCCAAGCAAGTGAAATTTATCTTGGGTTTTTAGCCGGTAGTGAAGGTGACTTAACCGTTACTGGTAGCAATTCACAACTGAATACTAATGGTTTGCAAGTGGGTAATCAAGGTAAAGGTAAAGGCACTTTAAACATCACTGACAACGGACAGGTTAAAACCAGAAGTATTGGCAGAGGTAGTGATTCTAAATTATCAGTGATCAACTTTGATAATGGCACCTTAGAGTTAGCCGCTAATCAGCCCGCACTGTTCAATAACTTCACCAGCGCAAACACCATTAACCTTGCGAGCGGTGGCGGTACTATTGACACCAATGAGTTTGATATCAGCGTATTCAATGACGCCAGAATCACTGGCAGTGGCAACTTCACTAAAATGGGTAGTGGTAAACTGGCCATGAACAGTGCCACTAAAGCGTGGAGCGGCGACACCGACATCAACCAAGGTACCTTGCAGTTAAATGGCGATTACAACATGCGCAAGGGTGAAGTATTAGCGATTGGACTGAATACGCTGACCGACTACGGCCAACTTAAGGTGACGGGTAGTGCTGATATCAGTCAAGGTAAGCTGCAAGTGAATGCCGCAGACGCCGTACAAGTCCTAACCGGTAATCCTGTATGGAATAATGTCGTATCCGCCAATAGTCTTACTGGTAAATTTGCAGCCGTTAATGACAACAGTCCATTGGTCAGCTTTGTAGCCGACTATAGCGATGCTAATAGCGTGCATTTAAAAATGGTGCGCGATGCCACTTTTGTGGATGCTATTGAGAGCGAAACTAGCCAAACTGCGTTAGGTCTATCTAGAATGTTAGATTTATCCACCACCGATCGCTTGGGTAATAACGAAAATATATTGTCTGATAGCCTGCTCAGCGAAAACATTAGCTTGGATCAGTTCAAGCTTGCAGCACTAGATCTTGCCGGTGTCTTAGACGAAGCAATTGAAGATAGGGTCAACAATGGTAACAGTGCGCTTGCAGATGCACTCATTACTAACACGCTAAGTTTTAATAAGCCAAAGCTTGCAGCAGCGGCCAATGAATTACAGCCACTATTGATGGGTGCCACCAACCGGATCATCACCGACAGCAACTACGCGACCACGGAAGCTATTATCGAACGCAGTCTCACCAATCCTAATCGTGGTGTATGGGCGAAAATTATCGGTAGTGACAGCAGTCATGACGAAGAAGATGGTATTGCTGGTTATGATGCAAGTAGCTACGGTGCCATCGTTGGTATTGACAGCCCCATTAACGACAATCTAAACCTTGGTGTTGCGTTCTCTTATATCGACAGTGATGTCGATAGCAATAGCCGTGCCCTTGATCATGAAATGAAAACTAAGAATTGGCAAATACTTGGGTATGGTAATTACGCAGCGAGTGAAGCCACTCAGGTGAACTTCCATGCCGGTGCCGGTAGCAGCGATGTTAAAGGTCAGCGTCATATTACAATATTGACCGACGCCACCGCTAGCTCTGACTATTCTGTTGATACCCTACAGGCAGGATTTGGTATCGGTCATCGTATCGGTAATGAGTTACGTAACTTCACCCCATTTGCACAAATGAATTATGCTCGTGCTGAAAGTGACGGTTATCGTGAAACCGGTGCTGGGGTTTACAACCTAGATGTAGATGAGAATACGTACGAATCGCTACGCTGGACAGCTGGTGTAAAAATGTCACAAGCACTGACGCCTAAATTAGCGCTCACAGGCCAGTTAGCAGCAGCAATAGAGAATGGTGATCGCCGCTCTGATATTACTGCCAGCTTCATTGGTATGCCTAATGCGAACTTTACGACTACCGGGCAAGAGATTGGCCGTGAAATTGGTATTGTAGGTGTTGGTCTAAGCTATATGCCAACCGCCAATACGAAGCTGTCCGCAGGCTATCGTGGAGAGTGGCGTGATAACTACAATGATCAAGGGGCAAGTATTGCTCTGCAGACGTCGTTCTAGAGGGTAGTACGTTATAATCGATAGTCTTATCAAAGAAAAAGCTTGAACTCAGGTCAACTGGGTTCAGGTATTAGAAGACCTCTTGCAAAAGTCAAAGATTAAGCTCAAAATTAACCAACCCTGCGAACATCCTCATTTTTAAGTCATAATGCTTACGTCGATTGCGTTAACGCTGGGTCACAATTTTGAATAACTTAGCCAGACCTATTTTGTGCTCAACCAGAATACGACACTTCGCTAAATACTGATTTACTTGTTTACAGCAGTCTAATAGTTAACCACCTTTTGGTTTTTTAAAAGGTATGAAGGCTTGATTATGTAGGTTTGCAATACCTTGGTAGCCTCTTTCTGCTAAGTGGCTGGTGTTTACAGGTAGCCAATCAGGGCAGGTCTGCTGGTAAAGATTAAAGTCATGTACAGACCCTTTGAGTGTTTGAACATCGAGTATTAGACCCGTTCGCCAACGCACGATAACTTATATTTTTAAGTCATGTTGCTTTCTTTTTTTACTGTAGTGGTCACCCTGTTATTTTGGACGCTCAATGGGATTTTCGGCTGCATCTATAATGACTGCTGGCCAGTTGGTATCATCAACATTACCTCGAGATAGTATTTTAGGTAAGTCAAATTGACCTAATTTAATAAGAATATCTTCTACTTTATGAAGGATACTACTGGCAGACGATTCATGAATAACGAAGTTCATACCAATGTGATAAAGCGTTCGATATTCACGATAATAGCTCAGTACTAGCATGATTTACGCCTGTAAGCTAAATTCACTTGGACGCCCCATACTGTTGCATCACTGCTAACATAGCGTTCAAGGTGGTTTTATGGATGCCTGTGTAACGTTTAAAACCTGCATTGTTTTGTATAAGTAGTTTTTTTATGTCGGGCATAGTAATAATCTGATTAAAAGTGATACGGTTACTCTGAGTCATGATGTTACTTTTGCAAGAGATCTATTGATAACTGTAAATTGGTAAACATGCAGCGCAAAGATGATATATGGAACACTAATAGGCTGATCATGACCATTGCTTACCATAAAGATTTAAATACCACCATCTTAATTTACGAATTCTGCATAATCTCTCTTCTTCCAGTATTTAAAATAGCTATACTTTTTCATCATAACTATAAGTATGTATAAAGCAAGTTATAAGCATGTAGGTAGAGATTTGAAGTTTTCAATTCTATTGTTTTTCCATCTTTATTAAGTTATTCACAGAAAAAATATAGGGTATGTCATCAATTAAGCCAAACGACACAAGAAACTAATTGAATCGCACTCAAGAAATGACTGGCTAACTTATCATAGCGAGTCGCAATCGCACGATACTGCTTAATCTTGGCAAAGAAGTTCTAGATTAGGTGCCGTGCTTTATAAAGTTGTTTATCAAAGTCTCTTGGCTGCAGTCGGTGACACTTGGACGGTATGAATGCATAGCCTTGTACTGATTTAATTCGTTCAATGACGCGTGCATCAGCATCATAAGGCTTATCAGCAAGCCAAGTTTTAGTAATACTGATATAGAGCAGTTTATCTGAGCCACATACGTCATGAGCTGCGCCACCCGTTAAATAAAAGCCAGTAGGATTGCCTAATGCATCTGTTCGAGTATGTATTTTAGTCATCAGCCCACATCGGCTACAACCAATGGCTTGATCCCTTTTTTTCCAGTACTGTGCTGATGAGCTTTAATAATAGTGGCATCTAGCATGGCGTATTCATCATCTGACTGTTCAGACAGCAGATTAAATATCTGCTCCCACACACCTTTTTTTGACCAACGACTAAAACGAGTATGAATGACTCTAAAGTCGCCGAAGCGTTCAGGTAGGTCACGCCAAGGTGTGCCTGTCTTATAGCGGTACAGAACTTCTTCTACAAAAAATTGGTTGTCTTTGGCGGTAACACCAACGTCACTTGGTTAACCTGGAAGAATGTCTTTAATTCACTCCCATTGGCATCATGTAGGGCATGTCGTCTTGTCATGGTGGTTGAACTCAGTTTATTAAACATAGAATTAGTATAACTTCTCCTAAAATAACGGTTCTAATTGATGACACGCCCTAATATTAGCCAATTAAGATTATTGATGCCTTGTTTATAATAGTAAAAATATTACACACAAAAAAGCCAGCAATAAGCTGACTTTTTTATTAACATTGAATCAGATATTCTAAAGATTACTCTTCAGAATAATCGCCTTCATTATCGTCTTCTTCTACTTGGTCATCGCCATCTTCAGAAAGAATGGTAACTAAGATAGTAGCAGTAACGTCATGATGAAGCTGAATATCAACATTATATTCGCCAACTTGACGTAACGCGCCTTCAGGAAGTTTAATCTCAGCGCGATCTACTTCTAGACCTGAGTTGGTTAATGCTTCAGCGATATCGCGTGTACCGATAGAACCAAACAATTTACCTTCATCGCCTGATTTAGCGCGCATGATAACATTAACGTCAGTTAATGCGTCAGCACGTTCTTGGGCAGCATCAAGTTCTTTTTTCTCTTCAGCTTCAAGTTCAGCACGACGTGCTTCGAACTTTTCAATGTTAGCTGCAGTTGCAGGTAACGCTTTGCCAAGAGGGATAAGAAAGTTACGTCCGTAACCTGGTTTTACATCGACAGTTTCACCGAGTTTACCAAGGTTGACGATACGCTGTAACAAAATAATTTGCATGAGTCATTCCTAGTTAACGGTTAACCCTGATGGTTATCAGTGTATGGTAATAGCGAAAGATAGCGAGCTTGCTTGATAGCAGTGGCTAGCTGACGCTGATATTTAGTAGACGTACCGGTGATGCGGCTAGGTACGATTTTACCATTTTCACTGATATACTGTTTTAGCAATTCTACATCTTTATAATCGATGTGAGTGATGCCTTCAGCAGTGAAACGGCAGAATTTGCGACGGCGATAGAAACGTGCCATGAGTATTCTCCTTTAATTAGTCTTCACTGTGGTCGTTGTCGTCATTATCGTTTTCACGACTGTCTGGACGACGAGTAGTTGCTTTGCGTGCGCGCTTTTCATCGGCATTCTTAGCTAACTGTGACTCTTCAGTGATCGCGTCGTCACGGCGCATGACTAGGCTACGAATGATCGCGTCATTATAACGGAACAGCTCTTCAAGCTCAGCTAAAGTCTCACCGTTAGTTTCAATGTTGAAAAGAACGTAATGAGCTTTATGAATCTTGTTGATTGGGTAAGCTAATTGACGACGACCCCAGTCTTCTAGACGATGGATGATGCCGTTATTGTCTTGAACCAGCTTGATATAGCGTTCAACCATACCGACAACTTGGTCGCTTTGGTCTGGGTGTACAAGTAACACCACTTCGTAATGTCGCATAATGGACTCCTTACGGATTAGTAGCTATCAACCCTATGTTAATAGCAAGGAGATCTATAAGGTAAGCCTAATCTCAAAATAATGAGAAATAAGCTTAGCTTATAAAGCGCCATATTATAACAGTAACTATCTATTAACACAAAGGGTTATCGATACGCATTGCTGAATAACTATAGAATGCTAGTGAAGGGCAAATAAAAAAGCAGCGGCTAAGCGCTACTTTTCTAGTGATATGACTTTTATCTTATTGTAGACATTTATTTTGGCTGTTTAGCTAATTGGCTATTATCAGCTTTTACCACTAAGGTTTTAGCCAGTTTATCATGCCAGCCGATATTTTCAGGGCTTTTAGATGCCATATAATAATGGATAGCAATCACGATAAAACCTAAAAAGCTGGTAAACGAAAACAGTAAGTTGTAAATAATAAACAGTAGTAGAGTGCGTATACCAATAAGCTTGATAAATGAGGGTAAGCGGTGGGTGGTTTGATCTACAACGCGAATACCAGTAAGCAGTTTACCAAGTGACTGACCGCGCAGCATAATAAATAATAGCTGTAAGGCAAATAACCCAAAAATCATCGCTTGCGACATCATTAGGGTGGCGCTTGGAATGTTCTCCATTAGCTTCATAGAGTATTGGTAAGCCGCATCCATATTCTGAATATTTTCAAACTTAGTATAGTCTATATTCATTTTGCTTAAAGCCATCACTAGCGGGATGATGGCTAACAAATAGAGCAAACCGTTAATCGCGGTTGCTAATATGCGCGACATGATAGGCGCGAGCACGACATTACCAATGATTTTATCTTTGGCAGTAATGGGCGCGGTATTTGATTTATTTAAGGAGACGTTACGAGCTGGGTTTTGTTGACGATTGGTCGTCATATCGATTTTAGTATTGTCAGCTGGGCGTTCCGGTTTTCCATAAAGTCTATCAATGGATACCTTTGTGCCATCCTGAGGGTTTGCTGCGTTTTGATTGGCATCAGAGTCTTCAGGAAAGATGGTGACATTATTAATAATATGGTCGTTGGTGCTAGAGGTGTTAGGTGTAGAGGTGTTGATAGGGCGATAAGCGTATTGATTACCCGTCAAGTTACCAAGACGCTGCCATTGATCTAATCCGTCATGCCATACCAAGTCCTCTAGTGTCACTTCACCAGATGCTAGCATGATATTGAGCTGATCTACATCATAAGGACCCGCTTGTACGTTATTTCGAGCAAGGAAAATCTGCATAGTTGCCTACATTCATTGAGAGTGATGTCTTATTGCATTATATTAGGATACGTTTGCTATTAACAAGTGTGCTTTATTAACACATTTAGTAAAGGTAAGAAGCAATTTTAGCATCCGCCATATACAACTTAGGGTTTGGCTGGTCACTCATCAGTATAAATGATGAATGGCAGACAAACCCCAATAACAGTATATTTTATTAAATATTTCTTAAAATATTTGACTGTAATGTCTTATTGCTTATGAATGATTACTTATGAGTAATCATTCATTATTGGACTTCTTCACCTGCTAAGAAGAACCAAGTATCAAGCACTGAGTCAGGGTTCAATGATACTGAGCTGATACCTTGTTCCATTAACCAGTAAGCAAAATCTGGATGATCAGAAGGTCCTTGACCACAAATGCCGATATATTTATCTGCTTTGCGACAAGCGGCAATCGCCATTGATAATAGCTTTTTAACCGCAAGATCACGCTCATCGAATAAATGAGAGATGATACCTGAGTCACGGTCAAGACCGAGGGTTAATTGCGTCAAGTCGTTTGAGCCAATTGAAAAACCATCGAAGTGTTCTAGGAACTCATCAGCAAGTAAACAGTTGGTTGGCAGCTCGCACATCATAATAACGCGTAGACCATTTTCACCACGTTTTAGACCATTTTTCTCAAGTAATTCAAGGACTTGTTTGGCTTCATCAACGGTACGAACAAACGGAATCATAATCTCAACGTTGGTCAAGCCCATGGTATCACGTACGCGCTTAAGGGCTTTACATTCAAGCTCAAAGCAATCGCGGAAGTTGTCAGAAACATAACGGCTCGCACCACGGAAGCCCAGCATTGGGTTTTCTTCTGATGGCTCGTATAATTTACCACCAAGCAAGTTGGCGTATTCGTTTGATTTAAAATCAGACATACGCACGATAACAGGCTGATCCATAAAGGCAACGGCTAAAGTTGAGATACCTTCGACCAACTTATCAACATAAAAATCAACAGGTGAGGCATAACCCGCAATGCGCTCATTAATAGCTTGTGCCACTTCGCGTGGTAAGCTGTTCATGTTTAGTAAGGCTTTTGGATGCACGCCAATCATACGGTTGATGATAAATTCAAGACGGGCAAGACCAATACCTTCGTTCGGCATTTGGGTAAATGAGAAGGCGCGGTCTGGATTACCGACGTTCATCATGACTTTAAAAGCAAGCTCAGGCATAGACTCGATAGAGTTGGTTTGTATTTCAAAATCAATTTGGCTCTCGTAAATAAAGCCTGTGTCGCCTTCGGCACAAGAAACAGTCACGTCTTGACCATCAACCAATAATTCGGTGGCATTACCACAACCAACAATAGCAGGGACACCAAGCTCACGCGCAATAATCGCTGCGTGACAGGTACGACCACCACGATTAGTGATAATTGCTGCCGCACGCTTCATTACCGGTTCCCAATCTGGATCGGTCATGTCTGAAACTAAAACGTCACCATCTTGTACTTTATCCATCTCGTTTAAGTTACTAACGATACGTACTTTACCTGCGCCGATACGCTGACCGATTGAACGACCTTCGCATAAGATTTTGGCATCTTTAGTATTAATGACATAACGTTCCATCACGTTGCTGTCTTGACGGCTCTTAACGGTTTCAGGACGGGCTTGGACGATAAAGATTTCATTACTATCGCCATCTTTTGCCCATTCGATATCCATCGCTTGACCGTAATGTTTTTCAATGGTCACGGCTTGCTTGGCAAGATTGGTCAGCTCTTCAGTAGTCAAAGAGAACTGCATACGTTCTTGCTTTTCAACATCAACCACTTTAACTGATTTGGCTGTGCTGCCTTCTTCGCCATAAATCATTTTCTTTTGCTTGCTACCTAGGTTACGGCGAATAATCGCAGGTTTACCATTAGCGAGTAGCTGTTTTGAGATATAGAATTCATCAGGGTTTACTGCGCCCTGTACGACCATTTCACCCAAGCCGTAGCTTGATGTGATAAAGACCACTTGGTCAAAGCCACTTTCGGTATCTAGGGTGAACATAACGCCGGCTGCGCCAGTTTCTGAACGAACCATACGTTGTACGGCAGCAGACAAGGCGACGCCTTCATGCTCAAAACCTTTATGCACACGATAAGAGATCGCGCGGTCATTATATAAAGAAGCAAATACTTCTTTAATAGCAATAAGAACGTTATCAATACCGCGAATATTTAGATACGTTTCTTGCTGACCAGCAAATGACGCATCTGGTAAATCTTCAGCAGTCGCAGAAGAACGTACGGCAACCGCAATTTCTTGACCATCGCTCATTTCTGCAAATGAATCACGCACTGCTTGCTCTAAATCTTTTGGTAATTCTTGTTCAACAATCCAGTTACGGATTTTTTTACCCGTCGCGGCAAGTTTAACAACGTCATCAACGTCAAGCGTTTTAAGCTCGCTATTGATTTTATCCAATAAGCCCGTTTCGTTTAAAAAACGGTAAAAAGCATTTGAAGTTGTGGCAAAGCCGCCTGGAACACTAACGCCCAAATCAGATAAGTGGCTGATCATTTCACCAAGTGAAGCGTTCTTGCCGCCGACCATCTCGATGTCGTCTTTTCCTAACTGATCAAGGTTAATTACGAGTGCTGTAGATTGCGCTGCCATGATAACTCCAGAAAATAAGGTTATTTATTAAGGATTATAACGGTCAATTATACCGCTATAGTTGGACAATTTCGAGTGCTTTAGTTAAATATTTTATGAAAAAGCTGAAAATGATGGAAAATTAACAAAGTTTATTGAAAAAATGGAGCATTGAGGTCAATGTTTTTATTGTTTAAGCAAATAAGCGGCTCTTACAAATGCGCTTAAAAGAGCCCTAATAGGCGCAAAAATTTATATCAATGAAAGGATAGAAACAGTAGGTTTGAACTGCTATGTATGTTCAGCAGTTATGCTAACATTGATTCCTATTAGCCGTTTATTATGAGTATAATGTAAGCTATAAAATAAGCACGTATGATAAAACACGCCTAATAAAAGGTGTGTTGATGTCTGAATAAATAGCGCGCTGATAATGTACTCATAAATAGTGACTGATGTAGAAGACAATAATAAGTCACCCAAAGGCTACTCTCGAGGTTCTCAAGTTATGTACTCAAACAATCCACCTGAACAAGATAAGCCCACCATTCAAAATCACCATGCGTTAAGCTTGGATAATTCACAAACCCTCCGCAGTGCGTTTTTTATCTCTGATGGGACGGCGATTACTGCTGAGACGCTGGGTCGCTCTATATTGAGTCAGTTTGCCTCTGTGCCGTTTGAAACCCGTGTGTTGCCCTATGTTGATAGCTTGGAGCGCGCTGATGATGCGGTTGAACAAATCAATATCGCGTATCAGCGTGATGGGCTATTGCCATTGGTATTTGATACGATTGTGAATCCTGAGATTCGTGAAAAGATTAATGCCGCTCATAGCTGTAACTTAGATATGTATGAAGGGTTAATTGGGCGTATCGCTGAAGAAATCGGCATTGAGCCTGATGGTCATTCGGGTCATGCTCATGATAATGTAGACTCTGAGACTTATAAAGAGCGTATCGATGCGGTGCATTTTGCCTTAGATAATGATGATGGGGCGCGCACACGTCATTATAATGCTGCCGATATTATTTTGATTGGCGTCTCGCGTTCAGGTAAAACGCCAACGTCATTATATTTAGCCTTACAATTTGGTATTCGCGCCGCTAACTATCCGTTAACCGAAGATGACTTATACGACAATCAGTTACCAAAAGCGTTACGTGAGCATAAAGACAAACTGTTTGGGCTGATTATTGATACCGATCGCTTGGTAAAAATACGTCAGGAACGCCGTGCCGGTAGCCGCTATTCAAGCTATCAGCAGTGTCAGCAAGAGCAGCGCGCGATACAAGGTATTTATATCTCTCAAGGGATTCCAAGCCTTGATGTCTCAGAGATGTCTGTGGAAGAGATTGCCACGCGTATCTTACAGATGACAGGTCTCAAGCGTCGCATTGGTTAAGCAAATATATCGCCTATCAATCGATGCAATCAATATTACAGAAGTATTTATCACCTATCAGGCGGGTATCTTTAATTCACTGATGTGGTTATGACATCGATACGAATATAAATAGCCCAATGAATCTTGCAAGGTTCATTCTATTTAATAGTATATGATTGAATAATCACCTATGAACCCGCTGATAAATCAAAGAGTAAAGAGGATACAATGGGAAGAAAAATCAAAGCCGATACAACTAATGATATTGGTGAAGACGTTGATGCTGTATCAAATACAGATAATGGCGATGCGCCAGTGACGATGCCTGAAGTCACTACTGCCGCTAGCAAGGACGAGCGAATAGAGCAAACACATGAACAAGTCTTAGAAGACATCATGCATCATCCAGATTTAGTTAATCCCCTTGATGATACCCGTATCTACGTAAAATCTAGTTTTACGAAAGACTCAAAACGCCTAAAAGGCGATAAGCATGAGTTTGACTATGATGTTGTTGTATTAGGTGCTGGACCTGCCGGTGAAGCAGCGGCGATGAAGCTTGCTAAATCGGGTAAGAAAGTGGTGGTGGTCGATCCGCGTGAGCAAGTGGGTGGTAACTGTACGCACGTTGGTACGATTCCAAGTAAGGCATTGCGTCAATCTGTGTTTAACTTAATCAACTTCCGCCGTGACCAGATGTTTACTAAAGCGATGGACTATCACCAAGTCCCGCTAAATATCGTGCTCGCTAAAGCGCGACAAGTGATTCAGCAACAGGTCAATACCCACACGCGATTCTATGAGCGTAACCAAGTTGAAGTGATTCATGGGTGGGCAAATTTCATTGATAAACATACGATACGTGTTGAGATTGATGAAAATACCTTTGAAACCATCACCTTCAATAAAGCCATTATTACGGTCGGTAGTCGTCCTTATCGCCCTGATATTCTAGATTTTGACCATCCACGCGTATTTGATTCTGACAAAATCCTACAAATGGATTATGTGGTCAAAAAAATCATTATTTATGGTGCAGGTGTGATTGGCTGTGAATATGCGTCTATTTTTACCGGTCTTGGTTATAAAGTTGACCTGATTAACAACCAAAATCAATTATTGAGCTATCTTGATAGCGAAATTAGCGATGCGATTGCCCATGACTTTAGACAATTTGGGGTGGTCATTCGTAGTAATGAAGAAATTGACTATTTAGAAACCTATGATGACTATGTTGTCTTGTATCTAAAAAGCGGTAAAAAAATCAAATCTGATGCGATTTTATGGTCAAATGGACGCTCAGGAAATACGGAAGGGCTCAATTTAGAAGCTATTGGACTTACCGCCAATAGCCGTGGACAGCTGAAAGTAGATGATACTTATTGTACGGAAGTAGAGAATATCTATGCGGCTGGTGATGTTATCGGTTGGCCGTCATTAGCATCCGCAGCCTATGACCAAGGGCGCTGTGCGGCGGCATTTATGGTTGGTGACCGTGATGCGGAACCCGTGTCTAGCGTACCAACTGGCATCTATACCATTCCTGAAATCTCTTGTATTGGTAAAACCGAGCAAGAATTAACCGATGCCAAAGTCCCTTATGAAGTCGGTCAGGCATTCTTTAAACATCTGGCACGTGCGCAAATTATCGGTGAACGTTCTGGTGTCTTAAAAATCTTATTTCATCGTGAGACGCTTGAGATTTTGGGGATTCATTGCTACGGCAACCATGCCTCAGAAATTATTCATATTGGGCAAGCGGTCATGAAGTGTAATGCTACCCTTGAATACTTTGTCAATACCACCTTTAACTATCCGACGATGGCAGAAGCGTATCGAGTAGCAGCGTTAAATGGTCTTAACCGCGTATTCTAAGGCTTACTATTTAGAACTGTAATTTAATAAAAAAGCGTCTGCTATATTGTAGGCGCTTTTTTTTGCTCATTTTTTAATAAAAAATATGATTAAGTGATTCACTATTTTTTCTTATCCAGCAGTTTTATTTTGACTGCTAGATTGAGGTTGCGTGCGCCATCTGAAAAGTAATAATAAGATAAAATAAAATAACCATAAGGCGACAAGCACATAAAATCCAGATGCCACTTGCGAGACAGATGCACCCATTTGATTGAGTTGAACAGAGGTATTGATAGCAGGAGTGGTGGGGAATAGCCAACGCACGGCTTGTAGTATGTCAGGTAGTTGGTCGGCTGGCCACGGATAACCACTGACAAAAAATATCGGTAGTGAGCTGAAAATTAATATTTGCAAGCTGCGTTCACGCTGCCGGAACCAAAGCCCTAATACACAGCCAAGCGTCGCCACGGTTGGGCAAAATAGCGCCAAAAATAGCAAACTGCCCAGCATATTCTCGCCGCGTGCATAATGATGGAGCTCAAAAGCCCAGCCATAATAAAAGCAGCCCATGATAAAGCTGAGTAAGCTGAGCGCCATAATACGCCCAAGCCAGCCACGAATACTGGTCGCATGGCGGCGCTGCTCATACCACGTACCAATCAGCATCGCCGTCGCCATTAATAAGGTCTGTTGTAGAATAAGAATAGATACAGCTGGCACGACGTAAGCGCCATAGCCCTCCGTTTGATTGTATAACGGCATTATTTTTAGGGGCACGGCTTGGGTGTTTTTGGCAGCAGTAGGTGCATACGCGCCTTGTGCCACACTTTTTTTAACCTCAATACCGGCAGATACGGTGCTGACTGCCTGCAAAAAACCAAGCTGCACATTTTTATTTAAAATAAAATAACCACCATTACCAAGAACAATGACATTGGCGGCTTTCCCTGACAGCACTTGGCGTTCAAGTCCAGTAGGGATAATCATATAACCGGCAATGTCGTTTGACCACATCGCCTCTTTAGCAGCGTGTTCATTGATAAAACGTTGTGTATCCAATTGTGGACTGGCACTGGCGTAACGAATGATGGTGCGTGATAGATTGCTATTATCATTGTCAATAATACCAACAGGCACGTGATTAACGACTTCAGTAGAATACGGCCACGGATAAAAAAAGCCATAGATAATGGGTGCGATAATGAGCATTAACAGCACGCCTTTATCGACAAAGATGTCTGTAAGTGTTTGTATAAAACTGGCAAAAAAAGTCGGTGCTGAGAGGGTATGTTGTGGTGCAAGATTTGATTTTGGCATTAGCGTGCGCCCCAACGTTCAGGATGCGCCAACGCACGTTTGCTCAACAAGGCGGTCAGCAGCATAGCAATGAGCGTCGCTAAGGTTAAGCCATAAATGATAGGCAATGATATGGCGACCGGAGCTTGCATCTGTAATTGTGCGATATGCAGTTTCAGATAATGGGTCAAGGGTAAGATATCCGACCAATGCTTGGCGCTGTCACTAATCGCAATATAAGGAAAAGTGACCCCAGCGAAAGCATAAGAGGGCGCGGAGATAAAACCAGTAGCTGATAAACCCGTGCGCAGCGAAAATGACCCTAACGTAAAAATAGCACCTAACCAAAAAGACAGCATCATTAATATCACTAACCCAAAATAGGTCGCTATTATAGAAGCGCTCGCAATAGCTTGCTGCTGAATGGTTAGCCATATTGCCAATGCCGACCACAGGCTGTAAGCAAGCGTTGACCAAAAATATTTACCTGCTAAACCTGATAGTACGACTAAAATACTGACGTGTTGTGTTGCGTGTAATTGATTTTTTAACGGATTATTTGGCGTCTTGTTATTTGGCATATTGTTATTTGGTGTGTGATTATCGCAATTATCACCATTTTCTACCGTTAAATCAGGACGACTGCGTGCAATAAAGCGATACCAGTGACCTAAATTTTTATCGCGTAGCTCGCGTCCAATAGTGGTGGCGCCAATAACCATGGCTAAAATATGTAGCAATGCAGGAATGACGGTCGATGCCAAAAATTGCTGATAGTTAGTCGCTGCGTTAAATAAGCTCACACGCTGAATACCGATAGGCGAGTAGGCTATTGCCGCTTGCGAGGGTGCCATACCTTGTTTGACCAAACGCTGAATCTCAACCCCAGCCGATAATGTACCGACAACGGATTGCACGCTTTTTTGGATAATACCCGAATGCGTGCCGTATTGGGCATTCACTTGTAACACCAATGGCGAAGGCTTGCCAGATAAAATATTACGTGAAAAATCTGGTGGGATAATAACGATTGCATAAATATCACGTTGCAAAATAGCGTCCTTAGCAGCGGCTGGCGAGTGATAAAGCTGCTTAACGGTAATATCAGGACTGGCTTCTAAATAGCGTACGAGCGTATTGGCAAGAGGACTATGGTCTTGGTCAATGACCCCAATAGGTAAATCAGTAATTTGGGTTCGCGAAAATATCCACCAAATCAGTATCACTGTCGCAAGTGGTATCCAGACTACCATTGCCAAATCCCACGGACTTTTGGCTAAAAAACGGCGCTCGTAGGCAGCACTACGTACAAAGGCTTTTATCAGACGCATGGTTTACTCTGGCGGATTGCGAGTTGAAGAGTGAGATACTTGCGGATTAATGCGTACGATGACACTCATTCCTGAACGAATACGTGCGTCTGGAGAAGTTGGGCGCGCCTTAATTTCAAAGGTACGCACATCGAAGCCATCGTCATTATTGGTGGGTCGCCACGTGGCAAAGTCGGACAAGGTTGAGGTGGCATAGACAGTAAACTGTTTAGAATAAGGGCGTTCTGTACTTGATAAAGCAGGAATAGTACCGATAAACTGCTGCCCAATCGCAAACTGATTCAAATAAGTCTCGGTGACATTTAATACCACCCATTGATTGTTGGTATCGACTAGCGTCAATATTGGCACGCCTTGACCGATTACTTCACCAGGACTGACAATCACACTATCAACAATACCGGCAATCGGGCTTTTTAGATTGGCTTCTTTTTTAGCGGCTAAGGCTTCATCAAGTTGGGCATCTACTTGTGCAACTTGGGCGGTAGCGGCTGATTTATCCTCGTCTCGTGCGCCTTCTTTTGCTAGCTCATATTGTAATCGCGCGGCTTCAGTTTGGTCTTGAGTCGCTAAAGATTGCGCCAATGCTTCATCACGCTTTTGCCGCGCCATTAAGCCTTCTTCATACAGACGATTGATACGCTCATACGTATTGGCTGCTAAGTCAGAAGCGGCTTTATTGGCTTGCCATGCTACTTTTGCTTGCGCAATTTCTTGCGGTCGTGCTCCGTTTTCGGCTTTATCCAGTTGGCTTTGTGCCATTTGTTTGCCAGCACGTGCTTGATTAATCTTGGCATTAATCTCAGGCGAATCCATCTCAATAAGCTGCTGACCTACGGTTACGGCATCGCCTTCGGTAACTAAGATTTGTGCAATACGCCCCGGTACTTTTGCCGCGATGGACGTTTGCTGCATTTGCATTTGTCCTTGCAAGGTAATGATTTCTGGCTCGCTGTTCTGCTTACTTTTGAATAATCCATAAGCGATGATGCCAAGGACACTAATAATAATCAGCGCAATGATCGCTTTTTTAATTGTGCCGGATTTATCATTTTTTGACTGACGCTGTTGTCCACGTATGTATGCAGGTGCGGTCTGTTGTTGCTCAGTTTCAGATTCTGTTAATTCAGTATAGTTAGCATCATTATCAGTCTGTGCACTATTATCAGTCACGTCCTCACTATGCGCCGTTTCGGGTTTGCTTAAGTCGTCAGATTTATGGTGAGGTTCATGCATGACAATGAGATTCCTAAAGCAATAAGCTTAATATTAGCGTTAATAGTGGTATTAATAACAGGGTCAAAAATAATAGTAAGGTCAATCATAATTACGATAAAGAGGGCAGAGTTTACTAGCCATTATTCTTTATATAGCGCTGGTAGCCGAATATCAGCGGCATTCAGATAAGCGTTGAATGCTAATGGCGTACCGCAGCTTTGCATTAAGGCGGCAAGCGCTTGCACATAACTGTTCGCTGCCTGTGCTTGTTCGGTACGCGCCTTGAGGTATTGAGTCTGTGACTGCACCACCTCTACGGTGGTATTGACGCCTTCTTGTAGACCCAACCGCCGCAAACGTAATACTTCTGCGCTCAAGTCGACATTGCTTTGCAGCGCTTGATAACGAGATTGGGCATTATTAACATCGTGCCAGTTCTTTTCAACCAGTAATAATAAGTTATCACTGACTTCAATTTCTGATAAATCTGCTTGGCGGATTTTTGCGCTACTTGATGCGAGTGCTGCGGTTTTATCCAGTCCGCCCCACAGCTTCCAACTGGCTGATACGCCAGCGACCCAGCTGGGTTTTTCTTCTAATTGACCATAGCCGTATAGCATAACGGTGGGTTTATGACCGGTATCTGACAGCGCATGGAGCTGCTGCGCTTGCGCACGCTTCGCGGCAACTTTTTGTAATCCCGGATGATGATGTAGTGCTAAGTCTTGAAAGTAGTTCACGTCAGGTAGCGGTCGACTAGAGACAAATAATGGCGTGGTGGGCTTAATTCGGTAATCCGTACGCAGCAGACGTTGCAACGCAATCATAGCAAGACGGGCATCATTATTGGCGTTTACCGCTTCACTGTTGGCATTCGCCAGCGCTGACTGTGCTTCTAGACGATCAACACGCGAGATAAAGCCTTCTTCAAATAAGCGCTTTGCCATATGGTCGGTTTGCTGCAACGTATCGTAAGCATCGTCACGTAAGTAGGCAGCGATAATTGCCAATTGCGCTTTAAAATAACGCTCAATCAACGTGTTATACAGCTCGTTTTTATCCAATATTCCGTCTGCTACGGTTTCTTGTGTTCGAGCCTCTGACAATCCAGTCAATGTTGTGGTACGACCAGCGGTATATACTGGCCACACCACGCCCACACCTACGCTCGCGCGTGTGCCTGAACGTTTAAAGTCATAAGAATCGGGAAGACGCTCACCAATTAATTCACCAAAATTAGGTAGATTAGGAGTAGGAGGGATGATGTCGCCAACTACATCGCCGACACCGGCACCAACATTATTAACGCCATTAATCACCCCGTTTTTAAGCGTCGATAAATCAATATCTTCTTGCAAGGTATAGGCGTTAGCGGATACCTGAGCAAACACAAAAGGGTTGTCTATAGTTTTAAGCGCGTCTGTTTGATAGTTACTGGCAGCAATGGCGGCTTGATTAGCCGCAAGCTTGGGCGAGACTTGCAAGAGTATGTCTTGTGCTTGCTCAAGACTTAAAAAACTGGACACCTCTAACGGATAGCTATTCTCAACTTTTTTATGAGTGATAGGATCCGTTAAAGTACTCAGGTTCAGCCCATTTGATTGCTTGTCGCCCTTTTGTGTACCGTTCTCAGTATTTGCAAAAGTAGGCACGGATAATCCCATTAACATGACAGCAATCATGGCAGTAGACAAAGACGACAAAGCAAATTTCATAAATTCAGTACGCCAGTAATAAAAAGTATGATAATAATTTAATCATAACAAGGCTTACACTTTAGAGCCACAATCATGACGGGTCAATGCTCATTAATCGTTTGTTTGGCATTGAAAAAAACGGTCAGCTATGTTAGACCCTATTATAAAGGTACGGATATGCCAAAATCATACAATGTTTGCTACCGTTAAAAGTCAACGTTTTGGTACATCACTCGCTTATAACTATAAGCGAGTGATGGTGTATGCTGTAAAAAAGCCTCATTAAAAAAGGAGTCGGTAATGGCAGGGTATATTTTAGCCTTAGATCAAGGAACAACATCGAGTCGCGCGATTTTATACGACGACCATGCCCGACCCATTAAAATAGTACAAAAACCGACGACCTTGAAAACGCCAAAATCAGGTTATGTAGAGCAAGATGCGAATCAAATTTGGCAGACACAAATCAGCTGCGCACATGATGTGATTAATCAAGCCGGATTGCTGGCGACTGATGTGATGAGTATCGCTATTACCAATCAGCGTGAATCCATCGTTATGTGGGACAAACAAACGGGAGAGCCACTCGCACCAGCGATTATTTGGCAAGATAGGCGCGGTGCTGATTACTGCAAGCAGCTGGCGGCTGAAGCTAATGAAAGGGGAAATCGTAAAGGCAGCAGTATGTCAGAAAAGGTTCGTAATATCACAGGTTTGCGCCTTGACCCGTATTTTAGCGCCAGTAAAATTGCGTGGTTACTTGAGCATAACCCTGGAATTAAAGAGCGCGTGAACAGCAGTCAAGGGAGTCAGATAGCCGTCGGTACTATCGACAGTTGGCTTATTTACAAGCTGACAGGCGGTGAGCATTTCATTGATATTACCAACGCTTCACGCACCTTGTTATACGATATTCATAAATTAGCATGGTCGGATGAGCTGTGCGCGTGCTTTGACATTCCAATGACCATATTGCCAAAAGTGTTACCTTCTGATGGTGACTTTGGTAAGACTAAAAAAGGACTATTCGCCAAGCAAATACCCATTCAGGCAGTATTAGGAGATCAGCAAGCTGCCCTTTTTGGGCAAGGTTGTCTTGAGGCTGGCATGGCGAAAAATACTTATGGCACTGGCTGTTTTATGCTTATGAATATCGGTACGACGCCGAAACTTAGCGAACATCAACTGCTGACGACCATTGCTTGGCAACGAGCAACGTTACCTAATCATGCGGATAATTTATCCCTTGGGCAGATGATGGAATCTGGTAAGCGCCTACTACAAGCACCCAATTCTACAGCAAGTCGTGAGGTTACCTACGCGCTAGAAGGCAGTGTGTTTATGGCAGGTGCAATTGTACAATGGCTGCGTGATAACTTAGGAATCATCAAACAAAGCTGCGATATTGAAAGGTTAGCCCAGCAAGTGGGCAGTAGTGAAGAGGTGGTTTTGTTACCGGCATTCACCGGTCTTGGCGCACCATATTGGCGCTCAGATATTAATGCCAGTATTAGCGGTATGACTCGCGGTACAACCAAAGCGCATATTGCCCGTGCGGCGCTTGAATCAATCGCTTATCAAACTTATGACGTACTTATCGCCATGCAACAAGACAGTCCGCATCCACTCACTGAGTTACGCGTTGATGGTGGGGCAGCAAATAACGATTTATTGATGCAGTTTCAAGCGGATTTATTAGGCGTGCCCGTATTGCGCCCGAAAGATACTGAAATTACAGCTAAAGGTACAGCGTTATTGGCTGGGCTAAAAAGTGGTCTATACGATGACACCACAATGGCAGACTCATGGCAGCTTGATCGACGCTTTGAACCGAGTATGTCTGAGGATAATCGTCAGCAACATCTTGATAAATGGCATCAAGCGGTTAAAAGAGCCTTAATAGAAGTTTGAATCATCTGTTAAAATATGTATTTAAAACAGTCAATAAAGATTGTTGATAAATACAGTATTTTTTAACAACAGATAACCTTCCTTAAAATTTAATAGCCATTTAATAATGACAGTCATGATATCTTTAATAGCTACTTTAATAATTATTTTAAAAGTAGCTGACCTAAAAATAGTTAATTTGAAAATAGTTACTTTAAATCACGCTCGGCTTCGTAAAGAGGTTATAAAGATACACGCTGTAACTGAAGCGCATATCAATATGGACACAGATTACATAATCAGCCTATCTGCTATCCCCATTAACTCCCTATACTCCATCTGTGACCGATTAACCGAGCATTGGTTTTAATCTTTAATAGTTTTAAACCTACACAGTTTTAAGCCTCAATTTAATGTCACAATTCAGTTAAATAACTTAATAAACAATAAATTTAAAATATAACAATGAATTTAAGGATAACATTATGAGTAACGATAACCGCACTACAAATCCTAACAACCTTGTCATCGATGAGCATTACCTTGAAGTAGGCGATAAAGAACGAATAATTGACGATAATGAACGCAGATTAACAGGTACAGATCATGCGCTTGATGGGCATATCATCAGACATGAAAACGATAATATTATAGATGACCATCATATCATTGGTAACCATGTTGTAGGTCATCATGATGACATTGATCGTAGCGCAGTAAAGCAGATGTCAAAAGAAACAAAAAAAGATTTAAATGCGGATATTATTACCGGTGAGCCCGGTTCACATCCAGTAGGAACCGGTATTGGTGGCCTTGGTGGTGCGGCAGCAGGCGCAGCTATTGGTACGATAGCAGGTCCACTCGGAACCCTCATTGGTGGCGCGATTGGTGCAATCGTCGGCGGTGGTATCGGTCATGCAGCAGCAGAAGCAATTGACCCTACACATGAAGAAGCCTATTGGCGTGCACAATATGCCAATGCGCCTTATTACAGAGAAGGTTATGATTACGACCGTGATTTGCACCCTGCCTATGCAGTAGGTTATGCCAATCGTGCTCGCTATCCTGTTGGCGCTCGCTTTGAAGATCACGAAGCCGATTTAGAGCGTTCATGGCATGAAGTCAAAGGCGAATCACGTATGGAATGGAATGAAGCACGTGCCGCCTCTCGTGACGCTTGGAATCGTGTGAGTTAATTTAAAAAACTCAATATGTTTATACCATTTAAGTTCTAAATGTTACAACACAAAAAAATAATGAAAAAAATTACTGCTTTGTTATTAAGATAAATTTAAATGTATATCACTTACAATCTAAACGGTAAGTTCATAATATTTATGCTATGTTAAAGCTTTCAAACTAATGTTTGGAAGCTTTTTTGTTTTTATAAAATAATTAAATATGGATTTTTAAAATATAAATCGTTATTTAATAAGAATATAGAGTAAAATTATTTTAAGTTTAATGAATCACAGTTTTAATAAACGCTAGAAATAGTATTTGTAAAAGCAGTTTATAAAACAATCGTTAATGACATACATTTTAATAAATAAAAATAATAAATAGAAAAAGGTGAGGTACATGGTAAACCAATTCGAAACTGATGCTCATAAGCAATTTTATATAGCCACTGCTAACTTGCTGAACTTCGCCAATCCTAATCGTACTTATTATGAAAACACGCCGCCTTATGATAAAAAAGCTTATGACAAAAAAGTACGAGGTATTACAGAATTACTGGTTAAAGCTCATGCCGATATTATTGCAGTGCAGGAAGTTTGGGACAGTCAGGCATTGGTAGAAGTCGCGATAGCATTAGGGTTTAAGCCGGAACACGTCGTGATACCGCTGGCAAGTAATGACCCAAATAGCCCACATACTAAAGGACGCGGTGCACAAAATACGCCAGCAGTGGGCATAATCACTCGTTTTGAGCAGTTAGAAAGCAGTTTATTAGAAGTAATTGCTGATAAGGCGATTATAGATATTCCGGATATCGGACCGTATCGCCGCTTTAATCGTCCGCCACTTGTCTTACGTGTGAATGCTTTCGGGCAACCGATTACGATTATTACGGCTCATCTTAAAAGTAAACGTGCCTTTTTCTTACGAGATGAGGCAGGTAATTTGTTAGAAGATATGAACGATCCAAATATTCGTGTTCGTGCCAAGCTGCGCAGCTTGTGTATGCGCGCTGCTGAAGCGGCATCAATACGAATGTCGATTATTGAACGATTGCATCATACTCGCGAGCCATTAATTCTGCTAGGGGACATGAATGATGTCACTGGCAGTGTCACGACTCAATTGATGACGGAGACAGGTGAGGTGAATTATGATAAAAGCATGCGTGACGTGGCTTTGTTTGACGCTGCACGGGTTCAAGCACGCTATGGTTGGATGAGAGATGTGGCATATACGCACATTTATCAGGGTATGCCCGAAGTGATTGATCAATTATTTGTCTCAGAAGAGTTTTTATCTGATAGTAAATTTACCCGTGGTCGGGTTGAGCGGGTAGATTATTTTAACGACCATTTAAAGTGGGATTATACCGATAGAGTCACAGATCATGGTATTATACGCGCGAAAATACAACTCCATGATTAATTACGTTATTTGGTTAATTGATACATTATTCTTTTAACCCATTCACGCCCTTGTTTAATACGATATCAGTATTTATTAGGTATTTTTATTGAATTTGATAGCGGTTGTATTAACCAAAATTTACCAATAATGTGCTCATTCATTGCACATATTATTCAATAATGACCATATATATAAATACCATGTATATAAATCTAGGGCGTCACATCAAGAGGTCTATAATGAGCGACAATAAAGACGATAAAATAGAAGATGTACTAGTAGACTCAGAATTGGCGAGAAAACTAGTACCCAATAAGTTTAAATTTACCAGTCAGCAAGGTCGTATCCGCCGTCAGAAATTATTGATGGGTGCCAAAAAGCTGAGTGAAACTCATGCGATTAACGATATTACCTTAGCGGCAGTATGTGAAGAAGCGGGCATTCCACGTGCTTCTGCGTACCATTTCTTTCCTAATATCGAAGCAATCTTTTTAGCATTACGTTTTTTAAATGCGATTGAAATATTAGAGATATTGGCAACGGTAGAGACTGTTGATTACGACAGATGGCAAGCGTACTTAACGGCTCTCGTTGAGTGTTGTGTGAAAATATTTCATAGTGATCATACTAAAGCTAAGCTGATTTATGATACCAATACGCCAGACTTTGAAGGCGATAGCTTCGGTGAAGCCATTGATCATCAAATCGTGCAGTTGGTCTATAAGCGTTTATCAGAGCGTTATGAGATGCCAAACTATGAAGATATTGAAGACGTTTTATTAGTCACTTATAGCATTATTAATGGTATATTTACTTTGTCTTATCGCCGTCATGAGAGTATCACAGACAGCTATCTACAAGAAGCCACAACTGCTTCTATCGCTTATCTACGTTGCTACTTGCCAGAAAAATTACCACGTAAAAGCCGATAAAAACTTCAAGGTATTTCGATAGATAATATAAAAAATAAGCCGGATTTAGTCCGGCTTTTTAATGTCAGTTTTTTATTAATAACTATATTTTTATGAATAACTATATTTTTATCAATAATTATATGGTTGGTTTTTTTAATAAACAACGTTATAAGTAGCGGTAGGAACGGGCATCGGAATGGTTATTGTTTGTGATATATATAACTTATGACTGTCCATTTTTTGACCACGACAAATATCGTCTCCTGTATCTAAAGGTGTGTACTGTTTAAAGTAACGGTTAATCAGACTTTCAAGTTCCACATTAGTCTCTGAATCATGAGCGTTGACGTAAGCTTCACGCGCCTGTTCAAGCCAGCGATCAGCCATGCGAAAATGCGTTCCCGATTGTCTCCAGCCGTGCTCGCATTGGTCAGCCGCTGCCCAAACGAGAGCGACTTCACTAAATGCCAATTCGCGTGGTGCTGCGCTGATACCACCACTATCCTTTAATGCATTCAGCGTTGCCCAAAGGTCGGGGCGCATCAACGCTGACGTCGTTGGAATATCCGTGGTGATACTTAATTGTTCATCTGTGCCGTTTTGTAGCGCTGCTAATAAAAGGCTGCCTGCTTGTAAGGCTTGGCTGCCCGCTGCGCTTCTACTTTTGATGCTGTCTTTATGATAAGCATAGTTCAGCCACGCTTGTGCCTTATAGGCAAGATAGTGCTGACGTGCGGATTTGTCGTCTTGCTGATAGACCTGTAACTGCATGAGCATACAGTCTATGGTGCGCTGTTGTGAGCTTTGCTGCGGTGAGAGAGTCTTGACATCTCTAACGCCATCACTAGGGCAGTGAGCAGCCGCACGAATAGAGCGGACAACTAAAATATCACTAGCGTTACTCTTATTAACGCTGGCAGCGTGTGTCACTGGCACAGCAGCTATTAACAACAACGCTGAATATACAGCTCTAGACGGTAGCCGCTGCAAAATATATTTTGTCGCTAGAGTGGTAAGGTTAAATATCATACAAACCTGCTTTTATAATGAGCCATGTAATAGCTAGTATCAAAGATGATACTGATGATATGGTCTATAATCTATAGTGTTTTGTAAGACAAAATCAACCATGTCGCATCAAGAATAAACGCTATAGCGTGGTCTTAGTGGTGAGTCGATTGTTTTTTTGGCTGTCGTGGCGCTTAAATAAATCTTCATCAAACTTAAAGCGTAGTCTAAAATAATACCCTTGTTGCGTACTGTCGTCATAGGCGATATCTTCATCTTCAAAGCCCATAAAGTTGTAGCCAAGTGATAGCCATAGATTGGTCATCGGACTATAGCCAACTTCGGCACCAAGCAGATAGGATAAGTCAGCTGCTTGCTTATTCCAATACGTACCTGCTTGCAGCCCCACATCCCAACGCTCACTAATGTCATAGACACTACGAGCAGAAATAGCATGGGCAGTGTTATCACTCGTCATACCGTCAGCAGCATACTTAGTATATTTACCGTTATAGTGTCCAGATAAGGTGAGTGGGCGGGTTGGATGGTAGTTGCCGCTCCATGACCAAATCACCGCATCTTTTTGGTAGGGATCATCACCGGTTGCATTGTCATCTAGACGATACTCAAGTTTAGCCAGCATATCGAGCTTGGTGCTATCCTGCTCGCGGTAAGCCGCACCTAGCTGAAAGCGGTTAATGGCACGATGACCATCATCATAATCGACGCGTGAATAAATATCTTTTGCCAATAAGGTAACGTTATCCGTATAACGATAGGCAATGCCTGCACTACCCAGTACCGTGTCACTGGTTTCCCCCCAACGCTGCTCAAAACGTCCGGAGGCTTTGTAGTTTTCTTTAGCAAGATACTCAATCCCAAAACCAGCAGCGGTGGCGGTAGTATCTTTTTCACCTTCAAGCGATTCGACGCGCTCAAATAAGGTGTTTAAGGTTAAGCCTTTTTGCACATACCATTTATTTTTAAGACCAATGGCAGCTTCAGCTTCGCGGGCGCTAATGGCATCACGGGCGCGGTATTCACTGTAGACTTTACCGTCTTTCATATAAGTGGCATCAAAGCCAAATACAGTACGTTGGCGCTCATCAGTATCATCCAAACCATAACTGCCAGATAAGCTATTGATTAAATCATGGCGGGCATACAGACGACCTAAATTACCAAGAGACGTTTCACCACCAATAGAGGTGGCATTGCGGGCGCTTTGGTCAATATCTTGCTCATATTCTGCAAACAGTAGAGCATTATTTAGCTTGGGCAGACGGGTCGTGAGGCGGGCGCGAACAGTCGTGCCTTCAATGTCTTTGTCTGAGTTATTAACGCCGTTAAGAGGAGATTGATTAATAATATCGTTGTTGATTATGGTGTCATTGGTGATATCGACTACATCGGTTGCTGCTTGGGTATTACGTGAGGCAGCCGTCGCGTCTTGCTTATAATAACGCAACCCAATTTCACCAGTGATATTTTTGCTAAGGCGTTGTTCAATACTGGCTTGGATGCCCTCAACACTGGCTTCAGTGGTATGGTCTTTGGTGCGAATACCTTCAAGCTTTAGTGCTGTTTTCTTATTCGTGAGGGCGTGAGTAACTTCTATACCTGATTCTGTACGCCCAGCCGTTAAAGGCGATGCGCCGGTAACAAAGCCTTTATCAGCATCGTTATAGTAGGCTTTGGCACGGGTATTTTTCTTATTATCATAATTCAGCTCAATGCGTAAAGCATCACCCTCCACATTATTGTCTGCTAATGGTGTGGCATTGATTTGATTGCTTGCTTGGTAATTTGGATTCTCAGCCTTATTTTTGGCATATTCAGCTACCAATTTCAATTTATTATTAAAGTGAATCACGCTGTTAATGCTGGCAAGTTGTTCTTTATTGAGTGGGTCATCACTATGAATGTAGCTACCACCAATCGCCAATTTATTAGTCACTTGTTGTTTGGCTGCCACACCACCAACCCAATAGTTGTCACCGCCTTGATCTACTTCAACGGTGACACGTAGGTAAATAGGATTACCATCAAAGTCCTGACTGGCAATCGGCGCTTTTAGGTATAAGCTACGGCTGATAGGATCGATTTCATAATCGGCAAAGCGTGTTAGGGTCTCGCGGCGAATAATCAATCCGGGGTTGTTGGCATCACGAGTGATGACTTCAATAGTTTCTGAATTTTCAAGGACGGCATCGAAATTTTCAGCAAGCGGATAAGGTCCTGAAATACCAAGCCCACGAGTCTCGTTAACCCGTTGCGATGAGCTGGTCTCAGCGACGAATGCGGTAATACGAGTATTAGTGTCTTCATATTGGGCTTTGATACCCGTTAGAGTACGATTGTATTGCCCAAGTTTAATGCCATCATCATTATCAATTTGTGTTTTTAAATCGCCATACATCGCAAATGAGCGACCTTTATCCAGACGCACATAGAGCTTGCTAGTCGATTGCGCATCAAAGCCTTTGGCTGAGGAATCACCATATACCGGATAGTATTCGCCCGGCTCGATATCGCGGAACAGACGTTCACCTTTTTTATCACTGTCATAAGCTAAGGTGAGAAGATAATCGCCGCGCACCTTACCTTTTAAGAACATCGCCGCACGACCTGTAGCGGCATAGTCATCATTACCCGCAAACTCGTGCAGCTCTTTTTCAAACGCTCCTTGAGCGTCAGTGATATTGTTACCATCAAAGTCTTTGAGCGCTATCACGCCTTCAACGATACCAACGGCAATAAGGGGGCGCAATTTGGCAGTAAACTGTAGCGGAATAATTTGCTTGCTGCTGCCAGTATCGATGATTAGTTCGCCTTTACCGGGTACGCTTGGCGCTATGATAGGAATGAGTAGTTCACCACCATTAACCGTTATTTGCGTGCCCGCTTGGTCTTTATTACTGTCTTGTAGGTTGATACGCCCAATATTGGTATCGATGGTCATTGGCGTTGATGAAATATAAGGACGGTTATCACGGTCTTTTAGGCTAATGACAACTTGGTATTCGCTGATGCCATCGGCTTCTACTAACGTTTGCTGGGTACGGTAGTCAATAGCTTGTAAGCTATCTGGCGCTATCACTTCGATAGTTTGTTCAGAGATGACCTTACCATTGATATCTGTTGCCACACCGCGTAACGTATTGCTACCGCGCTTTAGCTCGACAGCATAATAGTCAAATGCGGTGACGTTTTGCTTTTCTTGTTCAGCGGTTTTACCAATTTGTTGTTCAGATACCATTTTGCCATTGGCATATAAAGTGAATTCTGAGCCTAGCGGTGCTTGGACTTGTACCAGTTGCTTATATGATGCCAGTTGTTGACCTGTACTTAAATTAATAAAATGGACGTTATTATTTACGATCTCTTTGAGGTATTCTTCCAACTTTTCTGCTTTTGGTGGGGCAATGAGGGCAACGCTCATATCTGCACGTCTGCTGTTAGCATTTGCCATATCTGCAACAATGGCTGAATCACAGGTAATGCCTTGGTCTAAATGATCGTTCGACTTACAGCCGCTAGCATCGATATTGTCATTGCGATTACCATTATAATCTGGCTCTAATATCAGCTCGCTTTTGACCGCTTGCTCTAGCGTATCATTTTTGGCATTGACACTTTTGCTACGTGCAATAAGCTGTTCGTTCAGGCTGGCAGTGCTGTCTGCCATACCGCCCACCAAAGCAAAGTCGGCGCGATGAAGCTCACCATATTTTAAATCGACAAATCGGCTACCCGCATCACCCGCATTACGGCTACTTTGGGTGATCAGTTCTGTGCCAGTCGGTAGCGTCGTGCGGTCGACTTTCAAGACGTGAGTCTTAGCATTGATACCATAGAAGTTATATTTACCTTCAGGATCGGTAACGACAAAGTTGCCGTTTTCCATATAAATACGCACACCTGCGACACCAAGCTCGCCATTCTCTTTTTGCTGAATGCCATCACGGTTAATATCGTGGTAGATTTTACCGACAATAATCCCATCAGTATTCATAACGCCACGGCTGACATCAATTGCCCATTGCGCTTCTCTGGACACGAATACTTGATTGCGCTCATCGCGAGCGTATGCGGTCGCACGGTTGATACCATCACCGCCTAATGAGGATGACCCAACTAATACGCGGTAAGTGATTTCTTGACTCGTGCCAACATCCATATTGCCTAAGTTTAAGACTTGATATTTACCATCGGCTTTAAACTCAGTCGTTTGAGCCTTATTGATATTGATGTTGCCTTTATTATAGCGTACGGTGCCTTTGACATAGTCGAAACCACGCGGTAGTGCGTCTTTTAACTGCACGTTATGGGCAGTCGCTGCGCCATCATTAGTGACTTTGATGGTGTAGTTGACATAGTCACCAAGCTCAGCACTTCTAACATCACTTTCTTTGATAATCTGTAGGCTAGAGTTTTTATTAACGATATCGATTTGAGTGCTATAACCGTTGATATAAGTCAGGTCAGATTGGATTGGTTGTTCATCAATACCAACAGATGGCGCAATACAAGCGACTAACTGAGCGGATAATTTGTCGCCCCGTAACGTTTGAATGGTTTTATCGTTAATTTTATTAGCATTATTTTGTGTTGGTGCTGATAGACGATACTTGCCCGTATTATTGCCTGATTCGATGGCTTTGAGCGAATAAGTGTCACCCGTCATTGGTGAGGTAATAGTCAGCCATACTTGGTCAGGCTTATTCGGTTGTACGTTACATTGTACGTAACTAGCTTCAATAAAAACATCCTCACCAACCTGTGAGCTATTTCTACGTTCATTAAAATCAAAACTAGTGAAGTGAATACTGGGTGCAACAATAACCAGTTTATTGGTTATAGCCGCCATTACTGATTTATCTTCAACTACCACCGCCCTGATTTTGATATCAGCGGTATCGCCGTCGCGAGCATTGCTATCAGTAAGCGCTTGAATAATAAGTTGGATGCTCTCGCCTTGAGCAATTTTAAGTAGATTGGGATTGATGAGTAATAAATCATCAGCATCAATAAGACCGTTTTTATTGATGTCTTGATAGACTTTTAAATTGGATAAGCTGCTTGGGTAGTTATAGCTTAAAGCAAGGGTTTGGTCGAAAGTGCCATTATTGGTTAGAACGTTTACCCATTCTGCCGTACTGCCAAGCCCAATAGTTTGTAATGGGGATTGCGTAATGCTGATGTCATATATTGGCAGCGTATAGGCTTTAAGGTTAACCTTGTTTGATAGGGCATATTGTTGAATATCAGTGTCAACCATATAGCTGACACTAGCGATATTGTTCACATCTATAACGCCTTTACCATTTTCGGCATGGGCGATATTTGCTTGCGTAAGTAGAATCGATGTGGCTAACGTAGTAAGCGCGCCAATACGGCAACGTGGGTTACAAGACGAAGACACAGCGTGGTGCATAATTAGTAATCCTACTTATGAAAGAAAATAGTAAATGAAAACTGAAGGTAGAGTTTCCCTAACGAGTATTAGGAAATACTCTCTAAATTATCAGGTTAAATAAAGTGGCAAATAATATATAAAGATATGATTACTTTGTGCCTGCTTGAGATATTTTAGTAGAAAATAACAGTGTACCTGCCTCTTGACCTTTTAACGTAGCAAATGTACCCACAAGATTAGGGCTAGTAAAGTTTATAGATGCACCTAGAGAGCCTTTACTAGTTTCAGATTCTGCACCGCTTGTGTACGTTACTTTAGCTGGTATCTCATCTCGGATAGCAATAGTATTGAGATCGGTACCAGTAAAGGTATTGGTGGCGACCAGTTTATAGTAGATACAGTTACCAGGCTTCGCGATGCTGCTATCAGTGATGTCAGTTTTCACCCAGCTAGCAGGCGCGATAGTCGTTAGTGCTGTTCCACAGGTGTTAGCATATTGGTACTTTTCTAATTTAATACCTTGCATCGTAATTGTGGTAGATTTTTCACCCGCTATCGGTGCTGCTGTACCTTGTAATGCACCTTGGGCTGTGACAACCACTTTCATGGTTTCGGATTTACCAAGATCACTAGCGGTAGGAGTTGCATTGTCAGCACCAGTAGTGTTCACTTTTACTAGTATTTTTACTGCCTCAGTAGGGGCAGGGGCTAAGCCTGTCTTGCCTAATGCTACTAAAACATCATGTAAATCATAATTCTCAGTACCACCTACTTTAGTTAACTCTACATCGCCACCGCTAAAGACGCCGTTACCGTCTACATCTACATATACCTTCTCAATAGCCACTTTAAGGTTATCTACGGTAGGCGCAACAGTAAAGTACACTTCTCCGGCTGTTTTTGCTTCTGTCAGATCTATGCCGTTATTTGTTATCGTATAGCTGTAATAACTCTCACTTGCTAAACCTACTTCTTTATTATCGCCGCCAGTGAGGTCGATTTTGCGACTTTGATTGGAAGCAGTGACGTTGGCAGCTGTATTGTCATCTTTACCTTTATCTTTAAAGAGTGAGCCAGCTTTAACCGTCTCGTAGTTATTCTCTGTTAGAGCACCATGCGCTTGGTCATCAGAGTGGTCGATAAGATCAAAGGTAGCGTCATTGTTAGTACTGTCTTTGACGGTTGCATAGTTGTTGAACTCACTTGATTTATCCGCACCTTCCGCTTTTTTAGCACGGAAGGTAATAGTAATGACTTCATTAGCTGCTATATCTAAACCAGATACAGTAATGGTTTTTCCTGCTGCTGTTATGATAGGAGCTGCTTTAGAGCCAGTTATAGATGACTTAGTAGTGGGTGCTTTATAGTTGGCGTCTGGTGATAGTATCGCTACTAAACCGCTTGGTAGCTCATCTACAACGGTGACCTCACTGCCTGTAGCGTTACCTTCGTTTTTGACTGTAATCGTATAATCAACGAATGCACCTGAATTATTTAAATCTAGGTTTCTATTATTAAGACCTAAATTAGTAGATGCTGATTTGTTAATGGCGTAGATAGGAGTTGCGGTCGTAGCAGTGTCAGTATTAACCGCAGTATATTTTTCTGGTGTAGTATTTGTAGACTGTGCTCTTAAATAGGCACTGGCTGCGCTAACCGTAAGTTTACCAATATCATCAATACGACTCTTAGTTGCAGATGTCTCTTTTTTAGCGACAATCTCAATATCGGCATATTGTCCTGCTTCTAGTGTGATCTGTTTGTTAGCAGGAAGATCAATTGCTGCACCTGCACTATTTATTTTATAGGTAATCTTACTGGTTGTAAGATCGTAATCGAAGTCATCGCCTGTAGCGATATTGGCAATATCAATGGTATAGGTATCTGTAACGTTACCGGCATTCGTAAGTTTATGCGTAAAGGTCACGTTCGACTGTGCTTGTGGATTAATAGTACCCGTACGATCAGTGTCTAAAGTAAATGAGCCGGTTTCAGATACTGTGACTTTTACTATATTTGAAACAGCAGTCTGTGGAACACCGGCAACCATATAGCTAGCGGTTGCTTGGTTGTCACGTTAAAACTTGCAGAGCCCCCGCCAGAAGGACCCGCTGAATTAGCGATACTCGCTAGGCCCATAGCAGTAACAATACCAACGGTTAATACTGAATATTTAAATAAGCCTGACTGCATTCGGTGATTCCTCAAAAGTATACAACGTAGAATAGTAATTAAATTTAGTTAACAATAGTATTTAGGGAAACGTCTGCTGATTTTTTTGCTGGTAACAATTTGATATTCCAGCGCAGCGCCTTGTATTCTGATAATGGGATTTTGACTACTTTGCCATTTACTTTACGCATGAGTGGCATATCGGCATAGTTCTTCCCATCGACAGTCGCTTGCGCACTATTAGGTTTCGCTTCACCCGTAAATGTCATATTGGCAGGGATGGGTAAAGTGACAGCAACGTCACTAATAGGCTGCTCGATAACATTGGTATAGACGGCGCGATATTGTACCGTTTCGCCTGTTTTAGCGTCGGAGGCGGCAACATAGATTGCTTTACCGTTAGCGGCTTTAGTGATTTTACTGGCTTGAAGCTCCATTTTTAGAGCATCTGCCGCTTGGGCGCTACCGAAAACAGCAGTAAATATCAAGACCGTTAAAAATAATCTTTTCAAAGCGTATGTGGTTTTCATAGTAAATTCCTGGTCATATAAAAGGTTTGTAAGAATACAAGCCTTATTCAACCGAGCAAAGAGAGGTAGTAAATTTACATTATAATCAACAGATAAATTACGTATACTTGGTGTATATTAATGTATTGTTAATGTAATTTTTTGATTATATATAAATTATTGAAAATACGAAGAGAAACCTCTATTTGCTAGGTAAAAATCAGATAAGTGGGGGATAAAGTAGATTTAGCGGTAATACATACGAAAAGTTTCTTGTAGAACTATAATCGAGTACTAACTGGTTTTTAGTTCGATTGAGTCGAACCATATTGAGCGTTGAAATAAAAGGAACGGTTAGCCTGAGCTAATAAAGGAAAGGCAACGGTTTTAACAGTACCATTTTGTCCTACCACGAGAGTATCTGTAAAATCCGTAGATACACGCTCAGGAAGGGCTAGCAATGAGGTAACATTAGCGTTTTTTACGCCTTTTTCCTGTAGTGTATCCTGTACAATAATGTCGCTAATATTAATATTAGCGCGATTATGTGCCGTTATTTTGTATGCAATACATTGACCGAGTTTAATGTCTGCTCCTACGCCTATATCAGAGCTAGTAAGCGCATTTTTACTATAAGTTAGAGCAGTAAAGTTAGTAAATGTGCAGGTGTTAGCTGATTGCTCTTTGACCAATACAAGCGCGCCATTTTTATCGATGACACGCCCGAAGTCCTGCTTAGGATAGTCTTTGGTAGTACCATTTAGCACGACTGTTCTGGTACTTGATGATGTTGCATTAGGATAATTTACTGGGCGGACAGTTTCTGTAATACAGACATCTCCTGTGATACTAGTAGTTGGTAGAATAAATTTATAAAATCCTACAGCATCGGTAGTGGTTATCGCGTAAACAGTTTTTGAGGGGCTAGCGCAATTATTTAGCTCAATGGTGCTACCAGTGATACCATTTTCCCCAGTATCTAAAATTCCATTAAAAAATTTATTGTTAGCATAAATGCCTCCTACCAGCAGTGGATCAGCTTGGGTATCATTAATACCGCCATTATCATTGAATACTTTGCCTGAGAAAGTATAATTTGGCGTACCTTCTACGCCAAAGCTGATCCACTCACTATAGGTTTCACCGAATACGTCAGATGTTGAGCCGGTATGACCATTCATGATACCTTCATAAGTCAAAGTTACCGATTTTGCATTTTCGACGGCTATAACATAGGTGCTATTTATATTTGAAACCCCATAACTGACATAACTGATGTTTTTGGCTAGGGTAGTATTTTCACTTAAAACAGCATATGTATCTTTTTGTGCTTCAGATTTTAATATATCTTTGAAAGTTGGCATAGGTGGCAGCTGACCTTTCCTAAATCCGGTCTTAAATTCTACGAATTCGTCATTCAACGTTAATTTATAAGGAGGAGGAGGAGTCGTTCCAGCCTCTTTTAAATTTGGTATAGCAAAGTAATAAAGTTTATTAATAGGGATTGTGCCAGCAGGACCACTATCATTTTGACGGAGCTGAGGTGCACTGGTGCTTTGATTGGCAAGGAAAGTATCTATTTTACCTTCGAACTTTGCTCCCATGAAGTAGTCGCCCATGGCATCATAATAATAATCAGCACTAGAGTTTTGTTTAACAAAAGCCCTTACTGGTATAGCAGTGTTGTCACTTTGTGCAAAATCTAGAGTCTGACGAGCAACCTCTGAGTTACCCGTTGTTGCATAGCTTGCTTGACCAATTTTAATCGTATGTATGGATTTTGGATCATCGGGAGTAATGGTAAAAGTATATGTAAATTTATCTTGTGAGACGGTGGTAGTGACCTCATTTTTAATTTCAATACCGTTCATACCTTGCATACCGTCGGTAGTAGGTGTGAAAGTCATGGCGTTATAACCACGGGTTTCATTACGTATAATTGTAAAGCTACCAGTCGCTCCTTGTGAAGTTATATAAGTGCCGTTAGCAGTCCCATTTGTTACATTTCGACTGGTTATTTTAAATTGTCCCATGTTTTGAGGGGTAGCATGAGATATAAGCGGCGACAACATCATTGCGAATACGACTGTATATTTTGCCCATGCTAAATAATTGGCTAAACTATTAGCTGTAAATACAAAGCAACCAGTCATAAATCATCCTATAGAGATAGCAAAATCAAACATTTTTTAATCAAGAAAATGTTTTTATAATAAACAGAAAATAGTAATAAAGAGTTACTTATTATAACGATATCTATACGTAATTATACATAGTATTTAGATAAGCGGTTTAGAAAGTGGTGTGGGAGGGTTTAAGGAAATTTTTGCTAACGTTATGATGTCTAATAAGTTATATGATTTTTCATCAAGCATTATTTATTTGAGAAATGCCTGTCATATTGTCATGTATTAATCACCATAAACATTGCAGCAATAAAAGATTATAATAAGATGCCATACTCTATTAAGTGACTTGTAATAACAAGACGGTTATGATTAAGATGCTTTGTATCTAATTTTGATATACTTATTATGGATAGCACTTTTCACCTATGGTGTCTTGTTTGGTATGCAGTAGGGTAGTTGATATTATCTTTTTGTACCTAACTCGCCATATTATGGTAACTTATGTCGCTGGATTAAGGGCTAGTGCTTTAGCTCATATATTGAACATAGCTTGTATCTAGTAGATTGCTAGTTAGGTATCGTTCGAATCTAACAGTGTGGTATCGCTGCGTTAGACAATGGACTGCTTTAATGGATCAAGGAAGTCGTTAAGTAAGCCGTTGCATTATCACTCTATTCCATTCAATAACGCCCTGCCTCGTTGCAGGGGTGACTTATATAAAAGGATTAACACAGATGAACTATTATAAGGATGCTGATAGCACCGAAACGCAGGAATGGCTACAGGCTTTTGAGTCGGTCATTAAGCATGCGGATAAAGATCGCGCTCAGTTCTTATTAAAAGCCCTCTATAACATGGGTGTGCAAGAAGGTCTGCCATTCAATCGTTTGGATACTGCTTATATCAATACTATTGCGGTTGAAGATGAGCCAATGTATCCCGGCGATTTGGCGATTGAGCGTAAGATTCGCGCTTTGATTCGCTACAATGCCTTGGCAATGGTGATGCGTGCCAATAAAAATGATGATGATTTGGGTGGTCACTTAGCCTCATTTGCCTCTAGTGCAACCCTTTATGAAACGGGTTTTAACCATTTTTTCCGTGCTGCCAGTGATCATTTCGGCGGTGATATGATTTATTACCAAGGTCACTCTGCGCCTGGTATGTATGCGCGTTCTTATTTAGAAGGTCGTCTGACTGAAGATCAGCTGGATAACTTCCGCCGTGAAGTGGGTGGTAAAGGACTATCAAGCTATCCGCATCCTTATTTGATGCCGGACTATTGGCAGTTCCCAACGGTATCAATGGGTTTGGGTCCTATCATGTCGATTTACCATGCGCATGTGCATCGCTATATGGAAAACCGCAAATTATTAGAGAAAGAAGATCGCAAGATTTGGGCGTTCTTGGGTGATGGTGAAACCGATGAGCCAGAAAGCTTAGGTGCGATTTCACTTGCCGGTCGTGAGAAACTTGATAACCTAATTTGGGTCGTTAACTGTAACTTACAGCGTCTTGATGGTCCTGTTCGTGGTAACGGTAAAATTATTCAAGAACTTGAGTCAGTATTCCGTGGTGCTGGCTGGCGAGTGATTAAAGTCGTTTGGGGCGGTAATTGGGATTCGCTACTTGCTAAAGATGAAACAGGTGTTCTCAAATACCGTATGGAAGAAGCGGTTGACGGTGAGTATCAGCTGTACGAAGCGCGTAGTGCTGAATTCACTCGTGAACACTTCTTTAATAAGTATCCTGAGCTAAAAGAGATGGCAGATGCGTTAACGGATGATGATATCTCACGTTTAAATCGTGGTGGTCATGATCCAATGAAGGTTTATGCTGCATTTAGTGAAGCGATGAAAACCAAAGGTCAGCCAACCGTTGTATTGGTTAAGACAGTTAAAGGCTATGGTCTATCTACTACCCAAGCAGTTAACAAATCGCATCAAGTCAAGAAGCTCGATCAAGAAGCATTGGTGTATTTCCGCGATCGCTTTGACCTGCCATTTACTGATGAGCAATTAGAGACGCTACCCTTCTATCGTCCGGCTGAAGATTCAGCGGAAATGAAATATCTAAAAGGTCGCCGTGAAGCGTTGGGTGGTCATTTGCCCAATCGTCGCAGCGGTCATATTCCTTTGAATATCCCTGAATTGTCTATCTTTGATCGTGTTTTAGAAGGCAGTAACGGTAAAGAGCAATCGACCACTATGGTGTTTGTGCGTC
This sequence comes from Psychrobacter urativorans, assembly GCF_001298525.1. Taxonomy (NCBI): domain Bacteria; kingdom Pseudomonadati; phylum Pseudomonadota; class Gammaproteobacteria; order Moraxellales; family Moraxellaceae; genus Psychrobacter; species Psychrobacter urativorans. The sequence continues at coordinate 2,618,182 of NZ_CP012678.1, forward strand.
TACTTGCTGCGATGCTGAAAAATAAAGACATCCAAGATCGCGTTGTGCCTATCGTTCCTGACGAAGCGCGCACTTTTGGTCTAGAGGGAATGTTCCGTCAGTTGGGTATTTACTCTGCTGTTGGTCAAAAATATACCCCTGAAGACAGTGAAGCCTTGATGGGTTATAAAGAAGCCATCGATGGTCATATGTTAGAAGAAGGTATCAACGAAGCGGGCGCAATGAGTGCATGGATTGCCTTAGCAACCAGCTATTCTGTGAATGCGTTACCGATGATTCCGATGTACATTTACTACTCGATGTTTGGTTTCCAGCGCGTTGGTGACTTGGCGTGGGCAGCGGGTGATTGTCAAGCACAAGGCTTCTTGTTGGGTGCAACAGCAGGTCGCACCACGCTCAATGGTGAAGGTCTACAGCATCAAGATGGTCATTCACAAATTCTATTCAACGTTGTTCCTAACTGCGTGAGCTATGATCCTTGCTTTGGTTATGAGTTGGCAGTGGTGATGCATGACGGTTTGCGCCGGATGTATGCGGAAGGCGAGCGTGTTTATTACTATCTCACCTTGATGAATGAGAACTATGAGCACCATGCCATGCCAGAAGGTGTTGAAGAAGGCATCAAACGTGGTATGTATCTGTTAGAAGATAATGGTTCAACACAAGTTCAGCTATTGGGTTCTGGTGTTATTTTACGTGAAGTGCAAAAAGCGGCGCGTATCTTAAAAGACGAATTTAATATCACCTCCAACGTGTGGAGCGTAACCAGCTTTAATGAGTTGACGCGTGATGGTATGGCGTGTGATGACTATAACCGTCTGCATCCAATGGATGAAGAGCGTGTGCCTTGGGTTACTGAGCAGCTTGCACCGCACGAAGGTGTGGTAGTCGCAGCAACCGATTATATGCGCAATTATTCAGAACAAATCCGTGCTTGGTTACCTGACAGCCGTCCATATACCACATTAGGTACTGATGGTTATGGTCGCTCTGATACCCGTGAAAATCTACGTAGCTTCTTTAACGTTGATGCCGCACATATCGTTGTCGCTACTCTAAAACGCTTGGCTGATGAAGGCGAAGTAGAAATGCGTTTGGTGAAAGATGCGATTTCAAGCTTGAATATTGATATCGATCATCCACCTGCGTGGCAACAGCAGCCTTATTATGACCATTCTCCAGATGCACCAGCACCTGGCAATGTAAATCCGATTCCTGTACCTGAGTTTGTTGCTGAAGATGATGATGAAATCAGCAGTGAAGGTCGCGCTGAAGATAAAGCCGATGCCAATTTACTCAATGATGATGACGTCAAAGAATCATAATCACCAGACAAGGAGAACAAGGATGGAAATTAAAGCCCCCGATTTGGGTGTCGATAGCGCTGAAGTCAGTGAAATTATGGTGCAAGTCGGTGACGTTATTGCCAAAGACGATAACATTGTCCTATTAGAATCTGATAAAGCGTCAGTCGAAGTACCAAGCTCTGCTGCTGGTAAAATTACAAAGATTAATATTGCTATTGGTGACCAAGTTAGCGAAGGCATGGTGCTGATTGAGCTTGAAAGTGAAGCTGCTGAAGATACGGATGCTCAAAATGCTGATAAAGCATCTGAGCAAGCACCAGTCGAGCAATCAGTAGCTAGCGAAGAAAAAGCTGTTGAAGTCAGTCAAAGTCACAATGTTTCAAGCGAAGCTAGCACCTCAAAACCTGCTCAAGCAGCTTCAGCAACCACGTACGCCCTACCAGACTTAGGTGTTGATGAAGCGCAAGTCGCTGAGATTATGGTCAGCGAAGGTGATATGGTGACTGCTGATCAGTCCATTATCTTGATTGAATCTGATAAAGCCTCAGTTGAAGTACCTGCTCCAGTAGCAGGTAAGATTGCAAAAATACTGGTCAAAACTGGTGACATGGTCGCGAACGGTCAAGACTTTATCGTGATTGTGGGTACTGATACGGCGTCTGAAGCTGATAGCGCTAGTAACGCTGTTTCAAATGATAAAGTGTCAGATAAACCAGCAACGACTACCGAAGCCCCGGCACCAGTAGCTCAATCTACCCAGCCGAAGCAAGCAGATACTAAGTCTGTTGCTAATAATCAAGCGGCAAGTACTGGCGGTAAGCTGACTGAAGCTCAAGTCAACGCTAAACTAACAGAAGTGTATGCAGGTCCTGCCGTGCGTAAGCTGGCGCGTCAATTGGGTGTTGATATCACACAAGTGATTGGTTCAGCGCTAAATGCTCGTATCTTAAAAGAAGATCTGTTTGCCTATGTTAAAACCAGCTTAACCACGCAGCAAGCAGCGCCTGTTAGTGGTAACGTCGCCAGCTCAGGTTTGCCAAAACTGCCTGATATGAGCAATGTTGAGATCTGGGGTGAGGCTGAAACGCAAGATTTAACTCGTCTGCAAAAAGTCTCGATACCGCAGCTTAATTACAATACTTACTTACCACAAGTGACGCAGTTTGATGTATCAGATATCACTGAAACAGAAAGTCTGCGTAATGAGCTTAAAGGTGGTATGAAAGCGCAAGGTATTGGTCTGACGATTTTAGCGTTTATTGTTAAAGCGACTGCTTATGCATTGACGCAACATCCGCGCTTTAACAGTCATTTGAGCGATGACAATACCCAAGTTATTCTACGCAAAAGTGTAAATATGGGTATTGCAGTAGCAACGGATGATGGCTTAATCGTACCAGTGATTAAAAACGCTCACGAAAAAGGCATTAAGCAAATTGCCATTGAAATCGGCGAGTTAGCTATTAAAGCCCGTGATAAAAAGCTGAGCACCAAAGATTTGCAAGGTGCTAGCTTTACGATTTCAAGCCAAGGTATCTTAGGGGGTACAGCATTTACACCACTGGTTAACTGGCCACAAGTCGGTATCTTGGGCGCTTCAGAAGCAACCATGCAGCCACAGTGGAACGCTGCTAAGCAAACTTTTGAGCCGCGTTTAATGTTGCCGTTGTCATTATCGTATGACCACCGTGTGATTAACGGTGCGGATGCTGCTGTATTTACTCGTTATGTTGCAAGTTTACTTGCAGATCCGCGTCGTATCTTGCTATAAGCACTGTCGTGAACAGCGATTTGGTGCATTAATCGTGTTAAAAAAGACTATCTATGGATGGTCTTTTTTATTGGATCTTTTTAAAGTTATAACTTATGATTGATGAGACGTACTCAATGCTAGACATAAAAAAGCCAGCCTGAAAGCTGACTTTTTTATTCATCCTATTTAGCTTATACTATTGCTAAATTAGAATTTTTTAACAAAAGCAACGCCGTAAACCCATGGGCTGATGTCGATTTCACCAATGTCAGTGCCATTCCAAGTAGCATCGGTTTTGATATCTATATAACGGGCATCAATACGGAAAGCTTCAGTTGGGGCGTATGGGATATCAAGACCAATATGACCAGCTACACCAACGCTATCATCAAGCTTTAAGTTACCACCAGCCGAGACTCTTTCTTTAAAGAAAGTGGTGTAATTCACACCAACACCAACAAATGGCTTCACGTTCATAGGCAGGTTATAGCCATCAAAGTGATATTGTAGTGAAAGCGTTGGTGGTAAATGTTGAGTTTTACCTGTGATTGTATTAGTCAATGGATTAGCATCGTTAGGATTTGTTAACGTAAAGTCATGATGAAATGGAATGGCTGCTAGTAGTTCAACACCAACGTTATTAGCGATAAAGTATTCGCCACTGATAGTTGGGCGTACATCGCCATCAACATCTACAGCATATTTTGTGCCACCTATAGTAACATCACCATTATCACTTTTTGGGTCAACATAGTGTGCGCCCGCGGCAACTGTCCAAGTACCTGCAGGTACAGCAAAAGCGGTGGTCATAGTAAGTGCAGTAGCAGCAGCTAAAACTAGGGATTGTAGTTTCATCATTTTGTTCCTTAAGGTAATCAATGATTATCAGTAGTATGAGATGAGGGATGACATCTATTACTGATTGGCAAAGTTACAGCCATTAATTGGCTGCTAACTGTTATGTTGATTATAATACATATTCCTTACAAACTGTAGTGAGTTAGACAGAAACGGGTAATTTACTTATGTAAATTTACAATTTTAAGATTTCATGCCTTTTAAGTTACTGTTTTTCTAGCCTTATTTTTTATGGCAGAATGGTACTAATGCAGAATGGTAGTAATAAGACATAAAAAATTGAAATAGCTATTGACGATAGCTTTAACAACCAATATTTAAAGACAATAATGACAATAAAAGTGGCAATAATTTATGATGGGCTATTGCAGTAACTCTCCATTACGTTGTCACCACGCGCGCTCTTTGATGGTATTAAATCAGGTGGATGATAACTGTCCACACTGTGAGATGTCACTGGTGCCTGATAATAATTTGAGTGGCAGCGCTCATTTTGAACAACGATTTTTACAATTAAGCTTAGCTGTCACAGTCATTCTATTATTAGTGGTAGTTTATATCTACTATGCAATTTTAGTATAAGTGCCATTATTAAGTTTGATAATATTGCCTCTACATTTGCTTTTTAATCGCATTGTTTTAGTTAAGAAAAATACTGGTTAGTTAAGCAAAATACTGGCGATATGATATACCGTTAAGGGATGGCATGATATTTCAATCTATACGGCGCTTTCGTCATTTTGTTTATAATATTTTACAGAATGATGAGCATGATACGCTGTTCAGTCGTTGCGTTGATTATTTCCTCATTTTTTTGATTATGACCAATGTGGCAGCTGTCATTGCAGAGTCTGTCGATCAGTGGTATCGCAATTATAAAACCTACTTTGTATATTTTGAGAACTTCTCTATAGCCGTGTTTTCTATTGAGTATTTGCTACGCTTATGGAGCGTGGCTGACGATAAACCGGATAATACGACGTGGCGGCAGCGTTGGCAGTGGTTAAAAAGTCCTTCAGCGCTGATTGATTTAGTCGCGATTGCGCCTGCATTTTTAAACCACTTCGTTAATATAGATTTGCGTTTCTTACGCATATTGCGTTTGTTTAGGATTTTAAAACTCACGCGTTATTTTGCTTCCTTACGTATTTTACTGGTGGTTATCAATAAAGAAAAAGGCTCGTTTCAAGCGGTTATTTTCATTTTGTTCATTATGATTGTGATGGCAGCAAGTGGTATTTACTTGGTGGAAAAGACTGCCCAACCACAGGTGTTTGAGTCGATACCAAAAGCTATGTGGTGGGCAGTAGTCACGCTTACGACTGTGGGCTATGGCGATGTGGTACCGATAACAAACGCAGGTAAAATATTAGGGGCGATTATTACGATATTGGGTGTGGGTCTAGCCGCATTGCCCGCTGGTATCTTAGCAACAGGTTTGGCAAATGAGCTGGCGCAGCGTCGTGAAGATATTGAGCAGCAATTTCGTGAGCTTCTAGTCGATGGTGATTTTGACTTGATACAAAATCAGCGCATTATTGATAAAATACGTCGCGAGTTGGGATTGGATAAAGAGCAGGCGCAAGATATCGTGTTGCAGGTATTGCGTGAGCAGGAGCTTGAGCGCCGTGAAGAAGAAGTGCGTCAAAAGAACTTCTGTCCACATTGCGGTGAAACTTTAGATTAAGTGGACATTAGTGACAACATAAGTTATAAGTCATAATTATTAACATAAGTCATAAGGCTATTTAAAAATGGGCGATAAACTGCTGATGGGTTTATCGCCTATTTTTTATAGCTGTTTTGCATGGTTTATACCTACACAGCATGGTGTGAGCTGCTCATTCCTTGTGGTGTAGGTAGGGCGCGGGCGAGTTCATGTGCCACTTGTTGCGCTGCTTTTGGCAGATTGTTATCAGTTAATGGCAGGTTTTGCAGGGTTAAATGCCAGTCATCCACTTCACGACGCAGGGCAGCGACCCAAATAGCATTGCAGTTGCGCGGTAGTTGCTTTAAGTTTACTGCAAAAGCACGGTTACCTTCATCATCACTGAGATGGATTTCACCTTCATCAATGGCGCTGAAAGGTTGTCCAAAGTAAGAGCTGGCAATAAAGGCAATATGGGTGATATGTGCCGGAATTTTGCGTAAATACAGGCGGATTTGTTCTTGATCTAACGGCGCACGATACATGGTTTGCGCGCCGCGATCTTTACCGTCTAGGCTATCGCCTTGATGACATACTGACTCTGTGTTATCGCGTAATTGCTTAAACCATACAAGGTCACTCATTGTACATTTAGCATCATATAATACGCACGCCAAATCAATATCAATCGCCCCTTGATTTTCTTTAAAGCGCTTCAGCATACCTTTCGGTTTGGTCGGCGTAAAATCATAATTTAGGGCAAAAAATAGTGTATCAGAGGTTAAACCAAGCGCGGTCAGGCTGTCTGAGAGTAGCGATGATGGAGCGGTAATCGACATAATAAGCCTTTATAGTATTCAGTTTTTATAATGGATTGCGATCTTTATTCCAGTGAGTGGTTCAATACGGCTTGATACAGTAGCTTTGGTTTGGCATCTAATAAACCGTTGCTGAAGCCGCGCAGCCACCAAACCAGTTGAGAGGTTAAGTTGACCGTGGCATGAATCGTTAGGGTGTCATCGGCATGAATCGTTACCGTCTGGTCATGACTCAGTTTGCTTTCGGTGAGACTTTTGCCAGCCGTTTTCGTAAAGTGTAATTCGATAGCGGTATTTTTACCATGATCAGGCATTTGGCTTAATAGCGGATGGGTAAAGCCCATGCCGCCAGCATCTAAGTAGGTATCTAAGTGGAAGTCATTAGGTGTTTGGGCAATACTTTCAAGTATCTCGACACTGGCAAATCGATGTAGTGCAAACGTGCGAATAATCGCGTCAGCATCATCGGTACGCGTGGCAAGCAAATAAATAATCACGCCTCGCTGAATAATGGCTATCGGATTGAGGGTATATTCGCTGGCATCCGCTTTGTCACTGCGGGTATAGCAGGCTTTGATTTGTAATTGATAAAACAGCGCATGATAAATATGGTCTTTACTGTCTAAGTCGATGTGCGGGGCGATAAGCGGCTGGGTTGCAGGCTCAATGCGTACTCTGTCAATCCATGAGTGCGTCACTTTACTATTTTTAAGTTGCCGACGTGCCAAATCAAACCAAGGAAACAGCTCGTCCAAGATAACGGGCGGTAGCAGCTGCGTTAAGTTTGCTTCAACCATATTAAAGGCGACCGCTTGTGATAGGTTCATGTGCGGTAAACTTTGTAGCGGTGCATCATCGCACCAGCGCCAACCTTGTGGATTGGCATTGTTTTTTTCAATAGGAAAGCGCTTGGCTAAGGCGTTTAAATCGCGTTGCACAGTGCGCAAGCTGATATCGAAGCCTGCAAGCGTGAGCTGCTCATAAATATGACTGGTGCCAACCCAGCGATTACGCTGCAATTGTGACAGCACTTGCCATTGGCGAGCGGTGGTTGCCGCGCCATGACGACTTGCCGCGGTTTCGCTTGCGCTGTCATCATTATTAATGAGCGTGGCTGTTTTTTGAGCGTTTGGTTTTTGCGCAGTCATTAAGAGTTAACCTGTATGCAGTCGCTTTAGTATTGGGTTTATTAAAATTTATCTAACTCAATATCATCTTGTTGTTGCTGACGTTTCTTTTTTTCTTTACGTTTTTTCTCTTTTTGTTTTTCTTAGATTTTTTATCCGTTACCTCCTCAAGCTGTGTATCTCCGGTATCTTGGTTATTATCCCATAGCATCAGCCGCTGTAATACCTTGCCAAATAAGGTCTCTTTGCGATAGCGTTTCTTTTTATTAAGCGTATCAATCGGCAGTCCTGTCATTAAGGTTAACGCTTCGCTCAGTGTATTCACGCCATAAATATGGAAGCTGCCAGATTTCACGGCTTCAATGATGTCATCACGCAGCATTAACTGCTTAACATTTGCCATGGGAATGACCACACCTTGTTGACCCGTCAAGGCTTGTTCGCGGCAGGCATCAAAGAATCCGGCTATTTTGGCATTAATACCGCCAACCGCTTGTACTTCACCCAGCTGATTCATTGAGCCAGTGATGGCATAAGCCTGATTAATCGGGATATTGGCTAAGGCGGATAATAGCGCACAGGCTTCGCTCACTGTGGCACTATCACCATCAATATGGGCGTAGCTTTGCTCAAATGCCAATGACGCACTAAAGTTTAAGGCATGATGTTGGCTAAAGAGAGCGCGTAAATAACTGGTCATAATGAGCATGCCTTTCGCGTGCAAGCTGCCGCCCAAATCAACATCGCGCTCGATATCAAGAATATCACCGGCGCCAATATTAGGCTGAATAACGGCAGTTAAGCGCGCAGGCATACCAAATTCACTATCGGCATAACTGACTACCGTTAAGGCGTTGACCTGACCAACGGCTTGACCTTGGGTGTTAATTAATTGCTGACCATTTTTCAGCTCTTCCCAATAGAGGTCGCGTAAGTATCCTGAACGCTCGTCCATATCGGCAATTGCTTGGGTGACATGATGGACATCAACGATACGTTGATTTTCAAGGCGGGCATGACGATTGGATTCGTGTAGCAGTTTAATCAACAAGTCGCTGTGCAAACTTAAGCGGTCTTGGTCTTCAGCTTGCAGGCTTAAATGTTCTAGCAAGGCGGCTTGCGCGCTATTATCAAAGGGGTATAGCTTGGCAAAATCAATGATATCCGCCATTTTAGCTACCAATGCCAATTCGTGCTCATTGGTACGAATCACATCATCATGAAAGTCAGCGCGTACTTTAAATACCGCATCAAACTCAGGCTCAAGTTCTAACAGCTCATAATATAAGTCTGCTTCCCCCAATAAGATGACTTTTACATTCAGATCAACAGGCGCAGGGGATAGTGACAAACTACCCGTTAAAGTGAGCATTTGCTCAAGGCTAGACAATTTAATTTTGCGCGATTGTAGCGCCCGTTTGAGCCCTTGCCATGCATAAGGATGTTCAAGTACGTGACTGGCTTCTAATAACAAGTAGCCGCCATTAGCACGGTGTAGCGCTCCGGCACGAATCATGCTGACATCAGTGGTTACAGTGCCAAGTTGGGTGATTTGCTCAACATGACCAAGTAAATTCAGATGGGTTGGCAGGTCTTCAAAAATAACGGGTGCGCCACTGTCAGGCTTATGGCTGACCATGACATTGACCGCATAACGACTTGGCGTGGTTGCCAAAACTGCTGCGATAAATTCTTCATCATCACCATTCACAATACGCTCGACATGGGTCACCATATCAGCAAACATTGCTTCTAAATAGTCGAGAACGGATTGATTTTCGGTAAATAATTCACGAATAGGCGTGAATAAAGGCTGTAGCGCCCGTTTGGCGATATTGTGATGCAGCTCTTCTATGGCATCATTGGCTTCGTCTTCTAACTGTTCTAAGGCAATGGTGAGCTGATTGAGCCGTTTTTGCATATGGTTCTTTTGTGCAAAATTACTGAGTTCCGCTTCATAACCATTATCATCATGCTTATTTTCAATGTCTTTACTGGTTGTTTTAGTCTTAGCAGAGGTTGATTTATTATTATTATTTAAATGGCTGGTTGCTACTTTTACCTCACCATCATCATTATTATCAGCGGTATTACTGTTAGCAGCATCACTAATACTATCACTGACACTGGTATCTTCTGTGGGCAGCTGGCTTGGGTGTACAAAGACGGCTTTATTATCAAAGGGACGAAAGGTCAATGCTAAGTCGTACTGCTTGCCTTCAGCATTTAGCGCATCATAAGCATGGGTTTCTTGTTGATGGGTGGCATTTTTGATGGCTTCAATTTTGCTTTGATAGTGATCGCTACGAAAGCGTTGGTTCAGCCGTTTTTTGGCTTGTTGCCATAAGTTGTTGACCTGCTGCTGCAATAGGATTGATTGTCCGGCAGGTAGATGTAATGCCATCGGTGTACGCGGGTCAGTGAAATTATGCACATACACCCAATCATCAGGCGTTGGCTGCTCTACAGCAATGCGCTGCAATAAGCGACTGATGACTGTACGTTTACCCAATCCATTTTCACCAGCCGCAAAGACATGATAACCGCTCGCATGGATATCCAAAGCCGTCTGTAATGCTTTAAGTGCACGTTGTTGCCCAAAGCCGATGTTTAAATCTGGAGCGGTACGGGTGTCAGCAGGCAGCTGACTGACATCGCTATAGCGTTTTAATTGCTCAGCAGCGATGCGACAGCGTCGGTTAACTTCCGTTAAAATCGGGTCTGGTAACGGATTTTTTTGACTGTTCTTTATTACCTTTGACTGATGCGTTGAGAGGTCAGTTTTTGCGGCATTAGGAATGGTCGTTGTCGAAGTCGTTGTGATATCGGCATTGGCTACAGGTTGAGTCATATGGGCATTCTGCTGTTGAGTCATAAGCGTTAGGGTGATCGTCTCAAAAAATAGGGAGTTAAGGTGTATGAGTATGTCGGTGTATGCGCCTGATTATCAAGCACAATATTTGTACCATTCGTTAATTATTGTCCGCTCTTGGTGACCAGTTTAAGGTTTTATTCTTATTGTCTAGGCAGAATAAGGCTTTAATACCCGCGAAGATAGTATAAGATGGCGGACATTGACGCAATCTGCAACTATTCAACACGCAGAGCGCATGATAAAATAGATGATTCACCTATCAAAATGGGATAACGTGTTGTATGTCAGATTCTGCTAAGAGCGCTACCGTATCATCCTCTGCTGGTACAGGACTTGCTATTACTGACCCGACTGGGTTTACAAAAATTGGGGCACAGTTGCCAACGCTGGCTAGTATTTTGGCACAATCCGTTCAAACATTAGCCTTACCGTTAAGCGATAGTCAGCAGCGCACGTTATTATTGTACTTAGACCAGCTTTTATTATGGAATAAAGCGTATAATCTCACCGCCATCACCGATCCGGTTGAAGCATTGATTAAGCATGTGATTGATTGCTTGGCTATTATAGCGCATTTACCGGCTGGGTCTTTGTTGGATATCGGTACGGGTGCAGGGTTACCCGCCGTCATTATTGCGATTTGTCAGCCTGAGCGCCATTGCACCGCGCTCGATAGTAATAAGAAAAAAATCCGCTTTATTAAGCAAGTCAGCAGTGAGCTTGGACTGAGTAATATGACTCCGATTGCGGCACGTATTGAGGCGCATGATGGACAATATGACGTGGTGACCTCTAGAGCCTTTGCTAGCCTGATTGATTTTGTCGATGCTGCACAGCCGCGTTTGGCGAGTGGCGGTCGCTTGTGTGCGATGAAAGGCAAAGCACCAACGGCAGAAGAGCTACAGGAATTATTACCACAATGGCAGATTGACACCATTAAACTGAACGTGCCGCGTTTAGATGACAGCCGTCATTTGATTGAATTATCTTATAAAAATGTCTAAGCTAGCTTTATAGTCAAGCGATATTAATTAAATTGAGTGAGTGTATGGAAATCATAGCCATTGCGAATCAAAAAGGCGGTGTTGGTAAAACCACGACGGCAGTGAATTTGACGGCAAGCTTGGCGGCTAAACGCAAGCGCGTACTGCTAATTGACTTAGATCCACAGGGCAACGCCACCACAGGCACAGGTCTGGATAAAAATGATTTGGCATTAACCATGGCGGATGTGCTCCTCGATGGCGTGTCTCTACAAGAAGCCATCGTTACCAGTCCAGCAGGTTTTGATGTTATTGGTGCCAATCGTGAGCTTGCCGGTATGGATATCACCTTGATGGGTCAGACCAATAGCCATGAGCTACTAAAGACGGCAATGAGTGACTTAGTCACAGACCAAGTCACTGGGCAAAAACAGCCTTATGATTATATTATTATGGATTGTGCGCCCAGTTTAAATCTACTGACCATCAATGCCTTAGTAGCAACTGATGGGGTGATTATTCCGATGCAGTGTGAGTATTATGCACTTGAAGGCTTGGCAGATTTGTCACAAACGATTGATCGTTTAAAAGAGCTGAATGCTAAGCTTTATATTCGTGGTGTGGTAAGAACCTTATTTGATGCGCGTAATACCTTAGCCAATGATGTGTCGGCTGAACTGCAAACGCATTTTGGCGATATCATGTACGACACCCATATTCCAAGGAACGTGCGCTTAGCGGAAGCGCCAGCACATGGTATGCCCGTGTTGACTTATGATAGATGGTCTAAAGGGTCACGCGCCTATCAAAAGCTTGCAGCTGAAGTGATTGAGCAAAGTCGTAAATAGCAGGCTAGTCATTTAAAGTGTAAAATTAATGATGAACGGTTTTTTATAAACTCTTCATTATTAAAGATATTAAAACCACGTTTAGCAATTGTTGTCTGTAACAGTAAGCTATTATTAATAAAAATTTGGCTTTTATTTTAGCGTTAGAGGATAGGTAATCATGGCGAAAAAACGAGGATTGGCAGCCAATCGAGGTTTAGATGCCTTATTGGGGTCAATCAAAAAAGAAAAGCAAATTACCGCCTCTGCCTTGCAAGATGATATGGTCGCGCGTGATGCTATTCTGCCAGATACCGAATTGGACAACCTAGCCGAACCTGTTTTAGATGCGTCTGCTAACAGCAGTCGCACTAAAGGACGGGTAAAAGCAAACCAAGATGCTGCGGGTACGAACCGTATGCGTGCGATACGCAATAATTCTAAGGCGCTCAGTAGTATCGATAGCACTGTGGCTGAAGACCAAATCAGTCTGATACAAATTAATGTGATGCGCTTGCAAGCTGGTAAATATCAACCGCGCCGTGATATGAGTGAAACGGCATTGAGAGAGTTGGCGTCCTCTATTGAACAGCATGGCATTATGCAGCCTATCGTTATTCGTCCACTGCTGGCGCGTGAAGATAAAAGTACCGCTGATGTCACTCATGAAATCATCGCTGGTGAACGACGCTGGCGTGCGGCAAAAATGGCGGGTAAATCGGTTATTCCTGCGATTGAGCGTGCCTTGTCCGATGAATTAGCCATCGCTTTGGCACTGATTGAAAATATTCAACGCGAAGATTTATCAGTGATTGAGCAAGCCGCTGCATTGCAACGTTTTCATACTGAATTTGGTATGAGTCATGCCATGATAGCCGAAGTGGTCGGTAAAGCACGTACCACTGTCTCGAATTTGCTCCGTCTTAACCAACTTCACGATACGGTTAAAGATCATTTAGCGACCAGTGCTCTTGATATGGGGCATGCGCGTACATTGTTAGCGCTATCGTCTGAGCAGCAGCCTATCATCGCGCAAAAAATCATTGATGGTGGCATGACAGTACGAGAAGCTGAAAAGCTGGTGAAATCTATCTTAAATCCAGCACCTAAAGCCAGTCGTGTTGAAGTGTTGCAGACACCTGATATCGAGCGTTTAACCCAACGATTAAGTGATGCATTAGGTGCAGAAGTTAAGCTTAAACATAAAAAAGAGGGTCAAGGTAGTGTGGAAATATTCTTTCATAATCAAGACCAGTTTACGGCTTTAATGAAGCATCTAGACGTGCAGGGATAATAATAGAAGTGAGGCTGATTGGGCTTGTTAAATTGGTACTGAGATGTTGCTTGGTAAACCTTTGTTGTAATAGCCCTAAGCAGATATTTTAGAAAATGCTATACTTTAGCGTTTACTATTAGTACTGACTTTTTATTATTATTGTCTGTATCCTCATGGTTTTACCAATTTGTCAATGTTGAAAACCTGCATTGCAAATCCACGTATTCACATCACATTTGAGGCTTTTATGAGCCAATCTCATCACCCTGACTCTACAAAGACTTCTGCTAAAAGCATGCCGATAAGCCCGCTTAAACGCAAAACTTTATTGCGTCTGTTAAGCTATCTTAAGCCATATTGGTGGGCGCTGTTACTCACGGTTATCGGCTTTGCTATTAATGCCGCCACTGAAATTTGGATTGCCAAGTTATTACAATATATCACTGATGCCATTAATCAAAATGACCAAAGCAAACAAGATTGGTTTCCTGCGTTAATTATCATGCTGTTTTTTGTGCGTGGTGTTGGTAGCTTTTTGGGTAATTATTATTCGGCTTTGGTGTCGCGCAATTTGGTCTATGAGCTGCGGGTTCAGGTTTTTAACAAGCTATTACGCTTGCCAAGCTCGTTTTATTTAGCGAATCCAGCCGGTACGATTTCATCAAAGCTTATTTTTGATGTTGAGCAAGTGACTGCAGCCAGCACAGACTCAATGAAAACCCTATTACGTGACGGTTTGACGGTAGTAGCGTTGCTTGGGTTTTTGCTGTATAGCAATTGGCGTTTGACCTTGATTTTATTTTTAGTGCTGCCGCCTATCTTGTGGTTGATTCGTCTGGCTTCCAAGCGCTATTTAAAGTTGTCCAAAGGTATTCAGCAGACTATGGGCGATGTCAGTCATGTTACTAATGAGGTGATTGGTGGTTATCAAGTGGTCAAAAACTATGGCGGACAAGCCTACGAATCTCAGCGTTTTGATGTCATCTCAAAAAAGAACTTGCGCCAAGGTATGAAAGTAGTGGTTACCAATAGTATCAATACGCCAGCCGTGCAGCTATTGATGGCGATTGCAATGGCGGTGGTGGTATGGCTTGCGCTACGTCCTGCGGTGATTGATAATATTTCAGCCGGTGAATTTATTTCTTACATTGCGGCTGCTGGATTACTCAGTAAGCCGGTACGCTCACTGACCGATGTGAATCAAAAGCTACAAAAAGGTATCGCGGCGGGTGAATCTATTTTTGCGCTTCTGGATGAGCCTGAAGAACAAGATAGCGGGGTCCTGAACCCAACGTTGGCAGGCGATATTCATTTGAATAATGTCAGTTTGATTTATCCAGACTCGACCGTGGCACTGCGAGATTTTAATTTAAATGTGCATGCGGGCGAGACCGTGGCATTGGTCGGTCGTAGTGGGGCAGGTAAGTCGTCACTGGTTAATTTGTTGACGCGAACCCTTACCGCAACATCTGGACAAATCACGATAGACGGGCTACCGATTGAGGATATTACTCTAGAGAGTCTGCGGGCGCAGATTGCGATGGTGAATCAACAAGTGGTATTATTTAATACGACCGTGTTTAATAATATCGCCTATGGTGGTTTAGCAGATAAGACTCAAGCGGAAGTGGAACGTGCCGCGAAAGATGCTTTTGCGCATGACTTTATTATGAAAATGCCAAACGGCTATCAAAGTCAGATTGGTGCAGAGGGCTTGCAGCTATCGGGCGGACAACGTCAGCGCTTGTCCATTGCTAGAGCGCTTTTAAAAGACGCGCCTATTTTAATATTAGACGAAGCGACCAGTGCGCTTGATAATGAGTCAGAATATTATATTCAGCAGGCGCTTGATAATGTCATGAAAGACCGCACGACAATCGTTATTGCGCATCGTCTCACGACGATTGAATCTGCTGACCGGATTGGGGTGTTGGATAATGGTCGGATTGTCGAGCTGGGTACACATGACGAGTTGATGCAAAAACAAGGTCATTACGCGCAAATGTATGCCCGTGATTTTAAGTAGTTTGCGCAAGATTGTAGTTTTTGAGTTTCATAGATATTAATAAATAAGCAGCGATATATGAGCGTGCATTGATGAGTATGGAGACGGCAGTTACCCGCGCATGGCAGCGCCAAGCTGCTTGGTTATGGCTATTGCTGCCTATCAGTTGGTTATATGGTCTGGTCACAATGCTGCGCCGACAAGCTTATAAAGCGGGTCTATTTTCAAGTTATCGCGCGCCCATTCCAGTGATGGTGATTGGTAATATCACAGTTGGCGGTAGTGGTAAAACCCCATTGATTATGGCTTTGGTCAGTCATTTGCAGCAACACGGTGTACAGGTTGGTGTGATTAGCCGTGGCTACGGTGGTGATAGTCGTCAAATGCCTGCGTTAGTGACGAGCGCTAGCTTGCCAAGCGTCGTTGGGGATGAGCCTTATTTAATGGTCATGAATACGGGCGTGCCGATGGCAGTATGCCCCAATCGTCAGCAAGCTATTGAGGTTTTATTGCACGCACATCCTGAGCTGCAATTGATTATTGCGGATGATGGCTTACAGCATTATGCGTTGCAGCGTGATATTGAATGGATTGTGGTAGATGCGGCACGCGGTTTTGGTAGTCATCAGTTGTTACCGACAGGGTTCTTACGGGAGCCGATGTCACGGTTAAACAATGCAACGGTCATTTATCATGAAAAGCCAAATGCGCAGCCAATCGCCTATAACGTTAAGCAACCAACCAAGCGCTTAACCATGCAACTGCAACCCGATACTTTGCTGCCTTTATTACCTGAATTTCAAGTCAATAATATGGTGTCGCCTGTATCTGTTGGGAGCCAAGTTCATGCGGTCAGTGGCATTGGTTATCCGCAGCGTTTTTTTGACACGCTCAGCACACTAGGCTTTGCTGTTATTGAACATGCTTATCCAGACCACTATAATTTTAATGTGCCAGAACTGCTGCAATATACTCATTATCCCATTATTGTTACCAGTAAAGATGCGGTAAAAATCCGTGCATTATTTTTGCAAGCAGAAAACCGTCAGGAACTCAGTAGAGATGAGCAGGAAATCGCAAGTCGGTTATGGGTATTGCCAGTGACCGCTATACTTTCTGAAGCTTGCTATCAGACGTTGGAGCAGCAATTAATAGCATTGGGTATCGGGTTAGATGCTGTCCATTGATTGTGAATTTAGTGCCGTATTTATTATAATAAATAATTGTCTTATTGATAAATGCAGTCAGTGATTATTAAAGTATTACCTATTCTAGGAATAATTTATGCCAAATATATTAATGCCTATCAAAACTCATATTGTTATTCCGGCACGTTTTAAAAGCACGCGTTTGCCCGGTAAGCCGTTATTAACTATTCATGGTAAGCCGATGATACTTTGGGTCGCTGAAAAGGCGCAGGCTGCTCACTTTGCTGATGATATGTGTATTGCGACCGATGATGCGTGTATTGCCAAAGTTTGCATGGATGCCGGTTATGATGTGGTAATGACGCGTGCTGACCATATGTCAGGAACTGACCGCTTGGCGGAAGTTGCTGCCATCAAAGGCTGGGCAGATGATGATATTGTTATTAATATGCAAGGCGACGAGCCGTTAGTACCGCCATTATTGCTAGAGCAGGTAAAAATGCTATTGGTGCAAGACAGCGCTAGTGTGATGGCAACATTATATGAACCGATTGATGATTATCATACCTTTATGCGCCCGTCAGTGGTCAAAGTGGTCAGTGCTATGGTTGCTGATACGCAACGGGCGCTATATTTTAGTCGTGCGCCCATTCCTTGTGATCGCGATGTGGCGCTTGCCATAGAGTCTGATATGCAACCATCTTCAGTGTTGCCTGCGCCAAAAAACGCCTATCGTCATTTAGGTCTCTATGCGTATCGAGTTAGCTTATTGCAGCAATTTGTGCATTGGGCACAAACGCCACTTGAGATACTTGAGAGCTTAGAGCAGCTGCGTATTTTAGAAAATGGTGGCAACATCGCGATTGCAGCGGCAGCTTTGCAGTTGCCGGCAGGGGTAGATACTCAAGAGGATTTAGAGCGTTTAAATGCTATGAGCTTAACTGACTTTCAGAGCTTTTAGTAATCGATAATATTAGTAGTGAGTATTATTTATAGCATTTACTACTAAAAATTAGCCTAAGTAAAAAATAATAGCACTCTTAAATTAAGTATTGATATTATTAACTAAGAGCTCTTAAAAGTTACATCAAATCATAAGGCAATAGACGTGGAAAATATGACAGATAGTATTTATTTTGCGCCACTATTGCCTTGGCAGCAAACATTATGGACACAACTGACCGCGCGAGTATTAACCCCGCAGCAGTCGTTACCACATGCGCTTCTCGCTGCTGGCATGCAAGGTATGGGCAAGCGTGCGTTTGTGTGGCGTTTGGTAGCGTGGTTATTGTGCCGCGAGCGTGAAAATCATCCCCTTGGTGCCTGTGGCAGTTGTGAGAGTTGTCAATGGCTGAAATCGGGTACGCACCCAAGTTTGCAAGTATTACCCGCAATCAGCAAGCCGATTAGCGCGGCAAGTAGCGAGAGCTATGAGGCATTAAAAAGTACTAGCAAAAAAACAAAAGCTGATAGTAAGGCTACGGCTACCAAGGCGATTGATAATGCGGCACTGACGACAAAGGTAGATGATATCCGCGCCCTACAACCTTTTATTTATCAAGGTGGACAAGGGATGCGCATTTGCGTCTTGGATCATGCTGAGCAAATGACGATTGCCGCTGCCAATGCCTTGCTCAAAACGTTAGAAGAACCACAAGCGCAAGTTTATTTATTTTTAATTAGTGACACACCGGCAAAACTACTACCGACGATTAAGAGCCGCGTGCAGCAATTGCCTTTACAAATTATCGCTGCATCGACAGCACAGGATTATGTGACTCATGCCCTCGGCAGCACTATTAATCGTGAAGTGGTCAGCCCCACGCAAATAGAACAATTACTACAATTAGCCAATGGTGCGCCTTTAACCGCGATAGATTTGGCGCAAGCATCTTGGTATAGCAAGCGTGCGTTGTGGCTGACCACATGGCAAGCGCTGCAGCAAGGTAAGCGCAGTAGCGTAGCTGCCAGTGATTATTGGCAAACTCAACTTGGCATTAGCGATTTTATTCAGTTAACTGAGATGATGCTGCTCGATATTCAGCGCGTGAGTCTTGGTCTTGCCAGTAATCAACAAGATATTGATTTGGTCACTGCCATACAAAACTATCAACCGAGTGATAATGCCCTAGCAGCCCTCGCAAGCAATTTACAGCAAACAAAAATAGCCTTACAACAAAATGTGCAAGAAAAATTTGCCTATGATAAGCTGATGCAACAATTAGCGCAGTTATAAGTTTACAGCGAGAATTTTGTCGCCTTTAAGGCACGTATTTATATCTCTAGATCATCGCGATATTATTTACTGAGGCTTTTTATTTAACCCTTTATTTAACCCTCTATTTCACATAAGGAATGGCTCATGGCAATGCCCGGACGTGGCGGGATTCTCACCTGTCATATTGAAGATGTCGCAACCCTATACGCCAGCTATTTGTCCTTTGTGGAAAATGGTGCATTATTCGTACCCAGTACGCTTGCGCAACAGCTAGGAGACGAAGTATTTATTGCCGTCACTTTACCCAATTCTAGTGAACGTTTACCGATGAATGGTAAAATAGTATGGATTAATCATACCGCTCAAGCCAACCGACCAGCAGGGTTTGCGGTGCAGATTGGGACGGATGCCGCAGGACAAAAAATAAAAAATGAAATAGAACGTTTATTGGCGGGTAAAATTGATAGCCAGCTAGCCACTTATACGATGTAGTTATTTTTAATAAAAATAAGTAAATAAAAACAACCTAGCAACGCCGTATAAAGAATAAAAGCCAAATAAAAGCCCTCTCATTAATAAATGAAAGGGCTTTTTTAGTTCATACGATCTTGATTAACTAACCAGCGGTTAATTAAAAATTATTATTTTTCTAAGATACAAGTCACGCCTTGACCGCCCGCCGCACAAATAGAAATCAGTGCGCGTCCTGCCCCTTTTTGGTCAAGCAGTTTTGCAGCAGTGGCTAAAATGCGACCACCCGTGGCGGCAAAAGGATGTCCAGCCGCCAGTGATGAACCATTAACGTTCAGTTTGTCACGGTCAATAGAGCCTAATGGCGCATCAAGACCCAAGCGCTCTTGGCAGAAGGTTTCATCTTCCCATGCACTTAAAGTCGATAGCACTTGTGACGCAAATGCTTCATGAATCTCATAAAAATCAAAGTCTTGTAAGCTCAATCCAGCACGTTCAAGCATACGCGGTACGGCATACGCTGGCGCCATGAGCAGACCTTCTTTATTACCAGATTTACCGATGAAGTCTACCGCTGCCGTTTCTTGATGGACGATATAAGCTAGTGGTTTTAATCCGTGCGCTTCCGCCCAGTCATCATTACCCAATAACAGGCAAGATGCACCATCGGTCAATGGCGTTGAGTTCGCTGCTGTCATGGTTGGATTGGCATTATGCTTACCAAATACCGGTTTAAGCGTACCCAGTTTTTCAAGAGTAGAGTCAGGACGTAAGTTGTCATCACGCGTTAACCCTTTATAAGGGGTAATCAAATCATCAAAGAAGCCATCATCATAAGCACGGGCTAGGTTTTTGTGGCTATTGAATGCCAGCTTATCTTGGTCTTCACGGCTGATGTTCCACTCAAGCGCGGTAATAGCTTGATGATCGCCCATTGATAAACCAGTACGCGGCTCGCCGTTTTGCGGTGAATCGATTAAATCTGTTGGATTCAAACTCAGCAATGCTTGTAGACGTTGCTTGTTATTCTTCGCAGCGCCCAGTTTAATGATGACTTTACGCAGACCGTCACCAATAGCAATAGGCGCATCTGAGGTCGTGTCAACACCGCCAGTAATGGCTGAATCAATGATACCAAGCGCAATTTTATTGGCAGAAGCGAACGTGGCTTGTAGACCAGTGCCACAAGCTTGCGCGATATCATAAGTAGGGGTATGTGGGTCGAGCGCGGTATTAAAGGCGGCTTCACGCGTTAGGTTGATATCGCGGCTTAGCTTCATGACTGCACCAGCAACGACTTCGCCAACTTTCTCATCTTGTAAATTATAGCGCTCAATCAGACCATTCAGCGCCGCGGTCAGCATATCAATGTTACTGGCATCCGCATAAGCACCGTTCGAGCGAGCAAATGGAATACGATTACCACCTAAGATGGCTACACGATGTTGACCGGCAACAGGCTTAGTCTTGCTGGCTTTTTTAGCGACAGTGCTTGGTTTCTTGGCTGCGGTGTCGTCAGAATTTGCATCATTTTTTTCTGTGGTTTTCTTATCTTCTGTTTTGGTGCTGTCATTCTTACTGTCTTTGCTGTCCTTACTCTCTAAGTCATTAGATTTTGACACGCTGTTGTCTTTCGCTGGTTTTTTTGTCGTCTTTTCCTCAGTAGCGGTGTCGTTAGATTTTTTATTGTCCGCTTTTTTATCTTGAGTGTTCTCTTTTTTCTGACTGGTTTGTTGCTTACTATCTTCTTTCTGACTGTCTTTTTGATCACTATTGGTTTGTTCTGCTTTGTCTGTCTCAGTTTTAGTTGTTTTTGAGGTTACCGTTTTTTCAGAACTAGTAGGCTCGTCAGATGCTTCAAGCTCAGCTTCAGCCAGCAGATCGGCTTTAATTTTAGCTTTTTTCTGCGCTTGTTCGTTCTCAGCGCTATTGTCTACAGGTTTACCATCCGCATCGACAATATCAGTGGCTTTTTTAAGCTTGGCAAAAGAATCACTGGTGGTATCGGCTTTGGTTTTAGCACTAGGAATGTTTTTGCTATTATCCGTATCACTGGTTTTAACCACAACGCTGTCAACGACTGGGCTTGTAGAGTTAGTGTTTTCGTTACTCATAACATTATCCTTAAAACGAGTCTATAAAAAGACGAAAGGTAAAAGTGGCGCGAAATATGCAAATGCCTAATGTAGCGATAAAAAATAATGATAAAAAGGCATCACAAATAAAAGGTGGTATTAATATATAGCAAATCAGTGGCTTATCATAATTGCTTTGTACGACAGTATTGTATGTCTTTAGCAAATCAGGTAACGAATGTAATCTTTCAAGTAAAATCTAAATAAAACCTAAGTAAAACGTTTACTATAACTTAATGGCAAGTGTTAAAAATCTCAACATAATACTGGTCAGTCTTATTTATATGAATTATAAAAAAGCATATTTGATAATATATGGTTATTATTAAGCGTATAAGTCATAACCTATATATTTGATTCTACCATACGCCTTAGAGATTGAAGTATGCGGAAAGTTATTAAGTTGTAGACTGGCTGTTTACGAATTTGTATGGACTTTATTAGATTTTGGACATATTTACCGTGTCCGTGTATAGTTAAGTGTCGTTTTAAAGGTATTTATGAACCAATCGCCATTTACTAAATTCTAATAATAGTGTAGCTGATTCGCCTTTATAAGCAGTACATTAAAATATCGTATTATAATAATAAAGCGCCTCAAATTCTTTTATTGTTAATAAACCTTTTAATTTTTAACCACAGGATTATATTATGTCAGACCGTTACGGTAATTTTGTTCAGTCTTCTATTGGTAAAAAAGTCGCGAAAAATCTAGGTTTGCCACTGCCGGTAAATCTTGATCGCTTTGAAAGTGGTCAGCGTTTGGTACGTGGTAGCGTTTTGATTGGTTCAGCCATCGGTGAAGATAAGCGCGTTAGTCAGTCAGTCGCTCGTATTTTATCTGAGCTGCATGCCGAGGTGTTTGTCAATAGTGATGACGGTATCACAGCTACGCTTGCTGACGCGGGTATTGAAGCCAAAACCAACACAGAGGATGAAGATAAATTCAAAATATTAGTGTTCGATGCCAGTAATATTAGTAACGTGTCCGAGCTCAAGCAAGTGTATGCGTTTTTTCACGTGGTTGCGAGTCATGTAGAAAATTCAGGTCGCGTCATTATTATTGGTCGTCCGCCAGAAGCGATTGAAGATATCGAGACCGCATTGGCGCAGCGTGCGCTTGAAGGGTTTGTAAAGTCGGTTGGTAAAGAATTTAAACGTGGCATTACTGCCCAATTGATTTATGTTGGCGCAGGCGCGGAGCAAAATCTTGATTCAACGTTGCGTTTTTTCACCTCAGCTCGTTCAGCTTATGTTTCAGGTCAAGTAGTCCGTGTCGATAAAGGCAATGCTGTTGCTGTCGACTGGTCACAACCGTTAGGTGGTAAAACTATGCTGGTTACGGGTGCAAGTCGCGGTATTGGCGAGGCGATTGCGCGCGTGTTAGCTCGCGAAGGCGCGCATGTGATTTGTTTAGATGTGCCGCAGCAGCAAGTAGATTTACAAAAAGTGGCGAGTGAGATTAGCGGTGCAACATTGATGGTTGATATCACCAGTGATGATGCTGGCAAGCAGATTGCGGAAGCCGCTGAAAAGCGTGGTGGTTTAGATGCCGTTATCCATAATGCTGGGGTGACACGTGATAAAACCTTAGCAAAAATGGATGAGCAAAAATGGGACATGGTACTGAATATCAATTTAGCCAGTATCGCTAAGCTGAATCGTTATATGTTTGATAACGAAGTGCTAAAAGATAACGCGCGTATCGTTTGCGTCTCATCAATTTCAGGTATCGCAGGCAACTTGGGTCAAACTAACTATGCTACGTCGAAAGCGGGTGTCATTGGACTGGTTGATGCTACCGCCAAGCAGTTAGCCGATAACGATAAAGGCATGACTATTAATGCTGTTGCCCCAGGATTTATCGAAACGCAAATGACGGAAGCGATTCCATTTGCCATTCGTGAAGCGGGACGTCGTATGAATTCCATGAGTCAAGGCGGCTTACCTGTTGACGTTGCTGAAACTATTGCATGGTTGGCGTCACCAGCATCTGGTGGACTAAATGGTAATACGGTACGCGTTTGTGGTCAAAGTTTACTTGGTGCATAAATAGTCAAAACTTAGTCAGTTAATGGCTAGGCTAATGAATCAATGATAACCACTGATAGCTAATGGTAATGACTAAAATCATAACTATTTACGAAAGAATTGATATTAAAGTGTAAAAAAGCTGCCTACGGGCGGCTTTTTCATGATAAAAATATACGATTGATGAAATAAGCTGCTTTTCTAAATGGTTAATTTGTTTAAATAACTTTTTTCAATGATTTATTTAGTAACGTGTTTAATGCAGCATTTCAGCAAATACTCAACAAAGTACTGTAAAATAAAAGTACTGTAAAACAACTGTCAATAAGAAATTAGCTCATACTTAAAGAAAACTCGCCAAAGCCCCACTTAGGATTGATTTATGTCAGATAAACACTATGATGCGTTGCCGAAAGCGCATACTACCTACGCCAATATCATCAAAAGCTTATTGCCTATCGGTGATCACTCAAAAGTCGGTAAAGATGCGTTGCCGCAAGCGACCTATTTTGTGGATGATCTACACATTGATCAGGGCAACCTTAACGACTATCGTAAGATTTGCGGTTTTGCGGATAATGGTAAAATACCCATTACTTACTTTGCCGTACTCTCGCAAGCCTTACAAATGAATATGATGGTCAAAGAAGCCTTCCCCTTTACCATGCTAGGTTTGGTACATGTAGACAATAGTGTGACCCAATATCGTCCTATCGGCGAGCGTGAAACGGTGAATATGTCCGTGACTTTTGCCAATTTACGTGACCACACGCAAGGTCAGCAGTTTGACTTTGTGACTACGGTTAAGTCGCAAGACGATATTATTTGGGAAGGAGTATCAACCTATCTAGCGCGTGGCAAAAAACCGGAAAGCACTGGCGATAAAAGTAAACCACGTCCGGTAAACGTAAAACCGATGGTAGATGAAAAGGGCGTGCATAATATTTTTGAAGTGCCCGAGGATATTGGTCGTCGTTATGCCTTTGTTTCTGGTGATTTCAACCTAATTCATTTGCATCCTTTATCAGCGCGTGCCTTTGGTTTTCCAAAAGCGATTGCGCATGGCATGTGGTCTAAAGCCAAATGTTTGGGCATGATGGGCGTATTACCAGATGCTTGCACAGTTAATGTCTCTTTTAAATTACCAATATTTTTGCCGTCAGAAGTAGAGCTGATTGCTGAGCCAATCTCTAAACTCAAAACTGCAGAGGACAGCTGTCATTTTGGTTTATATAGTGCCAAAAATGATAAACCGCATCTTGCGGGTTTGGTTAAATTGCTGAGCGACGATAAGTAAGCTAAACACTTCCAATTCCAACATCCGTATTTAAATATCAGAATGATGACTATGACTCAAACTATCCAAGAATTAACCAATACCGATAACGATAACGGCATTGCGCTTGCAGACGCGCTCGTCCCTTATTTTCGCCCTGATGCACAAACTATTGTATGCGGGGCGCTTGATAAGGATAAAGTGGCAGCATTAGCAGCAGCCGGTGTTGAGCTTGTTATTAATTTACAACCCGATGAGGAGCTGAGCTTTGATGAGGCGACCGCTGTTAAAAAAACTGGCATGCAGTATGAGCAACTGTCTATAAGCGGTGCTGACGACTTAAAACAGCTGAAAATTTTGGCATTTGATAATTTATTGCGGCAGTATCATGGTAAAAAAATAGCCATGCATTGCAAGTCTGGCAATCGGGTG
Organism: Psychrobacter urativorans; assembly: GCF_001298525.1. NCBI lineage: Bacteria > Pseudomonadati > Pseudomonadota > Gammaproteobacteria > Moraxellales > Moraxellaceae > Psychrobacter > Psychrobacter urativorans. The sequence goes on from NZ_CP012678.1 coordinate 2,643,370, forward strand.
GGGGCAGCGTCAGCCCTGCGTGCCGGTTGGTTGCGTGGGCGTAAGATAGAAACTGCGATGGAGCGTGGATATAGCCATGGTTTGACAGGGCTTGAACAAGAGGTGCACAATCGCTTATTAGTGCCACGTTAAAATTTAAACCAAATGTGCCTACTAATAAATGCGGCTTATTAAAAAAACAGGCGACCACTAGGTTGCCTTTTTTAATGCTGACCTTAATGAACCAATAATAACGAGGTAACAATGACAGAAAGTCATAATAACAACAATTATTCTCATAACAGTAGTCACTGTCATATTAATCAACAACTTGAACAACGACTACAGCAGATATTGACTGACTTGCAATTGGATGATGCGCCAGCAGGTGGCGCATTGGTCGTTTATCAGGCTGGCAAGTGTATCGCACAGGCAAGCGTTGGGATGGCTCAATTAGAAATGCCATGGCAGCCTGATACGTTATCCCTGAATTTTTCTACGGGTAAAGGGGTGCTGGCAACCTTAGTACATGTCCTAGTATCACAGCAATTACTTGACTATGACGCACCGATTGCGAGCTATTGGTCGGCATTTTCTGCCAATGGCAAAGAAGATATCACCTTACGTGCTGTGATGTCGCATCAAGCCAATCTCTTTGCGATTACTACGATAGATACTGATAGTGAAGCGCTCCTTGATTGGCATGGGATGTTGGAAAAAGTGGCTGCGATGCCAACAACCAAGCCCGATAATGCCCAGCACTATGACAGCGCTTATAGTGCACTGGTTTATGGTTGGGTGCTAGGCGGGTTGATAGAAGCCGCTACTGATATGTCGTTGGCTGATGCGCTACGTCATTATTTAACGGAGCCGTTAGGTATTGCAGATAGCTGTTATTACGGTGTGCCTGCTGATAAAGCAAACCGTGTGGCTACCTTAGTAAAAAACTTTACCAGTAGTCAGCCTGAAAGTGTAAATCCCAATAGCTCAGACAGTAGCCAAAAGCGCAGTAAACGACATAAGCCCGTGCTAAAAGTAGACTCTGAAGCGACACTGAATACTTATGCTAGTTTGCCCAGTTACTCTTGTTGGCAACAGATTGCTAATGATGGAAATCTTGCATCAATACAGAATAAATTGACAGCAACCCAAATCAATCGTTTGTATTTTGACCATAGTCAGCTTAATTTAAAAAATTATAAAGCCGCATTATTGCCCAACAGTCCAACGCCTATTGATTATTATGATGAACGCACGCTACAAGCAGTAATGCCTGCAGTTAATGGGGTTGCCTCAGCGCAAGCGTTGGCGACTATTTATGCCATGCTCGCAAATGGTGGCGTGTGGCAAGGTAAAATTTTGATTAATCAGGCAACGTTTATCCAATTATCTACACCACAAATTTCGGGTATTGATGCAGTGATGCCAACTAATATGGACTGGCGTTTGGGTTATCATCGTTTAGTTCACCTGTGCCAAAATGATAATCAAAGCCTTATTCAGGCTCAAAATGAAAGCGTAGCAGCCCAAGGTTTTGGGCATATGGGCTATAACGGCTCGGTTGCTTGGTGTTCTCCTGCGCGGCAATTATCCTTTGCCTTTGTTCATAATTTTGATGTGACCATGCTGAATGATATCCGCCAATTTGCACTGACTGAAGCGCTATTAAGTATGATTGATAGTGACGTTTTAGATAAATAATGAGGACGTTAAAATCGGCAGATATGAGGCTAATCTCAATGTTATACATAACTATAAAGTTAGGAAATAGCTGCCATTTTAGAGTAAAAATAACAACTTCATAAATGTTAAAGCCTCATAATCTGCTAGTATGCGGTATTCATTTGCACCCATTTATTTTATATTCATTACCGTCAGGACTCCTTCATTGAACACATTTACAGCGCCCACTATAGCTAATATAGAAAGTAATGATTTACGCCTACAGCTACAGCAAATAATAGATTCAAAAACCAAACCGCTGGGTGCACTCGGGAAACTTGAAACCTTAGCATTGCAAATTGGTCTGATTCTAGGAACGACTTCTCCACAAATTAAGCAGCCACAGATTCGAGTGTTTGCTGCCGATCATGGCTTGGCAGTGCATGGTACGTCGGCATTTCCTAGTGCCGTTACTGCGCAGATGGTGCTGAATTTCTTACAAGGCGGTGCTGCAATTAATGTCTTGGCACGTCAGCATAATATTGAATTAAAGGTAGTTGATGCAGGTGTAGCGACAGATTTTGACAGTGCTGCTTTTAAAAATCAGCCGCAATTGCTTGATTATAAAGTGCGCCATGGCAGCCGTGATGCGCTCAATGAGCAAGCGATGACAGATGAAGAGTGCGTGATCGCCCTTAATAACGGTATGGAAGTTGCCAAGCAATTAACAGGTAATTTACTCATTGTTGGTGAAATGGGTATTGGTAATACCTCTGCTGCCAGTTTGTTGCTGGCTAGATTAGGGAACTTACCCATTGCTGATTGTATCGGTCGCGGCACTGGGCTAGATGATGCTGGACTACTGCGAAAAGAGCAGATTTTAACGCAAGTCTTGCAACGTCATGAAGATGCTATAACGCCATTTGCCGCACTGGCGGCATTAGGCGGTCTTGAAATTGCAATGATGGTTGGGGCGTTGATACAAGCCGCTAGCCAACGCCAGATTTTATTAATTGATGGCTTTATTGCCAGTATTGCTTTGTTGGTTGCAGAGCATTTAGCACCGGGTGTTCGTCAATATGCCATCTTTGCCCATCATTCCGCAGAGCCAGGGCATGAAATTTTACTGCAATTATTACATGCCACGCCACTATTGAATCTGCATATGAGACTAGGGGAAGGTAGTGGCGCGGCGCTAGCCTATCCGTTATTACAATCGGCTTGTGCCATTATGAATGAGATGGCAAGTTTTAGTGATGCGGGCATCAGTGAGCAAAACAGCTGATGTCATATCCTCATTCATCAGGGCAGCGATTATTGCAAAGGATAAAACATGAGTGTCGGCTGCTGTTGGTTGCCACGCAGTTTTTAACGCGCATCCCAGTACCTGAGTTTACAAACTACCAACCGCAGTGGCTACACCAAAGTAGTCGGCATTTTCCGGCAGTTGGCTTGTTGATAGGACTACTTTGTGCGCTGGTCTTTTGGCTGAGTAGTAGTTTATTTAATCCTTTGGTAGCTGCGGTTATCAGTACGGCTTTTAGCATTAAGCTGACTGGCGCGTTTCACGAAGACGGTCTAGCTGATACTTGTGATGGTCTGGGTGGCGGTCTGACGCGCGAGCGTACCTTGACGATTATGAAAGACTCGCGCCTAGGTACTTATGGGACGTTGGGATTAGTCAGTGCGTTATTGCTTAAAGTTACCTTGTTAGCGTCAATGCCGTTATCAGTGGCTTTGGTGGCACTTATTATCGGGCATAGCGCGTCGCGTTTATTCTCTATCAGTTTGATTACATTCTTACCTTACGGTGGTGAAATTGAACATGCCAAAGCCAAACCGATGGCGCAGCAATTGACGCCATTGCAAGGATTGATGGCAAGTGGTTGGCTGCTAGTAGGCATCGCTGTAGTGATTGCGATGTTTCCTAATACGATGCGCCAAATTAGTATTTGGCATTGGTTATTGGCATTAGTGCTTGCGTTAATCGCCACTGATTATATGCGGCGGTTACTACGTCGACGCTTAGGCGGCTATACGGGTGACGGTTTGGGAGCGACTCAGCAGTTGAGCGAAGTTGCGATTTATGCAGGGCTTGCCGCTTCTCTACCTTTTATCTAAATGCACTATTATCAAGAGTAGTTCGATTTATGATGACTTTATATATCTGGCGGCATCCTCAGCCTGTTGCCGCAAAAGGTATTTGTCTTGGACATACCGATATGAGTGTTGATAGGCGCAAGCTAAAGCGCCTTGCCAATCAGATTCAGCATTTTGCGCGCCTGCATCATCTACCCAAAGTGATTTGGGTTAGTCCTTTACAACGCTCATTGAAAGTGGGTCAACTGCTAGCAAAGCGTGGCTTTCAGTGTCATATTTCGCCTGACCTGACTGAGCTTAATTTTGGCGCTTGGGATGGTCGCCCTTGGGTACGGATTACTAAAGAAGAAATTGATGAGTGGTGTGCTAATTTTGCGCACTTTGCACCGGAAAATGGGGAAAGCCTGCAACAGTTGTTTCATCGTATTGAAGATTGGTTAAATGCGCGTATGCTTGAGCAAAGTGCTATCTCTACGTCTATAGATATGTCCGTATTAGCAGTGGGTCATGCAGGTTGGATTAATGCGGCTAAGATGATTACGGCTGGCAAGGACGTACCGCAACTTGCAATAGAATGGTCTGCTCCTGTAGTTTATAATCAGTTGAGTATCCTTAAATACGCAAAAAAGGTTTAAAAATCCAAAATCCAAACGCTAATGCCTGCATTCTAATGAGCCACCGTTTGCGAAAATATATTAATCACGATAACCCCGCTGACAATCAAAGTAATACCCGCCACTGCTCCGGCATCAATCGTTTGCTTAAAGACGACGATGCCGATAATCGCCGTCAGTACGATACCAATACCGCCCCAAATCGCATAGGCAATGCCTAAAGGAATGGTTTTAAGCGTTTGTGACAAAAAGTAAAACGAGACTATATATAGTACCGCCATCAACAGTGTGGGTAGCAGACGTGTGAACTGCTCGGACTTTACCAATAACGTCGTCGCCATGATTTCACAAATAATAGCCAACATTAAAAATCCATAGCCAATAAAAACAGGGTTCATACATCAAGCTCCAAAGCCAAACTATTTTTAAAAGTAATCAGTAGAATCTATTCACAAACAACACTATACAGAGGCAATTCGTCTCGCCTTATTCTCTCATAGCAATCATAAATAAAAGTAGCCCTTAACAAAAAAAATGGTTCGATAGTGGTTTTATATTTTTCTGAATAGCGTTACCATGACCTGTTAAATATTTAAGCTCCTAATTTTTTAAGTTCCTATATTTCCATCACAGAAAAGGATAGGTTATGCGCTACGACGTTATTGTTATTGGTGCCGGTATGGTTGGCACATCGACTGCTTGGCATTTACAAAAAAACGGTTCAAAAGTTTTATTGTTGGATAAAAAATTACCAGGGTCAGAGACTTCCTACGGTAATGCAGGACTGATTCAGCGTGAAGCCATTCATACTCATCCTTTTCCCCGCCAAATCTCTGAGATGGTCAGAGTATTACCCAATCAGGGCACCGATATTCGCTATCGCATACCGGCTATTCTACGTTATCATCAAGCGCTGCTGCAGTATTGGAAATATTCTTCACCCGCTTCTGTTAAAAAAATAGAAGCAGAATGGCAGACGCTGATTGAGCATTGTACCAATGAGCATCAGACCATGATTACCGCCTCTGGCGCTGAAAATCTAATCAGCCGCGAAGGCTGGTTGCAACTGCATCGCTCTGAAGAGACGCTTAAAAGCGCAATTGCAGCGGCAGACAAAGATCGCGAGCAGGGTGTTGAACATAATGTATTGACCATTGAAGAATTAAAAGCGATGGAGCCTAATGCTAATTTCGATGGTTTTGTTGGTGCGATTCATTGGTTAAACTCTTGGCAGGTTTCTAACCCAAGTGCCCTTGTTAAAGCCTATGCTAAAAGCTTTCAAGAGATGCAAGGCGAGATAAGAGAGAATGACGTAAAAGAAATTACTCCGGAAGCGGATGGCTGGAAAGTTTTTACTGATAACGGCACTTTTTATAGTGATGATTTGGTAATTGCCGCTGGTCCGTGGTCGAATGAATTAATCAAACCACTAGGTTATGATTTGCCACTATTCCCTATGCGTGGTTATCATCAGCATTTTAAAATCACGGGAAAAAATACCATCAAGCACAGTATGTTTGATATGGATAAAGGCTTTGTCATGGGTCCGATGCAGCAAGGTATTCGTATTACTACCGGCGCTGAGATGACCACCATGGATGCACCAAAGAACTTTGGACAGCTCAATACCGTGCTAAAATTGGCGCGTAAGATACTACCATTAGATGAAGCGGTTGAGTCTGAGGCGTGGGCAGGCTCACGTCCATGTATGCCAGATATGAAGCCCGTTATTGGTCCAGCTGGCAAGCATGAACATCTTTGGTTTGCCTTTGGTCATAGCCATCAAGGCTTTACTTTAGGACCCATTACTGGACGTCTCGTTGAAGAGCTGATTCATGACAAGCCATTGACCGTCAATGTCGAACCGTTTAATGCGCAGCGTTTTTCTAAGTCATAGTGTTTCTAACTTATAATTCACAAATATAAGTATGTTAAGATATTGCCTCAAAATTATCAGTTAGCGCTATCAGTTACATATAGTTAAGTTAGCTAAAAATAGTTAGTAAACACACAAGGATGAACAGCATGCAAAAACTGCAAAGTAACCAACGTATGAGTAAAATTGTCATTCATAATCAGACTGTTTATCTGTCTGGTCAAACCGGCAATGCCGAGGATGATATCGCCACCCAAACGCTAACCTGTTTAGAAAAAGTTGAAGCGTTGCTCGAAGAAGCAGGTAGCGATAAGTCAAAAATGCTATCCGCCACTGTCTGGTTAAAAAGCATGTCAGATTATGCCGCAATGAATGAAGTATGGGATAAATGGTTTGAAGGTGTACAACCACCAGCCCGCGCTTGTGGCGAATCGGCGCTTGCACGTCCTGAATTACTGGTAGAAGTAACGGTTATTGCTGCTGAATAATTATCTTATTATCAAAGCGGCTATAACTTATTAAAGCTAAAGTGGTTGCACTTATAAGTAATCATAAAAAGGACATGGTAATCATTATCATGTCCTTTTTTTATTGATAAATACAGACATAAAGTAACCGCTGTGCAGCGTTATTATTGAATAAGGGGTTGAGTAAACCCTGAGCGCTATATACTATTCAAGGAGTGCCTTTTTTAACAAAGGTCATCGCGGACAGCAGAATATGATAGTCACCGTCACGAGACGGATAAAAATAGCGGATGGGAGGTCAGGGAGGGCATCGCATTTGGCATTAGCAAAATTAAAATGTAGGTTATTCTATCTGTCGTTCTTCAATATAGTCAAAATCCATAGACTTGGGCATTTGGTTACCGCAAGCGTTATTAACTCATAGCGTTATTAAATAATAGGGTTTATAAAAAAATGGATACCTTGAATATCCTATATCTCGTAGGGGCATTGTTAATTTTCGCCAGTATCATGGCAAGTACGTTATCTGCGCGTTTAGGCGTACCGTTGTTATTGCTATTTTTGGTCGTCGGAATGTTGGCGGGTGAAGATGGTATTTTGGGTATTGAGTTTTCACAGTACGGTATTGCAAATTTTATTGGACAAGCCGCGCTTGCCTGTATTTTGCTCGATGGTGGACTACGCACCTCTTTTCAATCTTTTCGGGTAGGTCTCAAGCCTGCGGTCGTGTTAGCGACTTGGGGTGTACTATGTACCGTATTGGTATTAGGCATCTTTGTCACGTGGCTATTGGATGTGGACTGGCGCATTGGCTTATTGATGGCGGCGATTGTCGGTTCAACCGATGCGGCGGCAGTGTTTTCACTATTGCGTAATGGGGGCGTGAAATTGAACGACCGCGTACAAGCCACGCTAGAGCTAGAGTCTGGAGCGAATGACCCTTTAGCTATTCTGTTGGTTACGGGTCTAATTGCGCTCAATGTGGATCCAGAAGGGCAGACCATATTTGGTTTTATAGGCTTGTTATTACAGCAACTTGGCTTTGGGCTAGGTATGGGCTTACTTGCCGGTTACTTATTATCTAGATTGCTACCGAAGATTCATTTAGCTGAAGGCATGTATGCGATTTTAATATTATCGGCGGGCTTGTCTGTTTTTGCTGCGACCAATTTAATTGGCGGTAGTGGTTTTTTAGCAGTGTATTTAACCGGTGTGCTGATTGGCAATCGTAAGGGACGCGCCACTGAGCATGTGCTGCGCGTGATGGATAGCTTTGCTTGGTTATCGCAAGCGGTTCTTTTTGTGGTATTGGGGTTATTGGTCACCCCATCAAACGTGATTAACGTTTGGTACTATTCGGTCGCCATTGCCGCCTTTATGATTTTGGTGGCCCGTCCTATTGCCGTTTATACCAGTGTTAAACCCTTTAAATTTAAAGATCGAGAAATAGGCTTTATTTCGTGGGTCGGTTTGCGTGGTGCAGTGCCGATTACCCTTGCGATTCTGCCAGTGATATCAGCGGTAGACGGCGCATTTATGTTGTTTGATATTGCGTTTGGCGTCGTGGTGTTGTCTTTAGTATTGCAAGGGATGACCATTCCTATTATGGCGGACTTTTTTAAAGTGCGTATTCCTGCCAACGATGAACCAAAAGAAGAGCATGAAGTTTGGGTGTCCGACAATACCAGCATTACTCTCTATGAGTTTGAAGTAAAGGCAGGTGCATTTGCAACGGGTCGGCATCCAAAAGCCGTTTCAACCCGTATCAGTCCTAATGAAATTAACCTTTTTGCTTTAATTCGTCGGCAAAAATTAATACTGGTGGATAAAGACACGCAGCTACAGTTTGGCGACAATGTTTGGTATGCCATGCGCGGCAATCATGCCAACCAAATTGCCCAAATTTTTAATGATACGAAATTAGATCGTAGAGCCATTGATGATTTTTATGGGGATTGGTTGTTATCTCCAAGCGTTAAACTGGGAGATTTACCGTTCTTTACGGGTGTTATGGAATCTGAATCTCTAGTGACCAAGCTGAAGTCTAAAACGGACGATACGTCAACCAATATGTGGCAACAAACCGTGGCTGAATATATCGTTTCAAGCTTAGATACAGCCCCTGTTTCAGGAGATACGGTGGCTATTAATGATGAATGGTCGTTAGTGATTAAAGAGGTCGATGCGAAAGGTACGCTGAGAACCATTGGTCTCAAACAAGAAAAATTACCAGTGGTGGTTTGATAAATGATATTAAGTTTTAAAGATATTATTGAATGTTGTCAAAACGCTTTAAACCGCTCAGTGACTAGATATGGGTGCTAATAATGATTTATTATTTTTCTACTTTTCAATACAGAAATAGTGTTATCGGCATGGCATATTAGGCAGTTCAAAAAATACTTTAAGCTAACAAGCTTTATAAGTATAAAGGACGCTAAACAGTTTAAAATAGAGTCTATTGGCTTTACTTTTACTGATATGGGCGAACAGAAACCACACTATGAACACTGACACTAGTAAACCCTTGGCTTTTAGAAGGTATCCTTCGACCACCGCGCTGCAATGTTTTGAGACTGCGGCTAGACATTTAAGCTTTACCAATGCTGCACAAGAGATGCACATGACTCAAAGCGCTGTGAGCAAGCAGGTGGCGCAATTAGAGGAGATGCTGAACCTTTCTCTGTTTCATCGTACGCCGCAGCGTATTTCATTGACGCCTGCTGGCAAAACGTATTATTTGGAAGTATTGGGGATACTTAAGCATATTGAGATTGCGACTACTAATTTAATGTCGCACAGCACCAACACCGAAGTGCTTACCATCGTGGCGCATCCAACATTCTGCTCGCGTTGGTTATTACCAGCGTTAAATGGGTTTGGACAACAGTTTCCGTTAATAAACCTTCATATCAATGAGCAGGTCGGTCCATTTTTTTCTGAAGACCAAAATGTAGATATCGCCTTTCTTTATGGCGATGGCATTTGGAGCGGCATGCAATCGGTAAAGCTATTTGATGAATATTGCATTGCTGTTTGTAGTCCTGAATATTTGCAGGATAAAACGCTTGATACTCATACGCTACAAGGCTGCGTATTATTGCAACTGAGCTCGCGTTTAAGCGCTTGGTATGATTATTTTAAGCAGCAAGACATTAGTATCGACGGTACTTTTGTAGGGCCGAGATTTGATACGTTTCAAGCGTGTATTATTGCAGCGATGCTCGGTTATGGCATTGCCTTGGTGCCTCTACGTCTGGTGGCGCAAGAGTTACAGTCAGGGGCGTTGGTAATGGCGTGGGATTATGCGGCAAAGAGTCGTGGTAGCTATTATCTGACGTATCCTATATCGCTTGGACAATCTCATAAGGTCAAAGCTATCTTGGAGTGGGTAACGACTTATCTTGAAACATCTAACCAATGTCAGAAGATATTGGCATTAGTTGAGTGATGCTCTTATGGCTATGTCTTGTTATTAGGTCTTTCTTATCGCTAATAAAGAATAACGCCATCAAAAGCTGAGTATATACTCAGCCTTTTTTATGTTTAATGATAAGTAATTCACGTTAATAATTAATGTTTGTGACTAACTAATGCCCTCAATGAGTAACACTGACGAAAAGGAATGGAAGCACAACTATTATTCGTTTGCTGACATCAGCGCGTTTTGTTGAAATGAGTCTCTAACTCAAGGAAGAGGAGCGAGGCACATGGATAAGCACTATAACGTTACTGATGCATTTACGATGGTACATCCTTTAACGCTCGTCAAAGGGGAAAACGCAAAAGTTTGGGACGATAACGACCAATGCTACATTGATTTTGTTGGTGGTATTGGCGTACTAAACTTTGGACATTGTCACCCTCATATTGTCAATGCCATTGTCAATCAAGCCCAGTCTCTTATTCATTACGCCTACAATGCGGCGGCTCATAAGCCTTATCAGACGTTTATGACCCGATTATGCGCACTTGTGCCAATGATTGGTGAACTGGCAGGTATGCTGACCAATTGCGGTGCGGAAGCCACCGAAAATGCCATAAAAATTGCTCGCCTAAAGACCAAACGCGCTGGCGTGATTGCCTTTGACGGCGGATTTCATGGACGCACACTGGCTGCGGTTAATCTAAACGGTAAGGTTGCGCCTTATAAGCGTGGGTTAGGGACGCTGGCAGGTGGTGTCTATCATATTCCATTTCCGAGTGCCGATAATGGCATTAGTGATCAGCAGGCAATAGATGCGCTTGAGCGTCTATTTTTGGTAGAAACTGACGTCGATAATATCGGTGCTGTCATTGTGGAGCCTGTACAAGGCGAGGGTGGGTTTCAGCTGATGTCACCAACGTTTGCTCAATATCTACGCGCATTTTGTGATGAGCATGGCATCTTACTGATCATGGATGAAATTCAATCCGGCTATGGTCGTACGGGCACACCGTTTGCGTTTACCCATTTGGGGATTGAGCCCGACTTATTGTTATTGGGTAAAAGCATCGCAGGTGGTCTGCCGTTAGGCGCGGTTATTGGTAAAGCTGAAGTGATAAACGGCTTACCTAAAGGCAGTCTAGGCGGTACGTATTCTGGTAATCCTGTGGCGTGTGCTGCGGCAAATGCGACGCTCGATATCATGCAAGAAGATGAAATTTGGCAATCCGCAAAGCATTACGCTGAAACTATCGAGCAGACGATAGCACAATGGCAAGAAGAGGGCGTCTCGCCTTGGTTATTTGGACTGACAGGTATCGGCGCCATGCGCGGTATCGAGTTGCGCCATCCCAAATATGGCGTGCATCCCAGTGTGATGACGCGTGTCTTATCCGAAGCCCGCGCTCGCGGATTATTGCTCATGCCAAGTGGGCAACATCGACATATTATTCGCTTGCTACCACCATTGACGATTGAGCCGGAAACCCTGCAAGAAGGTCTTACTATTTTAAAAGAAGTGCTCAAAGCGTTGCCAAATGAAGACCTTGTTGCTTAATGATTAATTCTCAAGACTTATAAAAATTAACCATATCATCTATAACTTATTGACTCTTTTTAAAAGGATGCTTTCTTATGAAAAATACCAGTGACGTTATCAGTAACAGCAACATGATGAATAGCGACGATATTCGCCATAGCTTTTCAGTGGCTATGTCAGCGATGTATCAAAACGAAGTACCACTTTACGGTGATCTGATTGAGCTCGTGACCGAAGTGAATAACGATGTACTGAATACGCAGCCTGATATCAAAGCTCAGCTTGAGCATACTGGCGAGATTGACCGCTTAAATCTAGAACGTCATGGGGCGATTAGATTGGGCACCGCAGCGGAGCTAAGCATGATGCGTCGCCTGTTTGCGGTGATGGGCATGTACCCTGTTGGCTACTATGATTTAGCACCTGCTGGTGTTCCTGTCCACTCTACTGCGTTTCGCGCTATTGATACAGAGTCGTTAAATAACAGCCCATTTCGGGTATTTACCTCGTTATTACGTTTAGATTTGATAGCAGATGAATCTTTAAAACAAGCAGCAATAGAAACGTTGGCAAATCGGAAAATATTTACTGATGCTGCCATTAAACTTATTGAACGTTTTGAAAATGCTGGGGGATTAACAGATGCAGAAGCGCAGACATTTATCACGGAAGCCTTAGAGACCTTTCGCTGGCATGATAAAACACCCGTTTCAAAAGAGTTGTACGAGCGCTTATTAAAACAGCATCCGCTTATTGCTGACGTGGTGGGTTTTAAGGGGCCGCATATTAATCATCTGACACCCAGAACATTGGATATCGATACCGTACAACAAGGCATGCAAGCACGCGGCATTCCGCCAAAGGCAATCATTGAAGGACCACCAAGACGAGCATGTCCGATTTTACTCAGACAAACCAGCTTTAAGGCACTACAAGAGCCGGTAAGTTTTAAATGCCAATATGATGCTACAGACAACGCTAATAACAATACTGCAGAGCAGTACGAACAAGGTCAACATACCGCCCGATTTGGTGAAATTGAACAGCGCGGAGTGTCGTTAACACCTAAAGGCAGGGCGCTATATGATACTTTATTAAATAAAGCGCGTGACCAGCTAGGAGCAACGCCAAACGAGAGTAATGCCGCAGAATATTATCGTATATTAGAACAAGTATTTGCTGAGTTTCCTGATAATTATCAGACGTTACACGCAGATAAGCTGGCTTATTTTTATTATCAACCGGTTGCTGAAGCCGAAATGGCGGAGATTGGTGACATTAATTTAACAGTGCCAGATGATAAAGAAACGCTTATCCATTTAATTGACAAAGGTGTTATCCGTATTGAGCCCATTGTTTATGAGGATTTTTTACCGGTCAGTGCGGCTGGTATTTTCCAATCCAATCTTCAACAAGACCAGCAAAGTCACTATGATGGCAATTCGAATCAACAAGAATTCGAGCGTGATTTAGGAGTAAACGTTTATGACGAGCTGGCACTGTATGAATCGATGCAAGCTGAAAGTTTGCAAAATTGTCTAAAGATTCTACAAAAAGTAGCATGAATAGCCAGATGATTTGTATGGCATTCCAAAAAGGAATGAGCGCAAGAACTTTATTATTTTGCAAGTTAGCGTGTTGCAGGGTAGTTTTATAAGTCTCAAGGACGTAATAAACCAATAGGAAAGGGATTGATTATGATTAAGCAATATATGTCTGCCATGGGCGTCAAAGAAGAACAATACAGCAATGGCGATTTTGAGGTTCATACCCCAATTGATGGGGCAATTATTGGTAAAGTTACTTTAGACACAGTGGCTGACGTCAATACCAAAATACAAAATGCCAAAGCTGCCTTTCAAGAGTGGCGTACGGTTCCTGCACCAAAGCGTGGCGAGTTGGTTCGTCTGTTAGGTGAAGTGCTGCGTGAGCATAAAGAAGACTTGGGTATCTTAGTATCATTTGAGGCAGGAAAAATAAAAGAAGAAGGTCTGGGTGAAGTCCAAGAAATGATTGATATCTGTGACTTTGCCGTTGGTCTATCTCGTCAAATTTATGGCTTAACCATCGCATCAGAACGTCCAGGTCACCACATGCGTGAAACATGGCATCCGCTTGGCGTTATCGGTGTAATTTCAGCCTTTAACTTCCCTGTTGCCGTTTGGGCTTGGAACACCGCACTTGCTATCGTGTGTGGCAACCCTGTGATTTGGAAGCCTTCAGAAAAAACCCCCTTGGTTGCCATAGCTTGTCAATCATTGTTCGAAAAAGCAGTTGCAAAATTCGGTGACGCTCCAGCTCATTTATCGCAAGTATTATTGGGTGAAGTAGATGTCGGAAATGCATTGGTTGAAAACCGCGATATCGCTTTGGTTAGCGCAACCGGCAGCACACGCATGGGTAAAACCGTCGGACCTAAAGTCGCTGAACGCTTTGGCAAATGCTTACTTGAGCTGGGTGGTAACAACGCCATGATTTTAGCCCCTAGTGCGGATTTAGATTTGGCACTACGCGGTATTTTATTCTCAGCAGTAGGCACAGCTGGGCAGCGCTGTACCACGCTACGCCGCCTATTCGTTCATACCTCTGTTAAAGATGACATCTTGCCACGCGTAAAAGCTGCTTATGAGACGGTTAGTATTGGACATCCACTGGAAGGCAATCTTGTTGGTCCACTGATTGATGAAGACAGCTTTAACAACATGCAAGCTGCGCTAGAAAATGCTAAAAAAGCAGGCGGCAAAGTCACTGGCGGTGAGCGCGTATTGATGGATAAATATCCTGATGCTTATTATGTGAAGCCTGCTATTGTAGAATTTGACGCGCAAAACGATGTGGTCAGAACTGAGACCTTTGCGCCTATTTTATACGTCATGACTTATAACCACTTTGACGATGCCTTAGCTATGCAAAATGATGTACCTCAAGGCTTATCATCGTGCGTATTTACCAATGATTTGCGTGAAGCTGAAATTTTCTTAAGTGATCGCGGTAGTGATTGTGGTATTGCTAACGTCAATATCGGCACCAGTGGCGCTGAAATCGGTGGGGCGTTCGGTGGTGAAAAAGAAACCGGCGGCGGTCGCGAGTCAGGTTCAGATGCGTGGAAAAATTATATGCGTCGTCAGACCAATACAGTCAACTATTCAACAGAGTTGCCACTCGCGCAGGGCATTAGTTTCGGTTAATGCTAAGCAGTTAGATGCTTTATCGTTAAACTAAGAATAGACAATTATCAATAGACAAAGTGCTGAGTCTGCCATGGTCTGGCTGAGCACGATTTTAACTGCTAGGTAGTACTTTATGAGCAACCACGGATAGGTTGTTACGATGATTGATAGCCACGGCTGTTGATTTCCACTACTAAGGAAGGTAGGTGTCTAATGTTAGATAAAAAATCACAGGATTCTGCTAAACAGGCTTCTATTGAACAAGATACTATAGAAAATGGTTCTGCTCAAAATGGCTATGAGCCATCTAGCAGCTTTTTACTTGATATTGCTCCTTTATTATTAACTGCCATGATTCTGATGGTGCAGTTCTTTGTCTTTAAAGATTTTACCCCTCATATCCCTCTCGCTTGTGGCATCTTAATCACAGGCTTATTCATGAAACTGCGTCGGCGTAGCTGGGCAGGCATGGAAGAGAACTTTTTAAAGGTCGTTAAAATCGGTTTGCCTGCCATGATTATTCTAATGGGTGTGGGTATGCTCATTGGCTCGTGGATTATTGCTGGTACGGTGCCGACCATTCTTTATTACGGCTTTAGTATTTTTTCACCTTCTTCATTTTTGTTCTCTGTATGTCTTATCTGTGCTGTTATTTCACTTGCTACGGGTACATCGTGGGGCACGGTCGGTACCGTTGGGCTTGCGATGATGGGTATTGGTTTGGGGCTAGGCATTCCGGCTCACTTTACCGGTGGCGCTATTGTTTCAGGTGCATTCTTTGGTGACAAAATGTCGCCGCTTTCAGATACCACTAACCTTACGCCTGCTGCCGCTGATGTGGATCTTTGGGAGCATATTAGAGGAATGTTGCCGACTACCGTTCCGGCAATGATTACTGCTTTGGCACTCTATGCGTGGATTGGTATGAGCTACGGCAATGATAACGTTAATATGTCTACGATTCAGGCATTACAGTCAACTTTAGCCAGTAATTATAATATTAGCCTCATTACGTTGCTGCCTGCTGTAGTGGTGGTTGGCGCTGCGGTTTTCAAAATGCCTGCGATACCAACCGTATTGGGCGGTGTCGTGGTTGCGTCATTGGTCGCGTTTTTCTTACAAGGCGTTGGCGTCAGCGATATCTTTAATGTATTGCAAAATGGCTTTAAAAGCGAAACTGGGTTTGATGTGGTCGATCAACTACTGTCAAAAGGTGGTGTCATGTCTATGACTTGGGTCGTGACTTTAACCATTTTCGCCTTAGCATTTATTGGTTCAATCGAGCATTACGGCACGCTCAGAGCCATCATGACAAAAATTAATAATATCGTAAAAACGCGTTTTGGATTGGTGACGACCACTTATGCCAGCGTCATTGGTGTGGGTACGATTATTGGCGATGTTTATACCACTTTAGTATTGCCGGGACGATTATTAAAAGATAAATATAAAGAGATGGGCTATAAGCGCACCACATTGACCCGTTCTATCGAAGATAGCGGTACGCTGTTGTCACCACTTATTCCTTGGAATATGGGCGGTAGTTTCGTCGCAGCAACACTGGGTATCGCTACATTAACCTACGCACCCTTTGCTTTTGCTTGCTGGTTATCGCCTTTGTTTGGTTTGTTATGGGCAGCACTTGGTAAATTTACCCCTCGTGAAGATGAGCCAACTAAAGAGATAGTTCTCACCAAAACGTCTAACTCAACTGAGCCTGCCAACACGGCATCTATTAATAACTAATATTAACAACTAACATCAATAACTGATGAGATAAATGGAGTATAAGATGTTGCAAGAGCAATGCTTATGGAACGTGACTGCGCCCAAAATTCATCACTATGATGCGCTCACTCAAGATACCCAAACCAGTGTTTGTATTATTGGCGGCGGCTACACCGGGTTATCAGCGGCTATTCACTTAGCAGAAAAAGGCGTTAAAGTTATCGTATTAGAAAGCCAAACCATCGGTGGTGGCGGTTCAGGAAAAAGCGTAGGGCTGGTCAATGCCGGAACGTGGGCGCGTCCTGATGATTTAAATGTAGCCCTAGGAGAGACAGAAGGCGAGCGTTTAACTGAAGCACTTGGAGAAGCGCCAAGCCTCGTGTTTGATTTAATTAAACGCTACGGTATCGATGCGCAAGCCACACAAACTGGTAATTTACATATGGCACATAATGCCAAAGGTGAAGCCGATGTTGATATTCGATATGAGCAGCTGAGCCGACGCGGCGTGAATGTCGAGGTGCTCACCGGTAGTCGCTGCCATGAATATACGGGTACGACCAGTATTAATAAAGCCTTATTAGACCACCGAACTGGCACTATAAATCCGCTGGCTTATGTCAATGGTTTAGCAGAAGTAGCGGCTAAATTGGGCGTGACGATTCACGAACACTCGGCAGTACATAGCTTGGAAAAAGAGAATAGCCACTGGTATGTAAGAACGGCTGATGCAAACGTTAAAGCTGAGCGCGTCATTATCGCCACCAATGCCTATACCGAAGGCGAATGGACAGAAGTAACCAAAACTTTTTATCAGGTGTTTTATTATCAAATTGCCTCTGAGCCGTTAAGCGGTGAGCTGGCAGACCGCATCTTACCGTATAGAAATGGCGCATGGGACACCCGTTTGGCACTGTCCAGCTTTCGTCGTGATAAAGATGATCGGTTATTACTGGGTACGGTAGGTGGTCGCAATTGTAAGCCAAAAGAGTTTTATCAGTCATGGGCGAATTATGTCCAAAAGAGCTATTATCCTTATTTGCCTGCATTTAATTGGCAGTACGAATGGTATGGTAAATTTGGCTTTACTCAGGATCATATCTTTCGAGTGTTAGAGCCAGATGAAGGTATCTTGACTGCCACTGCTTATAACGGTCGCGGTATCACGACTGGCACATTGATGGGTAAATGCTTTGCGGACTATATTTTAACCGGAGATAGAGCCAGTATTCCATTACCATTTAAAACTATAGAAGAATCCAAAATTCCTCTATCAGGTATGAAATCTGGATTTACGGAGCTTGGCATCAGCTTGTATCACATGGGGCAATGTCTCAAAATAATTAGATAAGCATCATGAAAAATATATAGAGCGTATAAATGCTTTCATAAGTGCAATGTTCTATCGGAATCAGTTTGAATAAATGATGTGTGATTTTTATTTAATAGGAGAGGTTTTCGGTGAGTGATATTTTAAATAGAAAAATGACAGCGGTGGCGACAATTATACAATCGCTAAAAGGCAGTTATGGCTTTGACCGCGCCCAAATCCGCACCGACCTAGAAAGTTTAGAGCATTGGGGTAAGGACTGGACCAAACACTTTGCGCCTGCACCAAGCGCCATCGTCTTTCCTAAAACCACCGAACAAGTTCAAGCCTTAGTCCTCTTGGCAAATGAACACCACATCGTCTTAACGCCTAGTGGCGGTCGTACCGGGCTCTCTGCCGGTGCCGTTGCCGCCAATGGCGAGATTGTCGTCAGCATGGATAAAATGAATCAAATCGGCACCTTTTATCCTGCTGACAGACTGGTTGAGATTGAAGCCGGTGTGGTCACTGAACAATTGCAACAGTTTGCGGAATCTCACGACCTCTACTATCCCGTCGACTTTGCCTCAGCAGGTTCCAGTCAAATGGGCGGCAACATCGGCACCAATGCGGGCGGTATTAAAGTCATCCGTTATGGCATGACCCGTCAATGGATTATGGGCTTAACCGTGGTGACAGGGAAAGGCGATATCTTACATCTTAATCGGGGTATGGTGAAAAATGCCACGGGTTATGATTTGCGTCACTTGTTTATCGGTAGTGAAGGCACCTTAGGTTTAGTCACCCATGCCCAAATTAAGCTTGAGCGTCCACCACAAGACTTAACCGTCATGGTGCTCGGTATGGATAACTTCTCTGATGTGATGAATATCTTATCGGCGTTTCAAGCGAAGATTGACCTCACCGCCTTTGAATTCTTTGACAGTGTGGCGATTGATAAACTGATGGCACATGGGCAAGTACAAGAACCGTTTGAGTCACGCACCAAGTTTTATACCTTGTTAGAGTTTGAAGCACCGTATGAGCCAATCATGGATAAAGCCATGGCTATCTTTGAAGACTGTATGGAGCAAGGTTGGGTGGTCGATGGGGTGATGAGCCAAAGCATTGCCCAAGCACAGGAGTTATGGAAGCTACGTGAATATATCTCGGAAACTATTTCGGTATTTACGCCTTATAAGAATGATGTGTCGGTGTTAATTACTCACGTCCCTGCATTTATCAATGACATTGACCATATTGTCAGCAGTAATTATCCTGACTTTGAAGTGTGTTGGTTTGGGCATATCGGGGATGGGAATTTGCATTTAAATATTCTCAAACCTGAAGCCATGAGCAAGGATGATTTCTTTGCCGCTTGTCAGGTGGTGAATCAGTATGTGTTTGAGACGGTGCAGAAGTATGGCGGCTCGGTGTCGGCAGAACATGGAGTTGGGATGACGAAGAAGCCGTATTTGCACTATAGTCGCAGCGAGACGGAGATTGAGTATCTTAAAGAGATTAAGAAGGTGTTTGATCCAAATAATATTATGAATCGCGGGAAGATTTTTGATATGTAATGTTGGTAGGTAATAAAGGTGTTTTAAAAGGTTAAATAAAAAACGCTCAATCTTATTAATGGGCGTTTTTTTTATTAGCGAAAATAAGATATTAGTTTAAAACTTTATCGTTTGTCCTAACTTAATAGCAGCTGCAATATTAACCGTTGTCGTTTCAATATTATTATAAGCACCCTTTAGCACATTATCGATAGTATCCATCTGTTGGATACTGGGCATGACAATATCAAACTGCGTTGTTTGAGCAGGTTTTAGCCCATCGACGCTTCCACAAATTGCAATCACAGGTTTTTGATGTGCGCGAGCAAGCTGACTCACACCGCCTGCGACTTTGCCCATTGAGGTTTGCGCATCAAGTTTACCTTCGCCCGTTATGACGAGGTCAGCGTTGGCAATATGCTGCGATAAATTCACCGCCTTTGCCACCGTATCAAAACCTGATTGCAGTTGTGCATTGCAAAACGTCATCAATGCAAACCCAAGACCACCAGCCGCACCAGCTCCTGCGATATGTTGATTATCGCCATAACCGTGCTGATGGCATACATTTGCAAAATGATGTAATGAATTATCCAGTTGAGTTACTTGTTCAGGATTAGCCCCTTTTTGTGGGGCAAAAATAGCGCTCGCTCCCAATACGCCGCATAGAAGATTGGTTACATCGCAAGCCACTTCAAACGTTGTCGTTACTATGTTTGGGTTAAATGTTGAGGCATCTATTCGTTGCAACTTATCAAGTTGACCACCGCCTTGCGCTAATGTTGTATCTTTAGCATCGTAAAAACGCATCCCTAAAGCCGTGAGCATCCCTGCACCAGCATCATTGGTCGCACTACCACCAAGACCAATGATAAGGCGCTTTGCCCCTTTATTTAACGCATCATTGATAAGCTCGCCAACGCCAAAACTACTGGTCACTAGTGGATTTCTGTCCTCTATCGTCAATAGATGTAGACCACAAGCTTCCGCAACTTCAATAACGGCAGTGGCATTATCTAATAGCAAATAGCGCGCGGTAATTGGGCGCATGAGAGGGTCATGTACCGCCACGCGTTGCCATTCTCCGCCAAGCGCATAAGACAATACTTCAGACGTGCCTTCGCCACCATCTGCCATTGGCAACAATGTATAGTCAGCATCTGGAAAAACCTGACTGAACCCTGATTGGATAGCTCGGCAAACGTCAATAGCGGCTAGGCTTTCTTTAAACGAGTCGGGCACGATTAAAATATTCATGTAAGGCTCTGTGGTAAAAGGCTTTTTTAGTGTCAAATGAAGAACGCCCATTACAAGTAATAGGCGTCATTATGAACAAGTATTCTTAGAAGAATCAATAAAGGGTTAGACTTTTAGCACTTCTACCATCGCATTGGCAACATAATCAATATTGCTGGCATTTAAGCCTGCCACGCACATACGCGAGTTGGAAATCATATAAATACCAAATTCACTTTGTAAGCGTGCCACTTGCTCAGGTGTCAAACCGGTAAAGCTAAACATACCATTTTGACGGGTAATATAATCAAAATTGCGCTCAGGTAACTTGGCTTCTAAGACTGATTTAAGCGCTAGACGCATGGCTTTAATACGGTCACGCATGCCATAAACCTCACCCATCCATTGCTGATGTAAAGCTTCATCATTCATGACGATATCAACGACATAGCCGCCATGAGACGGTGGGCTTGAGTAGATAGAGCGTACAAGAAAGTTCAGTTGACCAAACACGCGCACGGCTTCATCAGGCGTTGGGCAAACGATAGACAGACCACCGACACGCTCGCCATATAATGACAAGTTTTTAGAAAATGAGTTGCTGACAAATACCGGTAAGCCCATATCAACGGCTTTACGAATGGCATACGCATCGCTGTCAATATCTTCACCAAACCCTTGGTAAGCAATATCCATAAACGGAATAAGCTCATGTTTTTGAATGACTTCTAGCACGGTATCCCATTGCGCTTGGGTCAAATCCATACCGGTTGGGTTATGACAGCAAGGATGCAGCAATACCACATCATTTCTATTCAGCGTACTAAAGAAGCTGACCATCTCATCAAATTTTACACTGTTGCTGGCACTATCGTAGTAAGGATAAGTACCTACTTCAATGTCACTGCCTGCAAAGATGGCAATATGATTGCCCCAAGTTGGGTCGCTGACATAACACTTAGACTGTGGAAACCATTGATGAATAAATTCTGCGCCGACTTTTAAAGCGCCAGAGCCACCGATGGTAGCGATAGTAGCAACGCGATTTTCTTGGACGGCTTGCGCATTTTTACCAAACAATAATTCTTGACACGCCTGACGATGCCCGGGCAATCCTGCCATTGGCAAATAAGGGCGGGGAGCAGTAGATTCAGCAATACGCTGCTCAGCTATTTTTACACAGTCGAGTACTGGCATTTTTCCGGATGCATCATAATAAATACCAATGCCTAAATTGACCTTATTAGGATTAGGGTCTGCTAAAAATTTATCCATTAAACCTAAAATTGGATCGCCAGCATAATAATCAATACGTTCAAACATAGTGTTTCCCAGTTATTTTATGGCACGAAAAAAATTTAAATGAAGGGTACAAAGCATAAATCAGATTGCTGATTAACTCAATATTAAATGAATGAATAACTGATTAAGAAATAGCACGCTTTACGGTTTCTTGGGTGATAAATGACCAAATCATAAACAGTATTATGATCTGTCGTCAGAAACCTATTTAATAATGTTGATAGCTGTTCATTCTAACGTTTTGTAAAGAATATAGAGTATCTATTATTATCATTGTTATTGCCATTATCAAAAAACCAAGATAGCAGATACTCTAGGATTGCTATCTTGTCATGTTATTATGAGATGAACTAAGTTTTGATACCCATTTTCGGGTTAATCGTGCTGTATAAGCACCTTTTTTTGATTGAAAATTATGACACATACCCTCGATACGGGCTCAGTTTCTCTCCGAACTCAGTATTCTCGAATGATTCTCATGGGTGTTAGTGCCTTCGTGGTGAATACGACAGAATTTGTTCCTGTAGCGCTCTTAAGTGATATTGCCCAAGATTTCTCCATCACCACCGCGGAGACAGGTTGGATGGTGACGCTTTATGCTTGGATTGTCGCGGCGATGTCATTACCGCTGATGCTGCTGACCAGTAAATTAGAGCGTAAGCGGTTACTAATGGCATTATTCGTCGTATTTATTATCAGTCATGTCCTGTCCGTATTTGCGTGGAGTTTTCAAGTATTACTGATTAGCAGAGTGGGCATTGCGCTATCCCATGCCATATTTTGGTCCATTACAGCAGCGATAGCGCTACGTGTGGCGCCTGAAGGTAAAAAGGCATTGGCGCTGAGTGTTCTTGCTACCGGTACGGCATTGGCAATGGTGCTGGGTGTGCCCATAGGAAGAATAGTGGGTCAATGGTTTGGCTGGCGTACGACGTTTGGCGGTATCGGTGTGATCGCTTTTATCATATTTGTCCTACAAGCGCGGCTATTGCCCACGCTACCCAGTATGTTTGAAGGGTCGTTCCGAAAAATTCCTGAATTGCTTAAAAATCCATTATTAGTGTGTCTATATATGTTTTGCTTTGTGGTCTTTACCGCTGATTACGCGGCTTACTCTTATATTGAACCTTTTATGCGAGAGGTCGGTTCGATCAGTGAAAATTTGGTCACCTTTGTGTTGTTACTATTCGGTGGTGCAGGACTGATAGGCAGTGTGATGTTCAGTCGTTGGGGGGATAACTCTACTACTAAGCTGATGTTAATCTCAACGATACTCATACTAATATGTATGGTGGCGCTGTTATGGTCGGTAACGTCTATGTGGTTACTCAGTATAAATACCTTGATTTGGGGTACTGCAATGATGCTGTTGCTGCTCTGTATTCAAGTCAAAGTGATTATGATTGATGTCAATGCGCAGGACATGGTGATGTCGATGTTCTCGGGTATTATCAATTTAGGAATTGGTACGGGTGCACTGCTCGGTGGCTATGCCGTTACCCATATCTCACTGTCGAGCGTGGGCTACGTGGGGGCTGCTGTCGCTAGTATCGCGTTATTACTGATGATATTTATGATACAAAGATTTCCTAGCTTACGCTAATGAGTAGCGTTAGATTTTGCCTCGTGATATATGAATGTTAAATGCGCTGATTTTCTATAAGCTAGAGATATTGCGTGTAGTCGCATATCTAATAATGGTTTATGATAATAAGCATATTTTGATTATTTTACAAAAAAGTAGACCATGATTTTTATAAGTAATAACATCAGCCTGAACGACTACGAGGTGGAAATACACGCCATACGCGCGCAAGGTGCGGGCGGACAAAACGTGAATAAAGTATCCTCTGCGATTCATTTACGCTTTGATATTAATGCCTCAAGTCTGAGTGATATCCACAAACAGCGTTTATTAGACAGTAACGATAGCCGCATTAGTAAAGAAGGTGTACTCGTTATTAAAGCGCAGCAGTTTCGCACGCAAGAAAAAAACAAAAGTGATGCTTTTGAGCGGCTGCAGCAATTTATCCTTAAAGCCACCTATGTTAGCAAAACCCGACGACCTACTAAACCGAGCAATAATGCCCGCCGCAAACGTGTCGACCAAAAAACGCAGCGTGGCAAAACAAAATTATTGCGCGGTAAAGTTGAATTTTAAGTCCGCTATAACGTGAATATCATCATGGACATGACCACTTATTCTTTTAAAACCAAGATAAGACAGTTTTCTTATACATTATTCGCTCGAATAAGTCTTTAGAAAGTCGGTCAGTTACGCTCCAAATATCTTACCCAATATTGATATTATACCTATAATTAGTAAGATATAAGCGATTATCTTAAAGCTATCCGAGCCCTTTTTGCTACTCAGTGGTATCGTATCATGCGCTGGTATGACCATGCTGTGCGCCTCCGTTGCAGTTGGGATGACATGCGCTTGCGCGTCCGATGGCTGTACAAATATATTTTTAAGCTTTACTGGATTGGACGGGCTTTGCTGCGATTCTTCTTCATATACAATCTCTTGGTTATCCTGAATCAGCTTTTCTTTACTGATGTTCCTTTTGGTATTTAAAATCAAATGCCACTGCTTGTTTATTTCTTCTTTTATCACCGTACAAAAATACGTAAAGTCTGAGTAGTTTACTTTTCCAATGTTCAAAGCAATGTCAGAGCTGTCTTGCATTTCTGGTGCCACCCAAAGTTGAAAAAATATCAAATCATCTTTAATATGATAGTTATGAGTTTCTCCATCATGAGTCATACGAATAAAAGCATCAATCGGTTGTTTTGAGGTGTTTTTAAAGCAGATAAAAATCTGTCTGACTTCGTCTTTGCTGATATTTCTATTGTAACCTTTATCCAAATCTATGGAATAATGGCTATTTAATGTAAAGCCTTCTACCAAACAATCTTTTCTGACCTTTTTAGTCACTTCGTTTTTATCTACGATATCTAGCGCATAGTTTTCTGAATTAATTTTACTAAAGTCGAAGTAGTTCAATTCAATATCTGCATCATCCATCAAATGATGCTGAATAAAAATACCGTACTCAATATTGAGATTTTCGACCAGTGCTGGTACATATAGTAATAAATTAAATCTCATTAACTGTTAATCCTTAATCAACGATAACTGCTGTAATGTCGTCTAATAGTGTTAAATTTTACTCTGCAGTATTAAATATTTAAAAAAATGTGCCCAAGCCTTTATCATTATAGGCTGTGAGCCATCGCTACTCTTAAAAGCCGATATCACATTAATAATTTAATCGGCTCATAGCGGTAATGGCGTCACGTTCGCCAAGCGCGGCAGATTCACTATACCAATGAACTGCCATCTCCATATCCATATCTAAACCATCGCCATTCTCATAACGTTGACCGATGACGTACATTGAACGCTTATGCCCAAGCTCGGCAGATTCCATTAATAATCTCAGACCCTCTTGTTCATCTTGTGGCATACCACCTGTACCATTGAGGGCGTAAACTGCTACGGCATAAAGCCCTGAAGCACTATTTAACTCAGCTGCTTTTTTATACCACATGGCAGAAGCCTCTAAATCCTTTTCAACGCCGCCACCGACATCATAGAGATAAGCGAGATTGGTCATTGCACGAGGATAGTTCGCTTCAGCAGAGTGACGGTGCCAAGTTGCCGCATACTCAAGATCCTTAGTAACACCAAGACCTTTTCGATATATCCACGCCAACTGATTCATAGCGCCTGCGTGACCTTGGGTTGATGCTTGCTCTAGCCAATTTCTGGCTTGATCGTAACGTTGCATTTGATAGTAATAAATACCTAATACAAACATGGCATTAACGTTTTGAGCGTTTGCTAACGCTTCAAGACTATCAATCGAAGCCACATCAAACCCAAAACTGGCTAATAATTCTTCAAACCGACCGATACTTTTAGATTCATTTTCGACATTAAGCTGGTTGCTTGCCAAAAATATTGGTGCATAGGCATTATTGTTATTATCCAGCAGGCTCTGGTACATCTCTAGCCGTTGTCTATCATTAGGGTACTCCATATCGACTGCGGTTAATTGATCGACCCACTCAATATGTTGCTCATCGGTTACGCTATTATCTTCCACGCCGCTATCTTCCACTACTACTACTTCATCCGGTATATATGTCGGTTGTTCGACTGGCTCTTCAATGTCTTGTATGTCAACAGCCTCAGCATCTTCATAGCTCATATCAGGTTCTGAGTCAAATGCACCTGCGGCAATAACCATCAACAGAATGCCTGTTGCGGCAATAACCATCAACAGAATGCCTGTAAAACTTATTAACGTATATTTAAGATTTTTATTCATGATAGTTAAGCCATATTGCATTGTGTATAATTTTATGCGATGTATCAGACAGTAAGGTCTACCGCACTAGAACCGTATCAATTGATATGCACAGATGTGAGGTTTAAAGGATTATTGGCGTGACTGTTAATATCTCATTATCACTACATTCTAATCTATGCCATTGTTGATGCGTCCACATTTTATCCAAGCTGGTCGGTCGTTGTATACAATAGCCGATACCATGGCTGATATGCTCTTTATCAGAACCAGAGGTCTTGATAATGCCTATTACCATAGTATGTCTAGGCGGTCTATTATCGACCACCATATTACTAATACCTTGACCACTCGTCCAAAACACAATGTCAAAATGCTTACTAATTTTCTCTGATAAATCTGTTGGTAATCTAGCAATCAGCGTATTTTTACCATGTACTCTTTGCCAGTCATAAAAACCTTCTACCAAATCACTCAAGTCTTGCTTAGAAAATATGCCCCATACCACATCCTCCTCTTTTTGATCTAATATTTCTAGATTAAAATCATCGGAAGCGTCTTGGTTACTTTCACTCTCTGTTATAAGTTCTTTAATCATTACCGGTTGTTTAGCAATTAGTGATTGCTTAGTAGGTATCGGTGATTCAGTAACGATAATTTTTTTTGGTTGTTCTTGAATTAATGCCAATAATGCGATGAACCCTTCAGAGTCTATTCTTTGATTCTCAATCTCATGGTATTTTTGCGAGGATTGAGCATCAGATAAAATAGGATACACCTGTATAAAAATCTTGTTAAGATTTAGAGAGGAGGTGGGTATCAGTTGACTGAATGGATATACGGTTTCAAGATGAATTTTTTCATCGCGCGCAGAAGTTGACGCCCACAAATAAATATGTGCTAATCGTGGCTTCTCTTTTAATAGCAAGTCAGTATCAATAAGATAAGATAGAAATAATGAGTTTTTATTATTACTTTTTTTACTAGACTTATCACCATTGTCAAGTGGACGTCTTTTATGCACCAAGTCTAACCAAGTTTTACTGTCATTTTTTATATCGTTGATATCTATAACATCGACCCGTGATTCGTCGTTGTATTCTAAAATCAGACAACACTCAAATGGAGTATCAGCTGACTTTTCTTGGGGCGCCAACCACGAAAACACTAACATATCTTCGTTCCTTATAAGCTTGGATCGCATATTAAATTGATGTTAATCGTGCGCGGATATAGGCTATCGATATGCTGCTTAGACTTATTGGCAAGGCTTGATATCAGCTGATTGTACTGAAAGGTTTTATCGGC
Organism: Psychrobacter urativorans; assembly: GCF_001298525.1. NCBI lineage: Bacteria > Pseudomonadati > Pseudomonadota > Gammaproteobacteria > Moraxellales > Moraxellaceae > Psychrobacter > Psychrobacter urativorans. The sequence continues at coordinate 2,670,960 of NZ_CP012678.1, forward strand.
TAAGTTGCTGCAGTCATCCTCTGAGCTACAGCCGTCACGCTCAATAGAAAACTGGGCATAGTAATCAGTATTGATTAAAGTGCTCTTCGCGGCGTATTGTAACTCCATACCTTGCGCGCTTTTTTGTGCTTCCGCCATCCCAGAGCTGATGCCAATACATGCTTTTTGTGCCTCTATAATAGGGATAGATAAATAGTTATCGGTAACCTCAACGTTAGCAGGTGCTTTGGGCGTAATACTGTAGCCAGTTTGCAGCGGTAAGTTTAGCTTTAAGGTGCTGCCCGTTTTTGAGCGAAATAGGGGACCATCAGGACAAATTTTGTCGCGGTTGGTTTTGGGGTTGGGATAAGGATAAAAGATAATACTGTTTTTCTCACCCCAGCTGATATCGTAGCAATTTTTTTGCTCATCGCTAAGCGCACTATTGGGATCAAAGGCGCTAATAAATGGCTTTTGCTCGCCCATAGACAAATCAATTACATTTTTGGGACTGATGATTGGTGCAGGCGAGCTAAAGCTATCGTAATTTTTGGCATCATTGGTCAACAGCCGTAATTGGGGTAAAAACTCAGCCTGAGCAATGACGCTATTTGGATATTGCTGTTGAGCATTAATCAGGTTTTGCTGAATTTTCTCAATCTGCTCGGCGCTTGAGCGTTGTTTAGCGAGCCAAAAAAAATGCAAATGCTTTTGGGTTTGCGCGATAGTTTTGGTTGCATTGTTCACCGTATAATACGTCCCCACAAATGGCGAGCGCAGCGATAAAAACCCCAACCTTGGCAATGATGTCGAACTATTTTACACTAAATTATGCTAAGCTATAACTCTTTATTTAAAAGGGTTATAGCTTTTTTATTTGAAAGGAATTATTTTTAAAATAGCATATCATAAGGACATAAGTCATACTTTGGTCACAGTTTTTTTATTGATATTGATACCTAACTATTTATTATTTATAGTAAGTTCTTGCCTCCCCACCCCACAGTAAGTAGCTAGTACAAATTGAATTCATATGGTTATATTTAATTATAAAATCACATGCCGACTTTTCAGAGTGCCTCAAAAAAGTGGATGAGCATTGCAAGGAAAGGTCTGATCTTTTTTCGTATATAACGTAGGTTAGGATTATGAGTATGCAGGATGTAACGAAAAACACAGCGCGTCATCAGTTTTTGATCCCATCTAAGGTCAACATTATGGTTCATCCTAGTGCGGTATCTGCACATAATGTTTGGCTAAAATTTCGTCCCAAAAAATCTTCTATTAAGATTAGTGATGTTGATAAATATCATAAGCCCCCTGTTCGAGTAATTAGAGGTAAGGATCATTATCTATATTTTAATTGTTTTGAACGTGTGTCACAGATTTTTCAGGATGAGTCTAAACTGAGTCAGCCATTCATAATTATTGCAGGTCATGATCAGCAGATCGTTAAAATGGCGTGGTTGGAGGTGCTGACATTATGTTTTTATCGAGACGTCAATCATGTGCTGTTATGGCAGCATCTAAAAAAGCATTGTGCCCAAAGCATATTGAGAGAGCTGATGAATTGTGATGATTTACGAACTGAAGATTACTGTCGTTTTGCAGGCATCGATCAGCATCAATATGAGTATCAACAAAAATTATTAGTAGATGAGACAAAAAATTTGGGGCTAGAGCAGGATATGAGTTGGCTATATGGAAAATGAAGAGGGCGTACGCCTTAAACATATGTCAGTAGAGGACGTCAGTCTTGTCATAAAGAGGTTAGTACCTGATGATTCTCCTTTAGCAGAACAAGTACAAGCTTTGGTTTTTGAGTTGATATTATTATCACCCAAGTACCTTCTTGATATGCAAGAGTTTATCTCATCTGCTGATCCAATTTTATTAAGTGATGATGACTTTCAAGCAATCATCTCTATGGTAAAAACGAATAAAAATACAGAGGCTTGGGCGGTCTCTTATATGTTGGCGCAGTTTGCTACTGATCAGAAAAATAAGTTATTCACTGATGCATACTGGCAGTTTATGAGTAAGTATCTACAAATAATGCTACTGATCGCGCAGAGTGATGACAATCACTATAAAAAAATCAGCAAGCTTGGCGTCAGGGTTAGGATGGCGTTAGATACCGACTCATCTCAAGCAGGCATCTTAAAACAGCTCATTACAATCCACGCCTCATCTAATAATGCTTATAAAAACCTGAATGACATTGAAGCCTATGAAAAGAGTAAGTATCGTGAAGAAAAAGACGCTTCTGCTAAAACTGATAATATCGCTAAAAAAATAGGAGAGATAAGGCTCGCTTATGAGGTCGCTATCAAAGATAAGGCGTTTATTGAAAGAGAGCGCCGAGCAAGTAGGCAGGATAGTGAGCCGAAAAACGTAAATGATACAAGAGCAGCTCGGTATACAGATGAAACAACTCGGCTGATTCGAATCGCTGATTATGAGCACAAAGACAATGTTGCTAGACCAGAAAATATAGCAGATGATGATCCACCAGCACTATTAGACAATGATTACGCGCCGCCTAGAGCAGTAGCCAAATCATCGCAGCTGCAGCAGTTTCAAGTAAAGACCAATTATTTACACAGTAAGCGCAATCAGCTCTTGTTGCCAAGTAATACTAGAGTGCTTCCTATACTCAGTTATCAGATTTTATTCAAAAAATTGTGGGATGTAGTGATCAAGGGCGATTTATCAGAGCGTCAAGTTGCTACGGTATTATTATTGTCTTTATTATCAGGCAGACAAATCAACGTCATAGCTTCAGAGATCAGCACCAATAAAAGCCAAAGACAGTTTTTGGTTGAAGATGATAGTGGCGAAACAATCATCAAGAATACGATTAATGTCACCCTAAATCGACGTGGTAAGATAAAACCCCATATCAAAAGTGATAGTAATTATTTTAGTTTGCCACTACCGCACTCCATACAAGCCATACTGCAGTACAAGTTTGAAGTGAAAAAAGACGTAATTGATGAGCTATTAAAAACGCTTAAAAGCGACTTGGTATTGCCCTCTTTTTCTAGTCAACATATTGAGTCTGCTCTAGCATTCATTATCAAACATGAGATAAAACAACCTTTGCATGCTGACATGATAACCGGAGTAGAGGTCGAACACTCATCGCCATTATACTATACCAGTATTGAGATATCCTCTCTGCTGGACACCTATCAATCAGCGCTTAAAATACTAAGTGATCGTTGTTTTAAAAGCTTTAATGATATTTACTTTCATAAAATCGAGAATACCGAAGTAGCCTCAAAAATTTTAAACCTGAAAAGTCATCACTTGTATCAGGGATATCGATATTCTTGCTTCATAAAGATGCCGATCATAGCCAGTAATATTAATAAAAAATATGTTGGTAGTGAAATGGCTTTAGATGACAAAGTTTGCAGTAATTTTTTTAGCCTCTTAAATGCTCATGTACAAGACTACAATGGCCATTTAATTCGTGATGCAAAAAATGGTAGAGATACCTATATCGAGCAGTTTAACGCATATAGTCTTTGGCTGTGGCACATCATTCAAATACAGACGGGGATAAGACCAGTAAACGATGTGCCAGGTTATCTGCATCAATTTAATTTTATGCATGATATTTATTGGGTCTCAGATAAAGCCATACGTCAAGGAGATGATGGCGGTCGTCTTATTCCAATCAGTCACTTCTTAAAAATAGCACTGCAGAATTACCTGATATATTTAAAACAATTTGCCAGTTTGCATAACCCTATATACCCAAACCACCAATTGCGCATTGAAGAGATTTTACAATCACGAATACCACTGCTACAGGTATTTAGCTATAACCCTAAAGGATTTGTCGCTATCTCACCAGGGCGTATAAGGAGGCTGTTAGGCAGTTTTTTAACTCATCAAGATAACTGGCTACGCCATCAACTGCGCTCAATGCTCACGAATAAAGTTGATGAAGTTTATATCTGCGCTTTATTCGGTCATGAACATGCGGATCAAGAGATGTTTCATCCGATGTCTTCATCGTCAATAATGCCATATAAATCGACATTGGCAGCGCATTTAGATGAGGTGGTGCAAGAGCTGCAACTGAAGCAAGTGGAGGTGACGCTTTATGGCTAAGCCAATAACGCTCGCTGGGCATAAGCTCAGACAAGCCAAACAAAAACAGCAAAAAGAGGCGCTAAGAAAAAAAGCGGCAAACTTAGTGACCGCTTATTTACAGCAGTATCAAGCAATCGACCCTACTGACATATCAGAACATTATCATGCGATTGACGCTCAGCTTTCAAATGCATTCACAACCTTTAATAATTACCGTGTAGCACGGCAAGGGTTCTTAGACGCGGTAAGAGCGTACAATAAAGCCAATCATTGTACGTTAGATGAGCCAGTCGTTCCTATTGTGGCTGAACGAGATAAACTTACCATCAGCTATGAGTGGTTTGTTGAAGGTTCAAAGGTTTCAAGTACTTGGGAGGCGATGCAACTATTTTGGCAGAATAAGCGCAAGTTTAGTGCCAATGACTATGTGACTTACTTTTTATATAGCAGTATTATATTCGGTGGTCTAAATGATTTACCTGCACTAAAAGCATTGTATAAATGGGTATTTAGCGATCGAAAATTACATCTTGTTGATTTAGAAAAACAGACTGAACATCATAAGAAGTTAGATGCTAATAAAATTTTGCTCGTGATTCCTTTAGAGATCAGTGATGACAAATATGGTTGCAGAGTTGATGGCAATGATGACGCATTGATTCGCTATGTGTCTTATATTCCTGATGACCTAAGTCTTATGTTTCTATACGCCTTAAGTGATACTGATGTAAATAAGCGTAAAATACAGCAGTTTGAGACGATTATCAAAGGATTGAACAATACGTTTGAACTTACTTGCCGAGATCCAGAAAAAATCCATTTATCATATCTTATCAAATATGCTAATTTTCATTGGCGCCAGTGGCCTGGTAGTGCTATAGATGGCGCTGATAGTCTTGTCATGCAAGGACAGCTTAAAAGTACATCACTACCTACTGAGCAATTACTTAGTTATAACCAAGAAATCATTCAAAAAATCCAATCTTATATTACTTGGCAACAGCTGTTTATTAAAGGCCCATCATCAAACGATACTTCTAAGCCAAGTAACAGCTATCCCGCTTTCAGTAAAAACATCATTCAGCTCATTCAAGAAGGATTGAAAGGGACTCGAGCATCTGCTAAAGATACTATTAACAACGTAAAAAATGACTTTCCTCAGCCTAACGCAATACGTCTGCTAGGTTGGGTACTATTTTTACTAGAAGGTAATCAAACCAACCTAAACTCAGTTAGTAAGTACGTCGGTTGTATTGGACGTGAATGGCTTATGTTGACGATGGATGAAGATTTAGAAGAATGGGGTACCAATGATTATGAAGAAATATATGAGCAAATCATCTTAAGTAAAGTCAAAGACGCTCGTAAAAAAGATGTTTTGCAGAAAGACCCGATCGATGATCGAGATGATATTGAGCTTGATTATGACGATGTCAAGAATAGTAGAGGTGATGATTTAGAGGAACCAATATCTGATTTAGAGCAAGCGCTAGACCAAAATGTCGACTCAAAAGATGAATGCAAACAATCCACTAGCCTAGATGAGCTCAAAAACACTCAGTCTTACACTTACGGACGACTACGCGCTTTTCATCGATATCAGATGCAGTATTTCGATGCTCCTGACGTGATTTTTGCATGGGGAGAAAACAAACAGGTCGTCAAAGCGAGCATGGTCTCACCTCGGGTGTATAACGCCATGCATAGCGCACTACAAGCATCTGAGTTAAACAAGAGCCAAAAGCTGTTATGCCAGACGATATTAATTTTAGCGTATCGTACTGGCATGCGCATTAATGAGATTGCAGGTATAAAACTCAAGAACGTAAAAGAGAGCTCAGATGTTAGCGTTGTACTGACGCCAAACCCTTATCTACGTCTTAAAAGCAGCAGTGCTAAAAGAAGAGTGTTGTTGGAGGCACTTTTAAAGAAAGATGAGCTAAGGATAGTTACGTTATTTATTGCTCAGCAAGAAAGAATGGGGGCGTCCTATTTGTTCTCTCAAGGCGTGGGTAAGCAGCCTCTACCAACGTATTTCTTTAGCAATTTGATGAGAATACTATGGGATGGAGTGCTTGGGCAAGATAGTCACAATTATACTTTTCATAGCCTTAGACATACGGCAATCAGTCAGTTAGCGCTAGCTATTAATGGTTCGGCATTAGCAGAGGTGATGACCGACTATACCCAGCAGGAATGCCAGAACATCGCTGACAGCTTGGTAGGCTATCATCAAATCCAGGGTGCTTGGTTTGGGCTAGCGAGTTTTGTAGGTCATCTGACTTGTGACACAACTTTTGAGCATTATATCCATACCGCACATTTGTTAGCAGGGTGGCAGCTGAGCAACGCTAAAATAGAGATACCTTTTACGGTACTGAAAAGTATAACTGGTATAGATTATCAAACTGTCAATTATCATGATAAAACCGCCTATGACAAATCTACTAAAGCGGTAGCGTTGAAGAAATTAAGACATTACTTTGCCAAAAAGCTAAAAGCACATCACACCCCTTTATTTACAGCACCCAATGTGAGCACCCAACTTATCCAGTGGAGTGCTGAAGGTGAGGGGATACAGCACTCTATTTTTATTGATGCAAGGTACGATGCTGTTATAAGTTTTATAAGAGAGGTAGATAAAGTTAAGCCTGAGCTGCGCGATAAAGAGTTGGAAAATATAGCGATAAAACACGGTATTCACCTAATCAATGCACTAGCTTTATACAAAAACGCGAGTGGCTTGAATAATAACGATAAGCTCATTACCCAAGTCAAAGGTCAAACTGCTCAAGCGATTATTACCACGGCATTGGATAACGCTTATAACCTGTCCGTACAGAAACCTGATCAATTAAGAGAGTTTGTCAGTATTTATAAGCAAAAGCACATTACCTCTAGATCTTACTTAAAATTTGGTATTAAAGAGTCACAACATGATTTGTTGGCTGAGTTTTTGAAGATAGCCTGTGAAATTATTGCTCCTCACCATTGGCAGCTAACTTCTAGTAGTATAAAGGAGGTTAGGGACTTTAAGAGAAAGCATAAAATTGATAGTACTGTTAGGGTGGAAGCCAACCAACACTGTGTAGGCTTTGAAGTTAGAGTTGTGAGAAAAATGAACTCTAAATCTGAGAAACAAACTAATTATGAGTCATCCGGTGTCTTAAAGTTTTTAGGAGAGATGTTAATGGTACTGCTTGAACAGGATAGTGAGGAATGAGACTGATATAGAATAGCTTTTATCGTCAGATTAGGTAATAAAACCTCTAGAGTTAATTTTTACGGATTTGACAGCATAGATCAGATGGCTTCAAATTTGAATTCTCGAGTGTATTGGTTGCGTTTGTTGGTAATACTATTTTCCTTTTTTAAGTTAGTATAACCTCTTAGCAACTGTCCAATTTAATTATGCCAATACAATTCATTACTTTTATTTGGAAATATATAGTAACGTTTTAAACAAGCCTTATCTGTCTGTATTAATCATATAAAAATATGATAACAAAACTTAAGACATTGTTATAAACCATTTTAATTAAGACTAAGAAATATTTATGAATAAACAAAACTATACCAAATCCCGACTACGGGTAACCGACTGGCTAAGAAGTCAACTGATAGGCCCAGCAACTGACATAAATAATGGTGACTTATCAGGTATTTCACCGCTTTCACGCTATCCCATTGGCGTGCTGTATCCGATTGATGCTAGTGGCGAGGGCATAGATCCTGCTTGTGAGGATAACGATGATGTAACCCTAGGTAAATCTAGTGAAGAGGATAACGAGGAGGTCTTTGTTAAGCGTCGTTATGTGCCGCCCTCATCGGTTGGGTTTTCATTTTTTATGGCAAATAGTGACTGGCAGCTGCAAGTTGATGCCAGTGCTAGCCGCTATCAGTTAGCCGATCATCTACAGCTAACTTCGGACGGGCAGATTAAAAAAGAGGGACGATACGCATCAACAGAGGATTGGGCGTTCAATAGAGAGCAGCTAGGGGGTGATGGACAGACCGTTACTATTGATCATGAAGGCGAGTACCCTGTTTTTTTTGTGAATGAAGCGGGTAGTGTAAAACCGTTAGCGTTTATCAATGTCTTAGAGTATGACCATGATAGCGGCAAGATAATTACTATCTCTTTAGTCAATAAGCAAATAATTGAGGATGCTAATGCTGGCGATTATTACTGGCAGCGAGCGTTTAAGTCTTTATTTGAGGTAACGCTAGATTGTTATATTGAGCAAGGAGTTGTCGGTGAGTATCCTGATATTAGCTATCAAGATTTAAGCTTAGAGTATCAAGAGCTACATCTACAATATCAGCATAAAAAAGTCTATGCCATCGGTCATGGCGCAGCTGTGGACTGGAAGATAGCTGATAAAGTCAATGATAATATAAAAAGCAGCACTATAAAAGATGATGAGGTAAATAATAGTATAGCTACGCCGCATATTTATACTGATTTTATGCCGACTTATGAGGTACCTATTGTCACAGCAGATATTGCTATCAATGCAGATTTTGATGTATTACTGCTCAAAAATTTAATAAACATCCAAGACAATCGCCTACAAATCTGTGGTGCATTAGATGAATTTATTGATGGCTATCAACAGTGGATCAACACACAAAGAGCCGATGTAGATAAATTCGATGATACAAGACGGCAAGTAGGTACTGGCATTATAGAGCGTATGGACGTGGCAAAATCGCGTATACGTCAAGGTGTACATTTACTCAAAAACGATAGCGTCGTTGCAGAAGCGTTTGGTTTAGCCAATCAAGCGATGAGAGAGCAGATGATACAGTCGGGCTATGATGTGCCGAAGTGGCGACCTTTTCAGCTTGCTTTTGTATTATTAAGTCTAGCCTCTTGTATAGATGAAACAGACGATTACCGTCAAGAATTAGACTTGATTTGGTTTCCGACAGGCGGCGGCAAAACAGAGGCTTATCTAGCCGTTGCCGCTTTTGTTATTCTGTGGCGTCGTCTTAGCTTTTCTGCGGTGGCAGCTGGTGGCACGGTCAGTATGATGCGCTATACCCTGCGACTATTGACCACTCAGCAGTTTATGCGCGCCTGTCGTCTTATCTGTGCTTTGGAATTACTGCGCTTAGACTATCCAAGATTAGGCGAGGAGCGTATCAGTATTGGTCTATGGGTAGGGAGTAACAGTAGCCCCAATACTTTAAGACAAGCACAAGATATCGTTAATAAAATACAAGGTGGCAAGCGTGAGGAGATGAGCCAGTTTGTATTAACCTCATGTCCATGGTGTCAAACCCCTTTTGATAATGTCGCAAAAAATATAAAGATTGGTTTTAAAAGTTTTGACTTTCATTGTAGCAACTTACAATGTGCGTTTGGTGCGCAAAACATAGCCTTGCCTTGCCAAGTGGTCGATGAGGTATTATATGTCAAACCGCCCACTTTATTGATTGGAACCTTAGATAAATTTGCCATGCTGGCTTGGAAACCTGAGACTCAAAGCTTTTTTGGACGTCATGGCAACCGCCCTCCTGAGCTTATTATTCAAGATGAGCTGCATCTCATATCTAGTGCATTAGGCTCTATTGCGGGCATTTATGAAGCGGCAATATCAACAGTGATTGAGCAAAAGCTCGTCGGTCCCAAGTATATTGCGTCTACAGCGACGATAAAAGAGGCCAATACTCAAGTCAAGAAGCTATTTGCTCAGCAGCCTGCTATTTTTCCGCCTGTCGGTATCAGTTCTGAAGATTCCTACTTTGCCAAAACAGTGGCGCTTGATGAGCAGCCAGGGCGCTTGTATTTAGGTTATCTAGCGCCTATGCTCAGTCGACAAAGAAACTTGGCACCACTCGCCGCCGCGTTATTGATTGCTCCTCTTTTATTATTCTCTAAGGATGCTGATGCCGAAGTACTGTTAGATGCTTGGTGGAGTATGCTCGTCTATCACGGCAGTCTAAAAGGCGTGGGTAATAGCCATAATAGTTTCAATATTTTAGTGAAAGAGCATTATGAGCGCTTAATGCAGGAGTATCAGCAGCAAAAAGGGCTTGATAATAAGCAGATTGAGCAAGATGATGTTTGGCAGCTTATGAAAAAGCGCTTGCCAAGCCGTCTTAATATCGCGCAACTGACGAGCAACTCAACCGCTCAGCAAAACGAGACCATTTTTTCAAGGTTGAAGTTTGAGCGTACCAATCCTGATAGTATCGATGTCGCGCTTGCAACCAATATGGTATCGGTAGGCTTGGATGTTAGCCGTATGTCACTGATGGTGGTGAACGGTCAGCCGATTACTACCGCTGAATATATTCAAGCCAGTAGTCGTGTCGGTCGCAGTCATGTTCCTGGAATTGTTATTACCAACTATTACCGCGACCAAAGCCGTAGCTTGTCACATTATGAGAATTTTCGTGCCTATCATCAGTCATTTTATCGTTATGTAGAGCCAACCAGTGTCACGCCATACACGTATCAAGCACGCAAGCGCGCGTTACATGCTGGGCTGGTCATTGTTCTGCGCCATTCAATCCCCTTTATGTTAGCGGACAACGATGCGCGAAACTTCGATAAAAACGATGTGCAAATACAAGCAGTCATTCAAGCCTTTATTAATAGGTGTAGCAATGCTGATCCTGAACGTTGCCAAGAGATTGAAGCTCATGTCAAGCAGATAATCAATGAGTGGCATCAAATTGTGGCAACTGATATCGATAATAGTGTTTGTTATAGCGCACTAGATGATAGATCAAAACAAAGTCTATTGTACCGTCATGGTCAATCAGAAAGAGGTCAATGGGCAACGCTACAATCTATGCGTAATGTCGAAAATACTGGTCTGATGAAACTATTATGAATATGAGTAATAAACGATGAATATGAATAACCAGCAGTATCAATATTTACCAATAAGACTGTCGCACTTGTTGACGCATTGTAGTGTAGGTGCCGTAGTACGAGGTCCTGACTATCTGATGATTGTCCAAGACATTAGCGAATGGATAGCATTAGATGGGACAGCGCCGCGTGAGATTATGTTTGTTGAACAAATTAAAGCCACTTTAGGCATTCAACAGGCGCTTCGAGAGCCTCCCATCGCCAAGCTTGATAAGCATGATCTACCAGATGGTACTTGTATTCCAGCCTCACGTTTTCCCAGTTGGATGGCTTGTGATAGCTGTGGTCTTATGCATACTAGACCTTGGATTGACCAAAAAACAGATCAGCCCATCTGTCAAGGAATCGTGAATAATCGACCTTGCAAAAAGCCATTAACGCAAGTGTCTTTAGTACTGGTACATAATGACGGTCATATTAACGACCTAGACTGGCACTATTTGGCACACAAAGATGCTGAAAAAGCTAAACAAAAACAATGTGGGCGCGAGCCTCTTACGCTTACCCTTAACAATAAAAGAGTGATTGCCTGCAATAAGTGTGGCGCAGAATCACGAGTAAATCCTGGCACAAAACTACCATATTTTGGCTGGAGTCAGCCTTGGATGGGTTATGCACCAGAGCTACCGATAGAAGATTTGGGTGAAGTTATGGAGGTCAACGATACCCGTATTCATCGTGCTGTGACTATCAGTGCTTTAGTCATTCCTCCTGAATCGCGTATTGGGCGTCATAGTGTTGTGGCTCAGCTTTATAGTAATCAACCATTACGTGACACCCTAAGTTTAAGAGGTAGCAACTTTCAAAGAAACTCAAGAAAAAAGACCGTAGCCGAAAAGCTAGACTGTGACGTGGCGCAGTTAGAAGACGCCATTATTCAAATTGAAAATGGTTTTCCAAATATTGACACCAATATGACAACCTTAAAGCTATTAGAGGCAGAGTACCAAGCTATCTTAGAACCTATTGTTGATCTAAAAGAAGATGAAGACTTTGTCACTCATCACGTTAGCGATCAATGGCGTGAGTTTTTGCAGCAGCGCACTAATACACTCAGCAAAAAACTTAATAGTCTAATTACAGACGTGATAGAGATTAGAAAATTAAAAGAAATTATGGTATTCAAAGGGTTCACTCGTGGCGGCACTATTGATGACGAAATACCAACTATTGTGCCTCCAGCCATCGACAAAGAGATAGGGTGGCTACCAGCCCTTGAGTTGTATGGAGAGGGTATCTTTATTAACTTTGATAACGATATTATCACGGAGTGGGAAAAAAACGCTAACGTGATGGCACGTACTGAAGTATTTAAATCTAGATTTGCTAAAGCAAATATTAAGTTTGATCCCAATATTATCATTACGCCAAGATTTATGTTTTTACACGCATTGTCGCATCTGTTAATCAAAGAGCTGGAGATTCAAGCAGGCTATCCCTCGGCATCTCTAAAAGAGCGTATATATGCGTCTATTAGCGACGATACTTCGATGGCGGGTATCTTAATCTATGTGGCTATTCCAGATGTGGACGGTACCTTAGGTGGTCTGGCTGAGCTGACCAAGCCTGAGCGCTTAGAGAAAATAATAAGCAAAGCCTTTGAAAAAGCGCGCTGGTGTTCGCTAGATCCAGTCTGTGCCAGTCACGATGGACAGGGTGTTGGTTTATTAAATAAAGCCGCTTGCCATGCTTGTGAATTACTACCAGAAACCAGCTGTTTTTGTGGCAATATTTTACTGGATAGAATCTTTGTCAAAGGCGATCATAACAGTGCAATGCCTTCAGTTTTAGACATGATAACACTCTAGTACTTATTAAAAGCTCCACGGCTATCGCTGCAGTTACCGACGTTATTGACTCTTAGCGCTAGATATAACTATTTCACAATGAACACTATAAAAGGATGTCACATGCCTAGAGTATTTGAATTACCAGATATCGATGACTTAACCAAAGAGCAAGATTCTATTATTGATTTGCCGTTAGAAGGGCAGCACTTAATAGTCGGAGGGCCGGGCACAGGTAAGTCAGTAGTGGCCTTGATGAGAGCGCGTCGGTTGGCGCGAGAACAACAGCAATATGTGTGTTTGGCTTATAATAGGACCCTGCTAACGTCTAACGAACAACTCTTTGGAGAAGGACTGTGTAGTCAACAATGGGAATCTTGGTTTATGAAAACCTACTTCTCATTAATAGGCAGTCGAGTACCTCTTATCGAAATAAACAACGGAGGTTTTAGACCGATTGACTGGGACAAAGTTAGCCATAACATCATTAGCTATATGGAACAAGAGGCAGAGCCTGACACCGCTAAAGATGATGAGGCAACAGAGCTCAGCAAAGACACCCTGATTATCGATGAAGGGCAGGATATGCCGCCAAGCTTTTATAGTAGTCTGGTGGAGCTAAGCTTTGAGAACTTCTTTGTGGTTGCAGACCAAAATCAACAGATAAACGAAGGGTGTAGTCGTATCAAAGATCTACGCGCTGTTATGTTTTTGGAGCCAGAAGAGGTGTTTGAGCTGACGATCAATTGGCGTAACTCCTATGAGATAGCGGTGTTCAGTCGGCACTTTTTTACTGATGAGGCGACACCTGCTCCTAATTTACCTGATCCTAATACCAGAGCAACGGGTGACTTGCCCACTCTGTATAGTTACCATCCCAATAATTTTGCCACTATTATTGAACGTATCTTAATTCAAGCCAAAGACCATGATCATAAGCTCATTGGTATTATTTGTCCCAATAATGCCGTATTAGATGCTTATCTTGCCAAGTTAACCGAAAAGAAAAACAGTAATACTGCCTATCAAGACATTCCAATTGGTTATTATAACAATGGTCAGCCAGTATCGATTGACTTTGGTCAGGGAGGGATATTTATTCTAAATGCGCACTCATGCAAGGGATTAGAGTTTGATACGGTATTTTTAGCGGATATAGATGAACATTATGCTCCTAGCAATACTGATGTACTCAAAAAGCGATTCTATGTGATGGCATCACGAGCCAGAGAAAAGCTATTTTTATTAAGAAAAAGCGGCAGTGATACCAAGACTATTGATGACATTTTGCCTAATGATAATTCGATTCTCAATAGGTGTTAGCACAATGGGGCAACAACTTGAACTGTTTGAATTACCAAAGGATATCGCTATGACACAACAAAACATGACAGCCACATCTCAATCAATACCCAAAAAATGGTATTTTGTCACCAATCATCAAAACCTACTCATGTATCTAATGATAGATATCATTACCCCGCTACAACTGTTAGGAAAAAAGTCATATCAAGATAGTTTAAGTTTTAAGTTAGGTTATACGCCAGTTTTTAGCGAAAAGCCGCCTAAATGGGCGCTTGATATGAGCATAAAAGAGCGAGATGACTTGATACCTGTGATTGTTGAATTGGATTTGAGCCAGTACCAAGGACAACTACAGGCACGCTATCAGCCGCAGTTAGCGTCTCAGGAAAATAGTGTGGAGCATCAAGAATGGCAAAGTATGTCTGCTACGCAAGCTTTTGCAACGGATAACTATAGCCATGATGATATAGACCTAACTATGTTGTTGCTAGCAGAGCCTATAGCCGCTGGCGCGATTATGGCTATCAAGTTAGCTAATAAAGAAGGTATCAAGAAAATCAAGGATAAGGTGTTAGATACCAATGGGGTGGATATTAGCCTATATCCATTGACCACACAGGCAACCTTGTTTAAGTTTAATAAAAATCAAGCGGCAAACCCTCTACCAACAGTGAGCATTAATAATGATATTACGCCTATTAATTATAGCTTTGCCAATGCAATAACGGCTGTTTATGCCAGCTTAAATCTGCTTGCAAACGCTAACGAACAAGCACTTCATGCATTTTTGACTCTTTTACAAAGAAATGCAGCTGATATTAATCTGCCTTTATTAGATGATATTTTGAATGATTTCTGTCAATGGATTATCGACCCTAATGCAGAGGCGCATAATAAAGCGGGTCGATTATATATTGATATGATAGAAATTATCATTGGATCGTCTAATTTGTCTCAAGCCAAAAAATCTATCATTGAGCTGTTACAAAGTCAGATTGATCCTGCTAGCGCGCAGGTAGAAAGTCAACAGTTTGTCGATGACTTATCATCGATGCTAGGTCTAAAAGAAAAATCATTTGATGAGCTGATGATAACCTATACCAAATCATTTCATCGCATGCTATTAACTTTTTTCCATACCGATGGCATTGAGCGTTTTTTAGAGTCTGATAGCCATGATTTAACAGATAGCGAAAGCACACTTGCTATGATAATGATATCAGCAAGCATAGGCTGGGCTAAGCTCCCAATCACTCTAAAAAACTACGCCAGTATGCATAAAGCTATCTCTTTATTATTAACTGATTTATGTTCCTCACAGCGAAATATCAATCCATTAGCGCTGACACATTTTCCTATGCCAGTACGCTATTACCTAAAACAGTCTTGGAGTAAAAAACCAAGGCAAGCTGCTAAAATACTTATTGTAGATAAAAATTGGACCTGCTTGGACTATGAGGTAAGCTTACCTAATGGTCAATATGACATGAAGGCAACAGCCAGTTTTTCAAAGTTTAAATCCAAACAGCCTATTAAAGTAGAAGAGGTGATCGATCAAAATGAGTTTTTAGCTTTGATGACTGGGCTGAACTATATCGATAGCAAGGTTGAGCAGCTTATGCGTCGTGCGCTTGGTATCTGATATGAAGATGGTACCGAACACAGCTTATCCCAGTACTAGCAAGGCTGAATTAAAAATATTTGAACGTTTATCTGTGGCATTTAAGTTATTAGGTGATGAGTCTTATTATGCGCTACATTCTTTAAACTTGACGCATCATGAGTATAAAAGATTTGGTGAAATAGATTTTTTATTGGTATGTCCTTATGGCATTTATGTCCTTGAAATAAAGGGCGGGCGAGTTTCTTGTAGTGATGGTAAGTGGCGTTTTACGGATCGTCTGAATAATACAGACAGTCGGTTTGAGAGTCCATTTCGTCAGGCACAAACAGCACTACATGGGATTTATGACAAACTAAAAGATAACTTACCTGTAGCAGTGATAGAGCAGTTTGTCATAGGTTATGGTGTAATATTACCAGACTGTCATTTGCCTAGTATCGGTGCTGAGTGGGATGTGGAAATATTATGTGAATCGCAATCTTGTCGTCATTTAGAGGCATGGTTAAAAAAATTATTTACTTATTGGATGCAAAAAGACAGTAAGCTGCTTGCGGATAAGCAGGCAATTGTACAAGTGGTTGACTATTTGCGACCTAGTTTTGATTCAGTAATGGATACCGCGCAACGGTTCGATGACAGCAACCATAGTAGTGATAGATTAGCTGATACACAAATGCAGCTGAGCGCTATCATCGTTGCTAATCCGAGGGTGATTTGCTCTGGTGGCGCTGGTACTGGTAAGACGTCTATTGCAATACATCTGGCAATGCATTGGGCGAGCTTAGGTTATAAAACCGCACTAGTCTGCTTTTCGCCTTGGCTGCAAGGCTATTTGCGTCGTCAGCATATGCACCCAAACTTAATAATTCAAACCGCGCGAAGTCTTGAGTCTATGATGAGTCGCAAGCCCCTCAGTATCGAAGTATTAATCGTTGATGAAGCGCACGATTTGATGACGGATGAAGCCTCTAAATTCTTTGATAGGCTATTGGAGGGTGGATTGAAACAAGGTCGCTGGTGTCTGTTTATGGATATCAACCAGCAAAGTGGTCTTTGTGGACAAACGGATATAAGTGTATTAGAGAGTTTTCAATGTCATCACCCTGCACAAATCCCACTAATAACCAATTGCCGTAATACAACACAAATTTTGCAAACAATAAAAGAGCGATTAAATGCAGATATGGGAGTCACTGGTGCAGGGAATGGCTTGCCAGTTATTGAACAACAATTTAACGATATAGATGAGTTGATTGGACAGGTAGGTCGGGATATTTACGAGTTGGTTCATAGCCAAATGATCGATCCCTCTCAAATTACTATTTTGTTATCATCAAACTGGTTGTCGTCAAGCATGGCTTACAGTGAAAGTCTTAATGACTGTAGTGATATATACAGTGGTATTGAACGACAGGTCTTATCTAAACTGTCAAAGATATGTCCTATTATTCGGGTTGATAGCTACTCTATTACTACCTTTCCTCCTAAAAGCATAAGCATATTGAAAGTGTCAGAATTTAAAGGCCTGGAAAATCAGGTTGTTTTCTTTCTAGGCCAATATAATGAATTCGAGAATAGAAAAAATGAGGCTTATGTTGCTATGAGTCGAGCTAAGTCCTTATTATATGTGTATGAGCTAATAAATAAGTGATGATGTATTAAAAAGTATGCTGATTAAAATTTGAGCTATGCTGAAGAAACTGTAGGATCAAAATTGGTAAACTAATGAACCGCCCCGGTATTGTCGGAGACTTAACATTCTGAGAGAATACGACAATGAAAATACGACACTACACTCCTGAGATCAAAGAATGCGCTGTTCGCATGCTGATTGAAGCGGCAGGTGACTATCCCTCTACATGGTTAGCTATCCAAGCCATTGCCACTACATCTTCAGCGTTGCCTGGTTGCCACAGCAAACCATGTTAAAGCTAGAATTTTTATCTTCTTTTAAGGCTATCCAGTCTTTTAGGCTGTATACAAAACTATGAATTTGTTTATCATTCTTTATACAAGTAAAAGCCATATTGATCTCCAGTTTTTTACTTTTTAACTACTGGTATCACGATAATTATGAGGGGGAGGCAGTTTAAAGCGTCTTCTTTGAAGTTTCTAGCGGGTTAGTTATTTATTAAGTAGATGATTTGGTGATGTAACAAAAAGCATGTTTATTAAATTTAGAATAACTTCTGGAGCATGGAATTAAGATGAAGTTAGTGTTAAAAGATTATCTATCCATTCTCCGTTAACTAACCTGTCAGATTCTATGCAGAATGGAACCACCCAAAGTCGCAAATCGTTGTCTAGCTTAAAGTAAGGTAGGGGCAGGGCAAAACCCTCATGCCTAGGATAAATCAGCATCAGCTCACCATTACCAGATAGATACTTATGGCCGTAGGCAAACATTTGATAAATATCACTTTGACTAAGATCAAAGTTTTTCTCGCTATTAGAGCTGTTAATTAGCTTCCACTTCGTGTCCATCACGTAGCGGTGCTCACCACAATGATCTATGAGTAAATCGGGTTTTAAATAGAAGCGGTTTTTATCTGTATCAGACAGCTTGTCTCTAGCTTCAATCATATACTTACTAGAGGATTGAGTTTTAAGCTGCCATGGAGGCGTAACCAGTTTTTTAAGACAAGCGGCGACGTGTTCTTCGAATAAACGTTCCATTGGAAACAGTAGAGAGATACCTCTGTGTGAGCCTTTTTGGAAGTGAGGGTTCATTTTTTCTAGAATGAGCTCACACCAAGGTTTTATGGTCTGATAGTTATGTAGGGTTTTGCTGTTCGACCATTTCGGCATTAGCGTCATAGGGTTAGCAAGGCTTTTAACTGGGCTTAAAATATGTGATAGCTCATTTGCTAGACGCCAGTTTTCAGGACTACGACAATTATCTTGGATGTAATCTAGTGCAGATTTTATAAGACGGTTTTCTAAACGATTAGGATGATAGATATCATGTCTTATATGAAAGAGGTGCGCACGCTCAGCAGGTTGACGCTGCTGAACAGTCACATTTAACTGACCACGTATGAACTTACTTTCCTCTTCCACTCTTAGATAGTCAAACCGCAAGCCTGAAGCAACCAACCTGTTTAATTGGGTTAAAAATTGATTGTAAATCCATTCATGTATAGGTAAGTTCATGCGGGTGAGCTGAGCTGCATGCGCTTCCTTGTAGGGAAGATGTAGCGCTGAGCACAGCATCTTACACAATACGGCTCTGCCGTTTTGTGCGTCATACTCTGAATTACTTATCTTAGGTAAGACTTCTATACCTTCACCAGCAGGACTCTGTAGATACCCTACATAAGAATGCAGCCTCAGGCAGTCAGGTTTTTCAAAGCTAATAAATCTACCAGAGTTTGGCTGTTCGCTTAAGCTCACCAGCCAGTTAAAAGTATCGGGTTTTATGACCGCTACATCTGGGGTAGGAGTGACCGAAGTGTCAGTAGTGAGCTTAGCGTATTCTCTGACCTGAATATGTTTTAGCATTACTCAGCCTGTAGATCAGCAGAGATAATTCCTGCATAGGCTTTGGCACGATCAAAAGCCTCGTTATTGATACGATAACGTCTGTCCATAATTTGGTCGGTCACACTATTATGAAACAGTGACTTAATATCGGGTGTTAAGTTATCAACTTGAATGAATTTATCTTTGCTATCTTTTGCAGGGTCGTTAAGTACCCAGCCAATACGCTCCCAATCTGAGAAGAAATACTCTTGTAGTAGAGGAATAATACGGTTCTCAAATATATTCGCAAGCTCTTCTTCTCTTTCCTCATCTGATTGTAGATCCATAAGCGACCATAAGTAAGCGTGGCCTATAGTGTGCTCACGATCTAATAACACTTCAATACGTTGATTCATCACTTCAAGTATCTTTGATATGAGTATGTTATATACCTCTATATCGCCTAGCAGCGCAGGTTTTGGGAGAAGCTCAATGAATTCAAACCTACGGCGGAGTGCGAAGTCAATTTGCGCCAACGATTTATCCGCAGTGTTCATCGTACCAAGTACGTATAGGTTTGAGGGTACTGAGAACTTTTCCTTAGAGTAGGGCAATGTAACTTCGCGGGCATCGCTCCCGTCTTTGCGTTTATCAGGTTCTAATAAGGTAATAAGCTCACCAAATATGCGTGAAATATTGCCTCTATTTATCTCATCGATAATCAGTAAATGAGGCTTATTTAAAGGGCTTAATATTTGTTCAGGTGCGAGAAGCTCTTTAAGCTTGTCTCGGTTAATCGTACTGTCTTTAAGATTATACAAAGTCATTTGAGACAGGGATTTTTCGAATAGCTTTTCTTTAGGAAGGCTTGTTTCATACACTCGTAGCCATTTAACCTTTCTTGACTGTTGGTAGCCAATACGATCAGACAAGTCTAGAAATTCATAGTTTCCTTTTACTTCTGCTATTGCGCGAAATTTATGGTTACCATCAGAGATGACTACTAGGTCGCCAGTTTTAATCACGTTCTTAAAGCTATTAACGGCAGTTGCTAGATAATTGTAAGGGTCATCTGAAAGAGAGGTGTTTCGGGTAGACTCAAACTTTGAAACGACCTGCTTTCTATTTTCACACCCTGTAAAATTAATATCTTCGCCCCAGCCTAGAAGGATATAGTTATTCTCAATACACTCATTGAAAATATCTTCACCCTCATCTTCTAGTGTATTACCAAGGGACAACTTCCAAATTCTCTTACCATCAATATTAACTGACTGCGTTGATCCGGTTCTTTCTTTCGCATTGGTATCGGCCAAACTGCATATACTTTTAAAAATGCCTGGCATAACGTCATAGCTGATTAATGATTGATTATCAGGTCCTTTATTGACGGTAGGTCTAATGCCCTCAACAAAGTCTTCATAAGCAAAGCTTTGATGAAAGGTTGTGAATGCAATGCGGCCTTTGCTGGTTAGTTCGTCATACTTTTGCTTAAGTGAAACACGCTTTTTATTATCTGTTAAGCTATTAAGTACCCATGCTTGGTACCATTCGGGATCAACACACTCTACAGCTAGCTCTGTTGTTTTATACGTTTTACCTGTACCAGGAGGGCCATATAAGACTCGGTTTAATGGCTGTGGTATATAGTCTTCTGCGATCTCATATTCAGCACTTTTGGAAGAAACAGTATTAGAGGTTTTAGCTTTATTTTTGTTTAATAGCCATGCCTCATAAGAAATCTCATAGAAAGTCTGATCGGTTTTCGAGGCTACGTGGTTCATGGTATCTTGATAATTATGCCAGCCATCTTTAGGGGTATCAATGTTTTTAGACGTGAGCCAAGGACGAGTTTGACTATCAACAGGTAAGTAATTTGATGGGTCTATGTAAAATAAATTTTGGGTGAGCTTGGTAAAAGCAGTACCTGGAATCTCCATAGCAGAGTCGAATAAGTCCGCATCAATACTATGAGCGCGCGCTTGGTGAAATATCTTCCAAAGCATAGGGACATACTCAGGTTTTCGTATATAACCGTATGGAAACATCCATACCTTCTGTGGGTTTGATCTAGGCAAACCATTTAAGTCAGTTGGTATAAGACTTTGTAGTTCGAGCTTGGTAAGTAGCTTGGTAAGAGTTTGAAGGCTTCGAGTTTCACCATATTTCATTATTAGTGAAAGGAATGAGAAGGGGTCCATGACTTTAACTTTACTTTTCTCATTTTTTATTAATTGATCCTGAAGACCATTGTTTATCCCAATCTCTATGAGGATATCGACTAAATCTTCTTGTTTGTCTTCAAAATCAACTAGCCAATCCGAAATTGCTTTGAAGGCTGGTATCCAAGTAAACTGGTATTGTTTGTTTTTATTCAATTTTATTTCCATATTTTTATCATTGGTACTCACAAAATCTAAGTCTTCCATCGCCTCTACTAGCTCATCTCGCATTTTCCACTCAAATAAATGGTTAGAGTCATATCGGCCTGTCATGACAATACGCCAATAAATTTGACCACCTTCATTGCTGACGATTTGAAATCTATTTAACTCTTTTTGGACTTGCTTGCCGAACTGAGTGATAGCGCCATTGAACGTATTGTGATGTAGGTTGTATTTATCACCAAGAGCTTTGCAGGTAGATTTATGACCAGGTTCTAAATAAAAAGCTGTTAATGCATCTATATAGCTGCGCTTCATTATGTCTTTATTAGAGATTATTTGCTTCCATTCATCTTTGGTAACAAAGGCTGGGGACTCATAGTCGCTTTCTGTGACTGTTATTGTTTCCATTGATAATTCCGTTAGCATTTATTAGCGTATGGTGAAAATTTAGATTCTCAATTAAGAATGTGCCACACTGGATTAGGATTTTTAAACATAAGAACTTTCTATCGATAGCTCTTATTCATTCAAATAAAAATTAGGGTGTAGTAGCAATTCAGGCAGTCCATCAGAGCTAACATATACCACCGCATTTTGGCTGAAGTCACAACACAATTTTATACTGGCTTCTTTATCTATTGGATAAGTAAAGAAGCTGTCTTCTCGCCACTTACCGTCCTTACTTACACCATAACCATCAATTACATTCAAGCCTTGTGTCAGTAACTCTGCTTTTAGTTTTTGATTGGCTTTTCGGTTGTCTTCAACCGTAAGCTCTTTTCCTAGAGGGTTCCAGGCAGTGATAAATAATCCGCCATCAGGAGTAAATGGCTGCAAAAGAGAAGCAGATTTAGAGCATGACTTAGCGATATTAAGTGAGGTGTCACCAAAGCAATAATTGGTTTGACGATAAGCTTCTAAAAGGGAAGGATCTAACATAAATAGCTCGCTAAAGTAATGGTTTAAGGGGTTAATAAAGATACAAAGTGATTGTCATTTCAAAACCACCTTGCCAGCCGTACCATCCATTCGATAGTTTTTAATATCTCCTGCAATAACCAGATTAATGGCTTTCTCAATCTCATCAAGGGGAACGTTGAACCACTCTGTCGCCTTGTAGAGGTTATCGTTTGCTGCTTTTAAGGATACTTTGACTCTTTGATCATAGAAGAAGGCATGCAGTACACCCTCCACGCTCCGAGCATTGGCATCATAGACCTGC
This sequence comes from Psychrobacter urativorans, assembly GCF_001298525.1. Taxonomy (NCBI): domain Bacteria; kingdom Pseudomonadati; phylum Pseudomonadota; class Gammaproteobacteria; order Moraxellales; family Moraxellaceae; genus Psychrobacter; species Psychrobacter urativorans. The sequence continues at coordinate 2,693,722 of NZ_CP012678.1, forward strand.
CACTCAGCAATGATATCTACAGGCTGTTGCAAGAAAGCGGTATCCCTAATCGAGTGTTTAGTACGAGCCTCTCCTGTAAGGGTTGAGAAACCAACTTTATGTAAGTGTTTATAGTGCGCTAAGGTGCTTGGCGTATCAGTCAGCTTGGCAACATAGATGACACCAGTAAGCTGTCGATCATCACCGAAGCTTTTGGCCAACTCATCATCCATCCAGTCAGGATCAGTAATTAACAACTGATAGCTGTTTTCATATTTATATTGAGCAGTAGCCAGTGAGCGAATAAGCATATTTGACTCAGTACCGTTAGCAAATACCAGACGAAGTCGCTGCTGGTTACGCTCATTCTTTCGATTTTCTGCTTGGTATATATCCGCGACATAACACAAAATCCCGTTTAAAACGAAGACGCTGCCAATGTTGATATCTTTCACCGATGAAAAGTTAGTTTTAGTAAAAGCTCCCGTTTGAATGGCTTGAGAGATACGCTCAAAGGTTGCCTCAAACTTATAAAATTCCTTACATTCAAAGCGGGTTGCTATTTCTTCATCATCGTACTGGTCATAAGTATTGCGAGAATTGAGCTGACTATCACTGACTAAGATTTCAGAATGGATGTTGTCAAAAATACCTAGGTCATCACTGTTAAAGATATCGTCTAGACTATTGATAACAGGTAACTCATTAACAGCCTCGACTACTGGCGCATCTTTTTTAATACGGGCTTCTTTTTTAGCAATACTATCTTCTTCATTGCTCATACTCTTATCTAAGGCTTTAGGCTCTTCGGATAGGATAGAAGTAGTACTTTGAGCAGTTAGTAAACCATGCTTATCTAAAGCTAGCAGTTCTTGCGAGTTGGCGTGGTTGGTTTGTATGGTAGCTAATAGGCGAGCATTTATCTTTTCATTGATATCGTTGGCACTGCTACTGGGTATGCACCCATGTTGATCGATAAAAAGATTGATAGTTTCAAATTGGTGCGCTAAAACACTGTTATTCGCCGAGCTTTTAGTAATGGGCTTTATATCATCTAATAGCCCCGTACTGTCATTAGAAAAAATATCTTCTAGTGTCTTGTATTCACGACTTTGATAGATCTCATCGAGTTTAATCATGACTATTGGCTTCTCGCTTTGCTTTTTGGTTTCTGACATAGGAGATGACTTCAGTCATACGTCGTTCGATAGCATCTTCTGAGTTTCTATTCGGCTGACGACCTTTATTCTTGATAAAAGCAACTATCTTTGACCACATCAGTACCGCTTCCGCCTCAGTGACGGTTGAACGGCTGGCATGCACGACGTCATTGATGGTCTGCAAGACTTCTTTATCGACTGTTCTAGATAGGACTTCATAAGCATCATGAAATGGGTTAACCGATTTCACAAGATCGATAGGGAGGTTGTTCACGTTGACAAACTTACTGCCAACCTTCACAAAGCCGTTGCTAGGATTCGAGTCATTGCTGCTGCTTGATTTGGTTTTAGGGTTATATATTTTTGCATCAGCTGGCAGGTGGCGCTCTTTAATAATGTCGTTTTCATTGAGCTGACTTTTTCGTTCAGCATTTAGAGTAGCGATATCTACATACTCAGTGCCTTTCTGAATGAAAAAACGTTCATTTTCGATGATGGCATCATCAGGAATATCTTTACCGTCAACCACGCCGCCTTGGCGGTTGATTGCCATATATTGCATGACACCTTCTTGTACTTGCCGTACTTCATTGGCATCTAGTGTTGGGTATTTACTACGAATAATACTTGGGATGACGGTATCTGATACCGCTTCGGTCTCGACGTTATTGGTTTCGGCGGCGATATACTTTTTCATATGATCTGCGTTCTGGCATAACTGAGCTAATATCTCTTCACGGTCTTGGTTCAGTATCTTCATGACTCGATCAGAAGGTGAATTTACTGTGTCATCAATAATGACTGTACCTGCCGGTAAGTCTAACGTACCTAATATGTCTATCTCGCTACGACGCTTAAAGTTGATATTAGGTTTCAGCACTTGGTCCATTAGCAGTGATAAAGTAATGGCCTTTAATAAGTCATTAACAGAGCTTGTCACCTCAGACTTATCCGCTTCTGGCTCAGCAATTAGGTTGGTAAATTGAGCATGGTGCTTGCCCGCGCTATCGCGTGTTGAGCGTCCAATAATCTGCACTACCTCGGTTAGAGAGCCGCGATAGCCAATGGTTAATACGTGCTCACAATACTCCCAGTCAAAGCCTTCTTTTGCCATGCCAAGGGCTACGATGATATCCATATCATCACGAGAGGTAATATCAGCCAAGTAAGCCTGTGTATTCACTCTTATAGCGTCATCAGTCACCAAGTCAGCGAGTAGTAAGCGCCTACCATCATGTGTTCGTATGGTGATAACGCCAGTATTTTCATCGCGTGAATCAATGACACCGATAATATCAATAATGCGTCCAACGGTCTCATACTTGTCTGTCTCAGCGGTTAAGCTATTAACGTTAGGGATGTGAATGATGGTCTTTTTGCTGGTATCTAAGCACTCATCTAAGGCATCAAAGAATGACTTTTTATAAAAGTGATAACCCAATCCTAATGATTTTAGGTGCTCATAACCATTGAGCTGTTCATAATAGGTGGAAGTCACCTTATCGAACCTTTCTTCATCGCTATCTGACAAGATAGGCACTGAATCGCCACGGAAATAAGAACCGGTCATTGCCACAATATGCGCGCTGGTCTGCGTCGTAATGCTATCGAGTATGGCTCCCAAGCGGTTAGAGTCATCTGCTGATACGTGATGGAATTCATCAATACCGATAAGTACATCGTTAAATAACGCTATGCTACCGCCTTCCTCAATCACTTTATCAAAGCCATATCTAAAACTGTGATGAGTACAGACTAGCACTTGGAGAAGAGCGTTATCACTGACGTCTGAAGTGATAAACTCTGAGAAGATAGCGCTCTTGCGAGTATCACTTTGAGCAACACTTAAGCATAAGTTATAGCGATCTGCTACTTCCCAATCGGCAAAGAAACCAAAATCGCTAAGCGCTGTTGATTTAAAGGACTTACCAATACTCATCTCTGGTACGGCAATGATGACTTTTTTGACACCTTGATTGATAAGTTTGTCTAAGGCCAAAAACATCATGGCGCGTGATTTACCAGAGGCAGGCGGCGACTTAATGAGTAAGTATTGGCTATGACGCTTCTCGAATGCACGTGCCTGCATTTCCCGCATGCCCATCGAATTATGGGTCTTGCTTTGACCCGTGCGGGCGTAAGTTTGATTGAGGATATTAACGGGCTTAGACATGGTTTACTCTACTATAGACAAGATAAATGGCGTTGTTTTTTAGGCTATGGCTCGTATAACAGCTACTTAGCTTTCTTTTTACCTTTGCTCTGCTGCTCTAGCTCGATAAGCTTTTCATAACGTGCCAGCAAATGCGCCAAACGCTCTTCAGTATTGGCAAATCCTTGCGGGCGATACAGCTTATCTACTGCGTCGTCTAACGTACTATGCGCTTGTTTTAAGTCCTCAGGCATCTTATCGGGATCGTATAGCTCTGCGAGAGTCTTGCCGGCATTGCTGGCGCGGGCGAGTAGGATTTCTTCTGCGAGGTTTTCAATATTTTTCTTTTGATCGTCAGTGACATCGGGGAATGGGAAGGTGTTGTAGACTATGGTGCCAGAATAACGATATCCAATTCCTAAGCGTCCTGCTACTAATCTCATCCAGTCATTTTGAATTATTGAAGTTAAAATTCCAAAATCATACAGATTGCCATTTGGAATTACGTGAACTAGGTTTGTTGCTATTGTATCGCTATCTATAAATCCAATAGGTACGTACAGCCTATTACTTGAAGTAACGCTTGGCACTAAAATATAGCGTTTAGATATTGGATGTCTATTTTCAGCAAATAAATGAGGGATTTCTGCAAGCTTTTTAGTACTTAGTTTTTCACTATTAAACCGCATGTGTTTAACAGCTTCCAATCTTTTGGCAATTTCAGGATATGTATAAAGGTCTTTTATTTCTTCATCTTGAAACCAAAGACACCATCGTTCTTTTGAGTTTAAGAATTCCTCAGAACCAATTAGCTTTTTAATCCATTTCTCAGATTTTGGTTCTATACTAATTAATTCACATCTTTCTTCTTTTGAAAGAATCAAGTTACCACCATCTACTGGTTTGCTTCCGTACACCATTATTGAACCGTCATGTATGGGTTTTCTACGACTTTCTACTGCAATATTTGATCCTGATATTAGATAAGGGCCAATATTTTCAACTTTTTCAGTGTGCCAAATATCGTCTAGTAATTTATATATGACTTTATTCTTACAAGGTCGATTTGATAAACCAATAATTACCACATGTACAGCAGCGTTATGTTTAGCATTATTTTTCCAAGGAAACCCTTGGTAGGCAAAATTAATATCAATGTCTAAATCAAAAATGTAAGGGAATAGCATGGCTACTTGCTCACCTTGAGCAATAGAATTAGTCGATACTAAAGCAAGCTCAGCATTAGATTTTTCAATATACTGTGACCCCTTCCAAAACCAAGATGCAACATAATCAAGAGATTTGAACTTTTTAAATCCTTTAAATACTCGTGTCATATCTTCAGTTTGTTCATCATTACGACTCCCAGTACCACCAAACGGCGGATTCCCAATGATATAAATCTCATCACTGCCATTATTTCGACAGACCTCATTCCAATCTATACGCAAGCTATTGCCATACACAATATGCCCACTATCCTTGAGAGGTAGCATCGGCGTGGATGCACCAAGCTCTTGCTCGAACAGTACATTCATTTGGTGTTCAGCGAGCCATAGTGATAAACGTGCAATTTGACTGGCAAAGTCGTCATACTCGATACCGTATAAATTGTCTAAGCTGACCACACTATCAAAGCCTAAACCTAACCGATTGTCTTTAGAGCCTAGTAAGTCGCGTTGTGCTTTTAACACGTCAATCTCTAGTTTACGTAGCTCTTTATAAGCAATAATCAAGAAGTTGCCCGATCCGCAGGCGGGGTCAAATACTTTGATTTGGCTGATACGCTCAAGCAAGGCATCCAAGCGTTCAGCTTTATTGTTCTTATGGTGATTGTCATGACTCAGTGCTATGACCGTGTCTAGCTCTGCACGTAGCTCATCTAAGAATAGCGGCTGTATGACCTTCATGATATTGCTAACACTGGTGTAATGCTGTCCTAAGCTGCCACGCTGCTCAGGATCAATCACTGCTTGAAACATGGAACCGAAAATATCGGGGTTAATCTCAGCCCAGCTCAAACGGGCACACTCTAGCAAGATACGGCGGGTACGCGCATCAAACTCAGGAATGGCGAACTGATATTCAAACAAGCTGCCGTTAACATAGGGGAATGCACTGAGGTGCGTGGGCTTAGTACTACGCTCGGCACTAGACTCAGGCAAGTCGAGCACCTCAAACAGCTCATACAAGACGCCATCGACATCGCTGCCATCTATATTGGTGGCTCTATCAATCACTTTATAGAATTGCTCTGCCTTAAAAATGCCCGTGTCTTCGGCATAAAAGCAAAATAGTAGCCGCGTTAGAAATATATTGAGCGCATGCAGATCATCAGCCGTATTGAACTCGTTGAGCTTGCGGATATGGTCAAACAAGCGCCCCATCTTTTCAGACGCTTGTACATCAGCAGGATGCTCTGAGTACTCGCGAGCACGCTCTAAGCCTGCAAGTGGCAATAGGAAATGATAGTTTTTATAAAGGTCAGTAAAGTCGCAGTCGAGCGTTTCATCCTACTTAGTGTCGTTAATCAGTACGGTATTGAAGTCTGTGACCATTACCATGCGGATTTTGTGCTGATTGATGCTTGGGCTGCTGATCACCTCACTGAGCGCTTTAGCAAGGTCTTGACCTGCATCTACAGGCTTAAAGTAGATACGATGCTTATTGGCAACCTCGCCAGCCTCAGGCTTTGCCGCGACGTTAAAACGACCGTCATTTTTCTTAAGTGATGTAATAGTAGATTTTGAGACATCTAGCAGCGTTAGGAAATCGTATATAAAATCGTCTTTTTTATTGTTATCAATGACTTTGGTGGTCAATTTTTCTAAATCTTCAAAAAACTGAGTTTGGTTAAATGCCATGGTTGTCTCTGTAAATGAATTACGGGTGGAATAAGTAGGCTAATGTGTAATTATAGCGCTATCTTATCGTATTTGAAGTGTTAGATGTTCTGAATGACATAGTATGACACTGTTTCAATTTTAATAATAACGAGACTCAAGTCTACTAATAGGACTTAATAATGATAGTTAGTGACTACTTTCACGGTGATTCTATCCGTATTGGATGGATTCAGCATGATAGCTACAGAGAGGCGTTACGCATCATTATCGATTTTGCTATCGATAAGCACCGTCATGCCGAAAGGGTAATTGATGTCCGTACGGAGCTTAGTGACTTGCGAGATGAGCTGAGAGGTTTTGACCATAGAACCCTGCAGTGGCTTCATGACTGTATGGCAGCTGCGTTCCGTATGGAGTATTGTCTTAATGCAGATTTATTTACGTATGTGATACCCGACCCTCATACACCTGAAGAGACTATAATATTTTGGCTTGAATTTCTTAGAAAAGAGCTAGAAAGAGTACTTTTAGAATATTTGCAGCTTCCTCGATTAATTCTTACTGCGGCTCTCTATCCAAATCCTGATAAAAAAGGTATGGCTGCAGAAGACGAGATTTATGAGCTGACTAGACGACTATATCCCGACTTGAGGCATTTTCAAATCAAATGATAGAGATAAGACTTTCAAATTTGCTAGTTATCATCAGATTCGAATTACCTATATATCCCATGTAAAAGGGGACTAGATTCTATAGACATTCTTAAAGAGGGTTTCTACTGTTCCTTATATTTACCATGTTTTGAGCTCTCAGGACTATCTATTATTTCCTAAATGCTAATTGTCAATCGCTCATTGTTCATTCATTTGTGTTACTATTATGTTATTTTTTTTACATAATGTAACTAAAGGTATGGTCTATTGTCGTGAGAATTCATTGACGGAACTCTTCGAAATGAAATTAACTTGACTTTAATTTAGCGTTATTGGGATGTAGCAGCTTGAATCATAAAGCGAATACTCTTTTATTTTATCTGAACGGGTGGTATTGATGGATTGGTTCAAAATAGCTCAATTTGTGCAAGAACTTTATATATTTCCTTTAGTAATTGTAGCTTTTGTTGCTTACGTTGGTGTTCGATTTGTCTTGAATTATATAAATCCCGCGAAACTACTAAATAATAAACTAGCACAATTAGCTAGTGATTTAGAAAATATGAATGGGGATTTTAATTTTGACAAAGAGCTATTGGATATAAAGTTTGAAGGTAATACTTCATTAAAACAGGCATGGTTAAATTATAAAAAAACGTTTCATGATATTCATGAAGTGAGAGATGGTGAAAGTGTTATAGATTACTCACGAGCAACTGTGCCAAGTGAAATGTTTTTCACGGAATCCATCGTGGTAGACATTCCATTAAAAGTAGATTTTTATAAGCACTTGCCCGGTATGATCACTGGTGTTGGTATTATTGTGACATTTGCAGGTCTGTTGATTGGATTGTTAGCTTTTGACCCTGCAGGAAACCCTGACAATGTTCAAGACAGCTTGACATTATTGCTAAAAGGCGTAGGAGAGGCCTTTATGGCTTCTGGATTGGCTATTCTCACAGCCATGCTTATTACGTTTTTTGAAAAGTCATGGTTAAGAAAATGTTATGAGCAATTACAACGTTTAAATACTGCTATTGATAATGCCTTTACTTTTGATGAAAGTGGGGAGGAGTATCTGGCTAAGTTACTTAAGTCTTCTCAAGCCAATGAAGCGAATGCACGACAGCTTAAAGATAGTCTGGTTAATGATTTAAAAACCATGATGACTAACTTGGTCGAAGAGAATAAAAGAAATCAAGCTGCCTTTGCTTCACAGCTCAGTGAGTCTTATGCTCAAGTAGGCATATCAACGGCAACTCAGATTGGTGAATCTATTGAAAGCACGTTGAAAGAGCCTTTAGATAAAATTGCTTCAAGCGTGCAGCAAGTTAGTGGTGACCAAGGGTCGGCAGTACAGGATCTTATGACTGATGTGTTAACTGCTTTTATGAGTAAGCTGGAAACGACATTTGGTGGTCAAATGACAGGTATGAGCGAGATGATGACACAGTCTGTCACAGCTATGCGTGAGATGCAGTCAGGCTTTTCTCAATTAATTACAGATATGCAAACTAATAGTGAAGTGTCGACCAAAACGTTAGAGACCCAAATGGAAAAAATGATGGAAGATATTCATCAAAAGCAAAATGAGATGTCTACCCAAATGAACGAAATGGTAGAAAATCTATCTGCAGGTTCAGCTAAAATTGGTGATCAAGGGTTATATGCTGTTGAGCAATTAAATAGTAAGGTTTCAGAGCTTGTCTCAGGTTTAGGTACATCAATGTCAGACCTGCTGTCAAATGTTGCAGAGCAACGTATCGAGCAAGATCGCCAGATATCAGATAATCAACAAAAATTGCACGAACAGTCGTCTGTATTGATTGATGATTTGGGCAGTGAAATTAAAGAGCTCATTACGCATAGCAAAGAAGCCGTTCAAACTCATAAAGAAAACATCCAAAAACTATCTCAGGTGACTACCGATAGTATCACTGGTATGAATAGTGGTGCAGAAAGAATGCGCTTGGCTGCTGAGCAATTTACTACTGCTGGTAGTTCGCTAAGCACAGTGACTGGTAAGACATCAGAACTTATTGCACAGGTTAATACGACTTCAGCTAACATGACAAGTGCAAGCAATAACCTTATTGAATTGATAAGAGATTATAAGAATTCTCAAAACAGCGTTAACCTTGCAATTGAAACACTGGAAAGTCTCATTCAGCAGTCAAAGTCTGAAGCTGGCATGTCTAGTCAAATGCTTAATGATATGCAGAATATGACGACAGCTTTAAGCCAAGTGAAGATGGAGATGCAAGAGTATTTAGCAGAAGTTAGTGATGTTCTAGTGAAGAGTTTTGATAGCTTTGGTACTTCCGTTGAAAGTAGTTTAAATCAATCGTTGGTGTCTTTTGACAACACACTTAACCAAGCCGTTCAACGTCTTGCAACTGGTGTTGAAGGCTTAGGTAATGTGGTTGAAGACCTTGAAGATCTTACCCAAAGAACTAGAAGCTAATTTTGGAGTGTATCGCTAATGATTGGTAATAGGTACGCTAAAAAACCTCGTTCAAAGGATGAGGGTGAGAAACCTTTTTGGATCTCATTTGCTGACTTAATGACAGCACTAATGACATTGTTTTTGGTAGTGATGGCAGTATCTTTAATGGTAGTCACTAAGAAAATTAACGAAGCAACACAAGCAGAGAAAGAGCGAAGTTCAGAGATCTTGGATATTTGTACTAGTATTAAAGACGACCCCACTTTAAAGAATCAGCTCATCACCGTAGACTGTAAAGAGAACCGTATAAATTTTGGTGAGGCAGGTCGCTTTGGGCATAATGATTACCGATTGAATTCAGAGGGTATAAAGGCTTTAAGTGCTTTAGTACCTGTTGTCTTGGAAGCTGCCAATAGTGAAAACGGCAAAAAATGGTTTAAACAGATTGTGATTGAAGGTTTTACGGATACTGATGGATCATACTTATATAACCTGAATTTAAGTTTGCGTCGTTCGGAGTGGGTAATGTGTAGTTTATTGGATCCCACATTTAATCAAGAGCTTACCTTAACTGACGCGCAAAAAAATCAAATCAAACAGCTGTTTTTAGCTGGAGGTGTATCGTTTAATTCAGCAAAAGACAGTAAAGAAGCTTCGCGCCGTGTAGAACTAAGAATGCAGTTTTATGGTTTAAAAGAAAAAGACAGTGCTGAGGCGCAGCCTATTTTCGTTTCTGCTCCTATAGAAACCTGTCAGCTGGCAAGGTGAATGTGATGAGTATAGCTATTTTAAAGCAGAGGCTGAATCAAAGTATTGATAATTTCTCTGAACCCGCCCAAATACATAATAGGTTTGTCAGGCCGAGTAAATTAATCAAGACATTAGAGCTTATTGAACGTAAGTTTGATGAGATGGAGAGTATTCAGCCTATCGAAGAAAAAATTGTTAACTCAATTTTAAAATTAGAAAAGCAGGGTAAAGACTATCTGACAAAACGTGATTGGAAGAATCTAGCTTGGTCACTGAGTAAGAAGTTACTAGATTATGAGGATAAAATACTTTTTACTTTCAAAGGTAGCGAGCTTATTGAGCAATTTAGTAAAATGGATCCTGAGTTACTAAAGGTTGTTTATTTCCCTCTGCTTTATAGTTATTTTGCGGTAGAACAAGCTGAAATAAATAAACGGCCCAATAACTGGATTCAGCTGAGAAATATCTTAAATACCAATCGCTCTACGTTGTTTCGAGCCACTCTTAGGCCTAAAAAATGGCTTACCACGTTAACGGACCATCCTGAAGTACTCTCACTAGATCCTTCCAAAAGATTTATTCGTGACTTTTTACACAATAGCGATGACAGCAGAGTGAGTAGTCAGTTAGAAAGCTTAAGTATCGCTCCTAATAGCTGGTTCTGGGATAGCTTGGTAAACTCATCTATCAAGTCAGTCAAGACAATGAATGAAGATGACTACTTTAAAGTGATACCACGTTTCTTACTTCTTCTCGAAAAGAATCCAATTTATACGACAGATATTTTAACGGCTTTACTTGAACGTTATGCTTCTACTTCAAAACGTACGCTTGTACACGAAGCTTTAAAAAACGCTTGTTTGACGCAATGGGGCAATCCGCAATATGACTCAGCAGCAGGTTGGCGGAATGTAAACCCAGATACTAGAAAAATGGTGGTTCAATGGTTTGTAAGAGCAGATTTAGAGGCTTTCTTCACCGTTTTTGGTATTAGTGCTGATGTCCGAAGGTTTAATTACTGGATGAGATTTCTTAAACAAGTAACGCTCTCAGAAGTATTCTTAAACGATCAAGCAATGCGTTATCCAACAGCGCAACAAGCAGAGTTTAAGAAAAATAATGCGGGGAGATTTAAAAAGATTGTCGGTAAAAGTAATGCTTCAAACGCTTTTATGATAAAAATAGGTGGGTTCTATATAGTAGAATTCTCTGAGATGAATAATGCGACCTACTTTTATCGAAAGCTTCCATACCCTCCTTTTCAGGAAAAAACAGGTAAGGTAGAGATTACTAGCTTAAAGTCAACTTCTAAGGCTCAATTTTACTTATCACATCAAGGAGCTTGGGAGAAATCTTTCGATCGTAGACTACAAGAATTAGGAATATTCCCAGATTAAAACTATAGAGCATTTTTAATGAAACTAGCATTTTGGAAAAGAAATAAAAACAAGCAGACCGCAATATCAGAAACCATAGTCAATAGTGTCGAGCCTGCGCCATTGCAATATGATGACATTGGCTTAAAACATAGCTACACATCAGCAGCCAAAACTGATGCAGATTTCTACTGGGAGAGTTTAGCCGATGAAGAGGTTGCTTATCAGCTAGATGATAGCTATATATTGCCATGGGAAGAGTTATTTCATATTAAACAAGACCCTGATCATAGCGATGTCATTAATTTGCTCAACTTGCCGCTATCAAATGATTTATATCCGATAATTCGTAGTGAGAATGGGCTAAGTGATTCTGATTTTCAAATTATTCTGGATGGTTGGTGTGATAAAAATAAGATTAAGTTTAAAGGCTCAGTCAAGCGAACAGGCGCAATTATTAGTTTTACTGGTAAAGAATGTTTATTGAATGAAAGTACTTGGAAGTTATTAGAGAAAATTAAAGAGTTCTCTCGTATTACTGATAAAGATAAATCAATCAATCAAAAATATTGGGCGCAAATACGTGGTTTAGCAAATAAAAGTGAGGCGAACTTAGATGAGTTCCTACGTAAAACAATCGTACTGGCCCCAGATGAGCTCCAACTTAACCTTCGTAAAAACTTAGTTAGTACAGAGTCAGTGGTAGAGGTGCAGCCTGATTTTAAAGACTCGCCTTCAAACTGGCTACAAACCTTTGATAAGTATAATGAAGTGCAGGATGAATATACAATTAGCTTACCAGAAGGTGGTTTGGCACACGTTATCATCGAGCCGCAAGTTAAAAGTGTACTAAATGAAATTAAGAAGATGCCAAATCGTCGGATAACTGGTGAGCGTGCACAGACTTTTTTACATAATCCTTTTGCTCAGTTAGGGGAGGATGCGCTAGAGGTTATATCTCCAGAGGGCTTCGAGCAATCCAAAGAAGAGGCAGAAATATATAGCTACCGTTTGCTAGTAGATAAAGCCTATGATGAAGCATCGCATTTTAGTTCAGCTCAGTTAACGTTGCATGAAAACTCAAGTAGAGCACAAAACCCTGTTCTTTTAGAGCTTTCAAATCTAGAGCAAGCTCAACACTTTATTGCTACTTATGAGCGATCATCACCTGTGTTCCTATGGGCAGGTTACAGTATAGATAGAACAAACTACCTAGATAACCAGATAGAAGAACTTAAAAGCGATCTAGAAAAAATTCAACAGTATGATGATGAATTGCAAGCTAGTACTGTATTAGATTTAGAGAATTATAGTCCTAGAGTAATAGGGATTGGTGAAGCTGAAAAATTGAGCTCTGAAGCCATTCAAAAAGATAGTGGTGAATCCGAATGGTTACCACAGAATTTTATAGATGGGTCAGCCGACTTATCTCAATTTACTTCTGATAATACTGATGCCACTACTGAGCTACTTGAGCAACGTATCCAGCATGCAGAGGCAGAAGGCGAGAGCTTTGTTCTACATCCGAACAGCAACGTCTCTATTCCATTAGATGATGCAAAAAAATTACTTAATGATCTGCGTGATTCAAAGAGTGATGACCTAGCGGAAAACGACATAGAGCAAGAGCAGCCAAAACCTGATAAAACAAAGAAAAAATCTACCTTATTGATTGCCAATAATATCGATGAGGCTGACTTTACTAAGAAGCGAGCTGAGATTCTGACTTTTGATGAAAGTAATCGCCCTCAGGCCAGATTGCCATCAAGTTTTAGAAGCCAAGAATTTAGTCTGAAAAAGCATCAAGAGTATGGTATCGCTTGGCTACAAAACCTATATCACTATGCACCAACTCAAGTAAGCGGCTGCTTGTTAGCGGATGATATGGGATTAGGGAAAACTTTGCAGTTACTTTGCTTCATTGGTGAATATCTAGAAACCGCAGAAGATAAAAAACCTGCATTAGTAGTAGCGCCAGTTTCTTTATTAGAGAACTGGGAGGCTGAAATCAATAGGTTTTTTAGTGCAAAATTCGGAAAAGTGTTAAGTTTATATGGCGATAACTTAAAACAGCGAAAAATACCCAAACACCTAATATCTCCTCAATTAAGAAACGATTACGGAATAACAAACCTACTTGAAGATAATTGGTTAGGTGGGGCAGATATCGTGCTGACTACTTATGAAACCATGCGAGACCTTGAGTTTTCTTTAGGGAGGGTGGATTGGAGTATCATGATATGTGATGAAGCCCAAAAAATAAAAGTGCCTACTGCAATGGTTACTAAAGCTGCTAAAGCCCAAAAAGCAGACTTTAAGATTGCTTGTACAGGCACGCCTGTAGAAAACTCACTGGTTGATCTATGGTGCTTGTTTGATTTCATTCAAGAAAATCTGATGGGCTCACTTAGTGAATTTAATAAAGAGTATCGACGTCCTATTGAAAAGAAAGACGATGAAGATAACGCGATAATAGATTACCTTCGTAAGTTGATTGAGCCACAAGTATTAAGACGTATGAAGCACGATGTCGCTGAGTTGCCAGCAAAACACGAAATTAATGATTGTAAAAATATTGAAATATCAACGTTGCAACGCACACTATATAAACAAGTATCAAATGATTATAGAAGTTTATCTGAGCAAGGCCACAAAGGCGTTATGTTAAAAGCACTACATGACATGCGAATGATTTGTGCTCATCCCCTGAATTTGCAAGAACAAGCGACTATCCAAGATTCACCTAAAGCCGAATGGTTAATAAAGACTTTAGATAGTATAAAACAAAAAGATGAGAAGGTTATCATTTTTACTGAGTTTAGGGCTATTCAAGTGTTCTTAAAACGCCTTCTCCTTGAGCGATTTGGATTAAACGTTACTACAGTGAATGGAGATTCAAATACTAACAGTAGAGTAGGCTTAACTCGGCAGGGAATTATTGATAAGTTCCAAGAGGTGAATGGGTTTAATGTGATTATCTTATCCACGGTGGCAGTGGGTTTTGGGGTGAATATCCAAAAAGCGAATCATGTAATCCATTATACACGTAGTTGGAACCCCGCTAAGGAAGACCAGGCAACCGATAGAGCTTACCGAATTGGGCAAGATAAAGAGGTTTTTGTTTATTACCCATCTATTGCAGCAGATGATTTTGAAACCTTTGAAATCAAACTGGATAAGCTATTATCAAGTAAGCGTAGTCTTGCTGATGATATGTTGAAACCAAACGTAGAGCTTACTCAAGAGCTGATTCAGTCGATTTATTGATTAAGTTTTTTAATAAGAAATCCTCTCAAAACCTGTGTGTAGTGGCATACTAAGTTTGGACTGTATTTAAGAGAAGATATGTTGAACACAAAAAAGCCAGACAAGCTAGCCTGTCTGGCTTTTCTGATAGTTAACACTTATTTCTGTTCTTTATCTGTCCGCCATACAGCATGCTCACATACCTCACAACACCAACTGTCTTTGGCTCGCATATAAGGGATGTCTGCTGGTATCTGTAAAGGGCACACATAACCACAGTACTCGCATCGCACATCATCTAAATAAGCAAAACACTCACCGATTGTCGCGAATAGTACTTGTGCGCTAATATCATACTTCTCACAGACGGTTTCTACATGCGCGATATAATCACTTTCGTTATCATATGACCAGTAATCCTCACAGATCTTTAGATCTCGTGCGTTCTGCGTCATATTCGGCTGAAGCTTTACACTCATCATGTTCTCCTCAGTAGCCTACATAGTCAGAGTGCGGTAATAGCTCATAAAGCTCGCTCTGAAGCTGATAACACATATCCTCAATCATATAGTCAAGACTGGCATCCAAGCGTTTCTGAACCCACACACGCATCGCCATATCATTAGCAAAACAGCGCTTCACTCCTAAGAAGCGAGCGAGGTTATGACCAGATGAGATACACAACTCACGCATTAATAGATTAGCAATAATATTCGCATCTTCACTGATAGCACCATCCCGTTTAGGTTCACCAAATAGCTGCTCATAATTGATAGTTTTCATTGTGACGTCTCCTTGTCAGCCTGTTTATTCCTGATGAGTGCTTCAGTGTCAGAGCTATTCGATGCGCTTGTTAACTTCTCCTTGCTCGCCAGTATCAAGTTATCCATCGCTGAGCCATCCTGTCGGGTGATATCAGGCACATAGCGGCTATACACCCGAAACAGCATCTCTGTACTGCTGTGACCCATCTGCCGAGCAATCCACTCAGGGTTCTCACCAGCAGCCAGCCAAAGCGTTGCTGCGGTATGCCGAGTCTGATAAGCACGTCGGTGTTTGAGACCGAGGAGGGCAAGCGTAGGCTTCCACACCCGCCGATTCACATTGCGGTACTCCATGGGATTGCCTTGGCTATTACAGAAGATAAACTCTGACTTACCAAAGGTACGCGTCTTCTGCTCTAGTAAGGCGTCATAGACTAACTGTGACATCGCAATATCACGCTGTGAGCCGAATGTCTTAGTCGGACCCATCTCACCATTGACCAATGCACCGCGAATACTGATCTCACGACGATCAAAGTTAATACAGTCCCACTTAAGCCCATCGATCTCACTGGTACGCATCCCGGTAAAGAAGCGGATGGTGTAGTAGGGCCTATAATCAGCACGGACATGCTTTAAAATCAGCCATACCTCACTCAATGTAAAAGGACTCACATCAGGACGAGCTTGTTTGAGATTCTTAATATTTTTATAAGGCGTCTCAAACTCATGGCGATCTGACGCTTCTTCTAGTATCATACGAAGTAGTATCATAATCTGATTGATTCTTGCTACTGACAGACTTGACTGACCCTCTTTACCGTAACGAACTTTGGCGAGAGAGCTACGGAAGGTTAGCAAGTCTGGTTTTTTATGGCATGTACCGCTTTATCACCAAACTCAGGTAACAAGTACGTGTTCAAAATGATCTTTGTCTTTTGCCGGTAGCTTGGCCGCCATTCAATCTTCTTCTCCTCATACCAAATATCGACAAACTGCCGAAAGGTGGGATTGCGACTTATACAAGCTTCTGCTCTATCAGCCAGTGCTGTCATCTCTTTTAAACGCGTACTCTTCGGAAAGTAAGCGCCATAGTCAAAAATGCCTAGGGTTATTTCTGCCTCCATTTTTTTCAAAACAGTCGCTAATTTTTTTCTATTAGCTGGGTTGTCTTCCAAGCTAGTCTTTTCTCGACAACGTATACCTAGGTAGTAGAAGTCGGCGATTAGTTTGCCAAACCGTCCTTGTATAGTAGCCATGATAAACCTCCTTCTATTATTGAAGTGCCATGCCGTTAATAGCACTCATCACCGGCTTACACATATCCTCTTCGATACGCTCCCATACATACAGAATCTTACGACCACCAAAAGGGCGTATGTAATGAATGTTCTCAATCAAAACAGTGTCTTTCATTTGATTGCGGATAGTACGTGGGTCGTACTTGATACGTTCGGCTAGCTCATCAGTTGTTAAATAAGTATTGCTCATGATATTTACCTCTTTTCAGTTATTAAGTCATCGCATTAAGTGATAGAATAAAAATTATTTCATCAACCTGTAAAAATGCATCTTGAAGGAATCAGTTAATATTTACCCGCTTAAAGGTAATTAATAATCGATTTGTGTACTATATTATCTTTTTACCTCAATGTAAAGCATTTTTACCCGAAAAGAGGTAGTAATTATGATTGTGTCTAAACTCCCTGTTATTCTGGCAGAGAAAAAACTGCGCGTAGCAGATGTTGTAAGAGCAACAGGCATGAGCAAATCAACGCTTCATAAACTATATAATGAAGAGTCCTCAAGAATTGATTTCAATACTATCGACCAGTTATGTGAGTTTTTAGACGTGCAGGTGGGTGACTTATTTATTTACAAGCCAAATATTAAAGATGATGATGAAGAATCTTGAAAACTATCAAACTGAAAATATATATGCAGAGAAATAAGTGGCAGAGCCATATATACAAGGCACTTCAAAGCATAGAATTAAGGTTGGGGTTATTTTTTATATTTACTTTTCCGTGATTTGGTCACGTTTTGGTCACGCTATGAGCTCAATTTATAAAAGCAGTGGAAAAGTAAAAACGATGCTAAGAAAATATTTCTTAGCATCGTTTTTTATAAAGGTAAGAATAATAAGTTGGGGTCGATTACAAAATCAGTGTTCATAGCGTGGACACGAAATGGTCACGTTTTGGTCACGGTGCTGATTTTGAGACCTTTATCTCGTTAGATTAACTTAATAGTTTGATTGGTCAATAAGATATAAAAACGCTGTAACCCTCGAAAATTAGACAAAAAAAAGCCTCACTGTGAAGTGAGGCTTTTTAAGTATTTGGAGCGGGAAAAGAGATTCGAACTCTCGACCCCAACCTTGGCAAGGTTATGCTCTACCACTGAGCTATTCCCGCTAATTATCAATTAACTATTGTCAGTTGATGATGGCATATTATACGCGTTTTATATCTACTGTCAATACTATAACAATAAAAAATTGAATAATAATGAAGTTTATACTTCCAAATAAAAAGTCCTGTTCAAATAAAATATTAAACAGGACTTATATATTACTATATTATTAAAAATAAATTAATTAGAAATGATATTTAACCAGTGCAGCAACTGCATTTTGATCAACGTCATTAACACCAAATTTATTTTTCCAGTAATCGTACTCAACGCCTACTTCTAGGCGGTTGTCGATACCGAGGGCAGGCTGGATATTGTATTTAATCTGCGGGTTAAAATGGATACTGTTTTTAACATTGTCAAATTCATTGTTAAAAGCAAAATCTACATAACCGTCGATTAAGAGGTTGTCGCGTTCCCAAGCTGAGGTTAAGGTAATCTTTTGATCATCACCTTTGGTTTTTTTACCGTCTGCGCGCTCAGCATTGTTAAAAGCATGATATAAAGTCGCTGATGCGTACTTAATTCCTGGGACAGGAAGGTTTAAATCTGCGCCAACGCCAACCCAGAGGTTATCTTGACCAAAGCCTGTACTGTTTGAGCTGAACTCATAAACGCTGGCAAGGTTTACTTGCTTAATAAGACCATCGTTAAATTTAGCCACTTTAAATTTAGGCGACACTTTACCAAACGTTTCTCTATAGTTTTTAGAGCCAGTTACATTGCCGCTCGCGTCTTTTAAGTCGTATTCATCACCTTGATGACGGTCAACAAACGCAAAGATACCACCCCAGTCGTGGGTTGAGGCATGCTCTAGTGTCATAGTTGTCAAAGAGGCAGTTTCGTTATTTGGTACCATTTTAAAGCCGCCACCATAAAGGGCGGTAATGCTAGTATCTTTAAACAATGTTTTAGCTTGAGCAGCCGTAGTCATCGTCCCTAAGGCAATGATAGTAACAGCAGCTGCCACCAAAGGCTTGATAAAATTTGATTTTTTTGCTTGAGTAGTTGAATCAAAACGCACAGTATTACTCCCTTGTGTACAGTCGTTATTTCCTCGTGGACGTGGGTAGGTTGTATATACCAAAACTGGTCTTAACATCCTGTCAAAACGCACCGATACCACTTGAGGAAAGATAAAGTTTACTAAAAAAAGGTATGAAATAGAGATGCCAGTTTTTGTGCCAAATAGAACAGTATGGATTAAAAAAAGGCTCTCATAACGATAAAAATATAAATTACAATTAGAAACTTAAAGTAATGATTTAGAATGTTTCCTAAACATTTCAAACAGTTAATCATACTTTGTAACATCTGACAACTCTATTTTTTACAAAAATAACACCTTACTAGGGCGCGTACAGCAACAATACTCACTAAGCTTATGATCTTATTAGTAAAACTGACTAAATAGTCAGGATTAAGTATTTTAATTAAAAATAAAAATATAGATAATTTTTTGTCAAAAAGGCTAAAATAAATTAAATCAAAAATGATGTTAATGTGGTTTTTAATCATTGGTAGGAGATAGCAGATACTAAAAAAAGATTACAGTTTAAGGTCAATGTTTTTTAGATATCTCAAATAGGGTGGGAAGGTATGCATCAAGATATGTGTTTAGATTATTGAACAGGATTACAATCTTGACTTTTTTTTTAAGATTAGACGACTGATAATTTTGCTGAATAAATCGACTGTTATACGCTTGTACTGGCGTGATTGAGTAGCCTTAATATTTATATCTAGATGGTGTCATGACTTGTATTGTAGTGGTAGCTTGACGACTTAATGTCTGATATAAAACCACGACATATACGAAAAATCCTAAAATGCATCTATTGACTTTCATACAGATAGGCTTCAAGCACTTATTCTCTTCAATCACTGGGATTAGCAGTGGCTTATACTGCTCTGTAGCTGTACGTTTGCTCTAACTGCCTTTGTTATCTGCTTAATGGTGCAGGATTTGAATGCTATGATATCGGTTTTTACTGTGAGGGTTATCATCAACTCTTTATTAATAGGTTTAACTCACCAAATTTATCTATGAGGCTTGTTTCGTACTGCTTACTTTATACTCAGCATAAAAAAACCGCCAAATAATCTAATTATTTGGCGTTTCTAAAATATAATAATTCGTCTTACAATTATAGCGAAATATGCTGAGCTTGACCTTTTTCAACAGCAAGTCTAGCAGCAGCAGAAGCAACGGCTAAATCTTGTAAGCCAACACCTGTACCATCGAATAAGGTAATCTCATCATCTGAGCTACGACCTGGGTGCTCACCATTAATCACGTCCCCTAGGGTAGTAATTGCATCCGCTGTGATAGCGCCAGACTTAATCGCATGCTGAGCTTCACCAATACTTATTGACTGGGCGATTTCATCAGTGAATACCGTAGCAGAGACTATTAATGCCGCATCAACTTCCTGCTTACCTACCGTATCGGTACCCATGCATGCAATGTGTGTACCGGGTTTGATCCATTCTTTCATAAGCAGAGGCTCAAATGCTGAAGTAATAGTGATAATGACATCCGCTTCTGCACACAATTGCTCACGTTCAACTGATTCAAACGGTATCCCTAACTCTTCAGCGATTTCTTGTAGGATGCTTAGGCGATCAGCATCTTTATTCCAAGCGATTACTTTTTCAAAGTTGCGTTGCTCAAGTGCCGCACGCAGCTGAAAAGTAGACTGATGTCCTGCACCAACCATACCCAGTACTTTACTATCTTTACGGGCTAAATGCGCAATTGATACTGCTGATGCCGCTGCAGTACGTACCGCTGTTAAATAATTACCACCTACTAGCGCGCGTAATTTACCGTTATCAGGATTGAATAAAAAAATCGTTGATTGGTGGTTGGTTAAGCCTTTAGCTGCATTACCCGGCCAGTAACCACCTGATTTAAGACCTAGTGATTTACCCGCACGATCGAAACCTGATTTAAAACCATATAACGCATCTGCATAACCAATGGCTTCACGAATAACCGGAAAGTTATAAGCATCGCCGCGTGACATAGAGGCAAATACATTTTTGACTGCGGTAAAGGCAGAATCACGATCAATAACTGCTTTACAAGCGTCTTCCGATACGATCAATAGACCTTCGTTGTTAATATTGTTTTCTTCAATCATTATAAATTCCTTTTTATACTTCTCAAGTTGTAATTCTCAAATAAAAAGGGGCTGTTGTAGGCTAAAGCTACAACAGCCCCTTTAAAAAACCAAACTCATTCAGCGTGTAGTTTTAGCGTCTAATGATTAGTACGCGCGACCACGTGCAGATACAGGCCATACTTTTTCAACTTTACCGTTACGGACACCAATATAAAAATCATGGATGTTACAAGTAGGATCACAATGACCCGGTACAAGTTTCAATTTCTCATTGATTTTTAGTACGCCATTAGGATCGCTGACTACGCCATGCTCATCCGAGCATTTAACGTATTCAACATCATCACGACCGTAGATGAATGGTAGGCCACTGTCTACAGATTGTGCTTTTAGACCAGCATCAACAATCGCTTTGTCAGCTTTAGCATGGCTCATAACAGAAGTTAGGATGAACAGAGCATTTTCCCACTCACCAGCATCGATACGGTTGCCATTTTCATCTAAGATACGACCATAGTCAGCGTCCATAAATGCATAAGAACCACACTGCAATTCATTGAAAACACCTGAATTACTTTCAAAGTAGTAACTACCAGTTCCGCCACCTGAAACGAATTCTGGTTTTAGACCGATTTCAGTCAATGCATCAATGGCATGTTGTACCTGATCGATAGCAATTTGTGTTTTAGCTTTACGATCGCTAAAGCTGTCCATATGCTGCATTGCGCCTTGATAAGCTTGAATACCAGTAAACTTGATATTTTCAGCGGCATCAATCGCTTTAGCGATTTCAACAACGGCTTCAGTAGTAGTTACACCACAACGACCCGCGCCACAGTCGATTTCAATGTAGCAATTAAGTTGAGTGCCTGCTTTGGTTGCAGCAGCAGATAGCTCAGCCGCGCTATCAACATCATCAACACAAACAGTGATATTTGCACCTAGTTTAGGAAGATTTGCTAAACGAGCAAGTTTGGCAGGCTCACGTACTTGGTTTGATACCAAGATATCTTTGATGCCGCCACGTGCAAATACTTCAGCTTCAGAAACTTTCTGACAGCATACGCCGATAGCGCCGCCAAGCTCTTGTTGCAAGTTTTGTACGTCAACTGATTTATGCATTTTACCATGGCTACGGTGACGCATATTATGGTCTTTCGCATAATCACCCATTTTTTTGATATTACGCTCAAGGGCGTCAAGATCTAAGATCAAGCAAGGGGTTTGGATATCAGCTTCATTCATACCAACTTCAGCAGGGACGTTAAAACCAACTTCTAATTCTTCAGTAATCATACTTATGCTCCATGTGTTTTGTTTAATTTTATAAAAATGCGTTTACATTGACGCATAGTTTGCGCTTCATCAACGCATTGTTTGTGCTTGGGAAAAGCTAATTAGTTCCAAGGCAATTTATCAAGATCAACGTTGCCGCCAGTGATGATGACACCTACCTTTTTACCTGCAAAAACGTCTTTGTTTTTTAAGATAACAGCAAGTGGTACTGCACAGCTTGGCTCTATGACAATTTTCATATGAGTCCAAGTCAGCTTCATAGCTTCAATAATTTCTTCTTCAGTCGCGGTCAAAATATCAGTCACGTAGTTACTAACAAAATGCCACGTCAAATCTTTAAGCGGTACTTTTAAGCCATCAGCGACAGTATTAGGCGCATCATCAGCAATAATATGACCGGCTTTGAATGAACGAGCAGCATCATCAGCGTTTAATGGCTCAGCAGCATAAATTTTAACATCTGGCGCTAGATTTGATAATGTTAAGCAAGTACCAGAAATCATACCGCCGCCGCCGATTGGTGCAACAACCATATCAGGTTTTACGCCCATTTCTTCCATTTGCTCTAAAAACTCACGTGAGCAGGTAGCTTGCCCTGCGATTACGCGTGGGTCATTGTACGGATGGACAAAATCACCGCCTGTTTCTGCTTGAACTTTAGCAAATACTTCTTCACGTGAAGTAGTTGATGGCTCACATTCAGTAATAATACCGCCGTAACCACGTACCGCAGCTTTTTTAGCTTCTGGTGCACTATGCGGCATAACCACGTTACAAGGTATGCCACGACGACCTGCCGCATAAGATAAAGATAGGGCATGGTTACCTGAGCTGTGCGTACAAACCCCTTTTTTCGCTTCTTCATCAGACAGACCAAAAACGGCATTTGATGCGCCACGAACTTTAAAAGCGCCCGCTTTTTGGAAGTTTTCACATTTAAAGAACATCTCACAACCTGCCATCTCATTTAAAAAACGAGACGTCAAAACTGGGGTGCGATGAATATATGGTTTAATACGCTCATGAGCTTCTAACATGTCTTCAATCGTTGGAATTACTAATCCATTTTCATTTGTTATCATATAAAATATACCTTACAGATTTTTGTTTAGTTGTTGCTTAATTTATGTGTTACTTAATTTAGTTATTACGGTAATACTCTTGCGCAGCAGCAACACCTTGACCTAGTTTGATTGGATAATCTAAATCAACCATCGCCATCTCAATCGTTGCCAGTCCTGCTAATACCATCACTTCAGTCAATGAACCCAAATGACCGATTCTGAATGCTTTACCATTCATCTCGCCTAGACCAATACCAAAAGAGATACCGTATTTATTAAAGGCATGATCCGTCAGCTCGTTGCTATTAAAGCCTTCAGGAACAAAGATGGCGCTTACGGTATTAGAGTAAAGGTCAGGAGATTGCGCACATAATTTAAAGCCCCAAGCGCTAACCGCTTGGCGTACGCCTTCGGCTAAACGATAATGACGTGCATAGACGTTTTCAAGCCCTTCTTCAGACAACATCTCGAGACTTTCTCTTAAACCGTAAATTAGGTTTAATGGTGGTGTATAAGGAAAGCCGCCATTGGAATTTGCTCTCAACATATCACGGAAGTCAAAATAAGTGCGTGGCAGCTTAGCTTCATCCATATGGCTCAAGGCTTTTTGACTAACGCCTAATACTGCCATGCCTGTTGCAAGCATGAAGCCTTTTTGTGAACCGGCAACCGCAACGTCTACACCCCAAGCGTCCATCTCAAAAGGTACAGAAGCAATTGAGCTGACACCATCGACAAAGAGTAGGGCGGGATGAGTAGCGCTATCCATCGCTTTACGAACGGCGCTAATGTCACTCATGACCCCAGTCGCTGTTTCGTTATGTGTGACCATGACCGCTTTTATCTCGTGCTCTGTATCTGCACTTAAAATGGCCTCAAACTGATCGGCAGGTGCACCAGTGCCCCAAGGGCATTCAACGACTTGCACATCAAGTCCGTGACGCTGACACATATCGATCCAGCGATGAGAAAACATACCGTAGCGCGCAATTAAAACTTTATCACCAGGTGAGAGAGTATTACTGATAGCCGCTTCCCAACCGCCAGTCCCGCTAGAGGTAAATAATAGAACTTCACCATCTTGCGTACCAATTACTTTTTTAACACCAGAGAGCACAGGCAAAAAGGTATCTGAGAAATCAGGCGCACGGTGATCTTGGGACGGCACATTCATCGCGCGACGTAATCTGTCTGGAATATTAGTAGGACCAGGAATAAAAATTGGGTTTTGTTGTGACATGATTCACATCCTTGTAAGTGTAAATAAAGGTTACACAAAAATTGTATATGCAGGTTATCAAGCGAATTTTATGCAAGAGTCTTCCTGACCCATACAGTTTTGTTTTTATATTTTGCAGGTTTTTCGTATTTTACAGATTTAAAAAATTAACCATGTCAAAAGAAAGGAGTTGCAGGTGATTTATCACTTTACTACTTACTGCGTTCTTTTTATGGTGTTTATCGGGGTAAACGTTTCTGCGAATGATTGACTAAGAGGTTTTGGTTGAAGAAGTGTAGGTACTTATCAACCGATTACAGTATAACATCAACATAGAGTTGTTGTTCAACATACAGGTAAATTTATCTTATTACAAGTATATTTTATACCAGTATAAGACTAGACTGCTTGCAAAATTCATAGATAGATTGAAAATCGAAATTTAACTATCATCATAGAATAGTCGTTTATTGTAGTAGTTGTTATTAGGCACTATCAAATAATAATCACTTAATATTTGTGACAATAGTATGCATCATACAGCAATTATCAATTGTATCAAAATATCAAGACAGTAGTAAATATTTTTAATAAGGTTGGATGCTGATGTTATAGGAAATAAAAAATCCTTAGCAAGTCAATGAATGAAAGGGTTTGAATGTAGTGGATCAGTATTAACCGAACTTAATATTTAGCTAATTGATATTTAAATCATTGATATTAAAGGGTGTTAATTCTTGGAAATTTCTTTATCCCAACCAATATGCCAACAATTTATTTAAGTAACTATGGGGTTGACTAGTCAAATTTAGAGCTACAGAATATATAAAAAAATTTCATGCTATATAGATAATGGTATGAAATTTTTTCATATTATAATTGGTTCAGTCATTAATTGGTTCAGTCATTCATATCTTAAAGATGCATTATCTTAATTTAAAAAACCTCATAGAATGTAAGGTTTTTGTCATTCAACAAGTTGTAAAGTACAGCTAAATCTACTAGGACAGATATGAAAAGAGTGCTTTAGTACTATCGAATTAAACCAGACTTATCTTGTACTTAAATTATTATAAGTGCATAAAAAAACACTTGATATGAAAAAGAAACGGAGGTATTGATGGCAATAATTGTCGTAGCATTAGGTGGAAATGCATTGCAGCGCGAAGGCAATGCGTCAGCCGCTGCTCAAAAAGCAGTAGCTTGCGAGACGGCTGTAAAGCTAGCTGCAATTGTTAGCCAAGGGCATCAGCTGATTATAGTCCACGGTAATGGACCACAGGTTGGTAATATACTCCTTGCACAGCACGCTATTGAATCTACAGAGATACCAGCATTGCCGCTCGATACTTGTGTCGCTATGACTCAAGGTTCAATTGGTTATTGGTTGCAGCAAGCGCTGAATAATGAGTTTCAAAAAAAGAACCTTAATAAACAGGCTGTTTCTATAACAACCCAAATGGTTGTCAATAAAGATGATCCAAAGTTTCTTAGTCCAGATAAGCCAGTAGGTCCATTTTATAACTCCAAAGCTGAAGCAATGAATGCTGCTGATGGACAAGCTTATACTTTCCATGAAGATTCTGGTCGTGGCTGGCGACGTGTTGTACCTTCACCAGCACCGATCGCAATAGTTGAGACGGATGCGATAAAGGCTTTGATAAATGCAGGAGTGATACCAATTGTTGCAGGGGGCGGTGGAATACCAGTCATCAAGCAGGCTGATAACAGCCTTCAAGGTATAGAAGCGGTGATTGATAAAGATTCTTCAGCTGCTTTGATAGCTGAACTTTTAGGGGCAGATCAATTTATTATATTGACGGCAGTGTCGACTGTTATGCTAGGATTTGGTACCCCTGAAGAGACTGCATTAGAGAGGGTTAGTAGCGATGATATGACACGCTATATTGATGATGGTCAGTTTGGCGCTGGCAGTATGCTACCAAAAGTTCGGGCAGCTCAACAGTTCGTAAATCATTCAGGTAATAATGCCATAATTGGAGAGCTAAAAGAAATTGAGGCTATTATGGCAGGTCAGGCTGGAACAACAATTATCCCTTAGCTTGTTAATTTTTGGTGTTTTTTTATTATGAGTACTTGTTTTTTTAGTACTCATTTTGCCCAGTAGATAAGATAATAATGAACCCATCTTATAGTCATTTCATAATCAAAAGAGATGTTTTTATAGCAGCACTGTATTTTTTTAAATGAGATTAACGGTATGAGGGGTTTTTTGCTGTGACTATAATCTACAGCGAATATATATAAGAATAATTATAGGAAAGAAGAGTTAAGCGACAACTTTTTCAGTCATCTTTGGTGCGTACTTTGCAAATATTTCTCACTTGGGGTTAGAGTGTTGATAATAATACACCAATATTCTATATAGTTCGCCATATACCTAGGTATTCTTAAATTTCAGAAAACCCCATAAAAAAAGGCTTGCCGCATCGCTGCGAACAAGCCTTTTTTCTTTGTACAATATAAATTTGGTGGGCCCAGTAGGACTTGAACCTACGACAAAAGGATTATGAGTCCTTAATTTTACAACAACAATACACGATAGCTATCAATAACTACCTATAGATATATGCTTAAATCCTTTTAAAATAAGGGTTTTAGGTCTAAACTTCTCTATAACTAACAACAACCAAATATATCTAACAATAAATTCAGAGTATCAAAATAGTATCAAATTAATAGTATTGATACTATTTTAAAGTCTAAACAGTTATGGCTACTATCTATGGTTGATTAAAGGTAAGGGATAAATATTTAGTTCAAAGTAAGAAGAAATCTAGCTCATAGCTAGCTTTCTTCTTTATGTAGTTCATATTAAAACTATTCTATAAATTGTACGTCACTTCTGACTATGTAGAGATTTTAACTTAAGCCGTTATCTTGAAGGTTAGTGTTAGTATTCAATATAATTATATGTATTAATGTATATTGGTTTAGCTCTATATAAACCTACTTACTAAATAAATAAAGGCAAGGATAACCATGGCAGCTTATTACAATTGTATCCAACGTGAACAGCAAGCAGATAATGTCAGTATTTCGCATTATACACCCACCCAACATGCGCAAGGCGCGTGGAATCCACATGAACAGCATATGGCAGCGGCGACTGGCGTACTGACCCATGAGCTGAGCCAGTATGCACCGCAAGCGAATATGCGTATAGCACGCATTAGCCTTGATATTCTAGGGTTAATCCCACTTGATGATTTTGTTATTAGTACTCGCTGTATTCGTCCGGGAAAAACCATCGAGTTAATAGAATCGGTCATGAGTAGTGGTGGTCGCGCTTGTATTACTGCGCGTGCTTGGCGACTCTTGACACAAGATACCAATGCCATTGCAGGTTTGGAAGATCAAAACGCTACTCAGCATCCTGATGATCTGCCAGTGTGGGAAGAGATGAAAAGCTGGCCCGGTGGTTTTGTCAACAGCGTACATCTAGTTGCGAATAAGGAGCGGCGGGCGGGCAAAGGTATGGTATGGATTACCAATGATACGGCAATGGTAGAAGGTGAGCTCACCACTGATTTGGTGCATTTGCTCGGGATGGTTGATCTTGCTAATGGCATCGTACCAAGACTGGGGTTAGAGCTGAACGACTTACAATGGATATTCCCTAATACGGATTTACAAATTCACATGCATCGTATGCCTAAAGGTCGCTGGCTAGGTCTAGAGGCGGTACAACAATACGGTGCTGACGGTATCGGTATAACCAGTGCAGTCTTACACGACGTTTACGGACCTTTTGGTCGGAGTGAGCAGATTCTTACCATTCGTCAGATTCCGCGTTAAATTTGATTAGTACATAAAAGTTATAAGAGGCGATGGTGAAATCGATAGAGGATACCATCGCTAGCCGTATCATTCGTGCAAGCAACCTCAAAGCGCTATTCAAAAATCATCACAATAAAGTTTCAAATATCTGCTCAATAGAAGCCTGTTCTTTGTGTACGTTGACGACAGATATTCCCTGCATCGTGTAATAGAATCGTGCCGCTCTTATCTCTGCTTGCTCTTTGTTATATCCTAAATTTTCAAAAATCATCGCAATAAAAGTCAGACGGTGAGTATCGACTTCATTTAGAATTTCCTGCACCGCTTTATCGTTTTGTGACCAGTTACGAATGGCAAGCTCTAAAGCGGCGCCATTGGTCTTGGTGTTACGCTTATAAGGAATTAAAAAAAGTTTTCTCAAGCGTTCTTCAGGTGTCAACTCTATATCACTTAAACGCTCGATAATGGAAACAGTTGAGCGAGTGCGCCAGTTTGACAACAGCTTTTCGAACAGCTCTTTTCTGCTACTAAAATGCCAGTAAAAACTTCCCTTTGTCACTTTCAGCTTTTTGGCAAGTGGCTCTACTCTGACGGCCGTGATACCAGATTTAGCCAGCTCAGATTCAGCGATATCCAACCAATCTTGAGCAGTCAGTTTGTTGGATTGAGTTGGATTTTTTTCTATTAAATCCATGCTTTTAAGACCTCTACTTATTAAAAAAGAGTCAATCATCGTTGATTCACTCTTAAATAGTCATTCATTGTATTTAGTAGGTTTCAAGTATGCTAAATGCTCAATACCAGATACCTAAAGCCTGACGGTACGATAGCACTCGTAGTAATTGATAATCGTACACCTACTGAGCCATGCGCTCAGTTAATCAGATAAGGTTTTCCATATTTTATCATTTTAATCAAATTAAGTCTTAGTCTAATAAGCCATCAGCTTCATTCTCAACGACTCTTCAAAGATATCTTCTTCATTCTGCTCAATAGCAGTAAGCAGCGCTTTTACCATTTTTGTCCTTGCTTCTTACCTAGATATACGGCTAGTTATTGCTTACAACATACGCTTTGGTATGCTATAAATTAATTTAAATTTATATCTATCCCTAGATTTAAATTAATTTTACCTAATAATTTTAACTCGTTAATTACTTAGAGTTTCCTTATAGACCTTTATTTAAAGGGTTTGTAAGAAAAATAACATATGAAGTTGTTCTGATGAAAGAAGTGCGTCAAAAATTTTATTATAGTTTACCATACGGTAGCGTATTGACATTAATGAAAATCTACATTATTGTAATTGTCAGTGATAAATAATCATCTCGTGAAAACTGTTATCAAGGAAGATTGAATATGCAAGTAATTGATTCTGGCAAAGGCAAAACGATTGAAGCTTTTGGACTGCAAACCAACTATTTGGAAATGGGCGAGGGTGAGCCATTATTGCTATTGCATGGTTCTGGACCAGGTGTCTCTGCCTATACCAACTGGCGTAAGATTATTCCTGAGCTGGCCAAACACTTCCGTGTCATCGCGCCTGATTTAGCTGGCTTTGGACACACTGAAAGAGATCCTAACTTCAGTTACGATATTAAGCATTGGGGCAAGCATTTATTGGCTTTTTTAGATGCGCTAGGTATCGAAAAAACCCACGTCATTGGTAACTCGTTTGGTGGCTCATTGACACTTGCAACGGCTGCCCGTTTCCCTGAAAGATTCTCCAAGCTCTGTTTAATGGGCACCCCTTGTGACAAATTCTTTATGACACCCGGATTGCGCTCGGGATGGGATTACACACCATCACGCGAAAACATGCGTCAAGCCATGTCACATTTTCCTCATAATCCCGACACCATCACTGATGAATTGGTGGAAGAGCGTTATCAAACCAGCCTTATTTCTGGTGCTCAAGAAGGTCTGCGCCAGTTATTGGTGCAGCCAAATGAAGAAGGAGAAACCCAACTCTCGGGCATGCCTGAGCACGTGGTCGCCAAAATCAATCATCCTACTATCGTTATTCACGGCCGTGAAGACAAAGTCGTGCCGACAGAAATGGGCTTTAAGTTAGGTCGTTCGATGCCCAATGCAGATTTGCATGTCTTAGCCAATTGTGGGCATTGGGTCATGGCTGAAAGACCTAAAGAGTTTCTGCAATTAGTCGTCAATCATTTCACGGCAGAATAAAACGAGGTTGTTATGTTTCATGTTGGCAAATTAGAAGATTTAGACATTGGCGAAGCAATCAAGCTGGATCAATTTAACCCACCAATCGCCATCATTCGCGGTGAAAGTGGTGAGGTTTATGCAATTGATGATACTTGCACCCATGCTCAAGCCTCGTTTTGTGATGGCTTTGTAGAGGGCGACACCGTTGAGTGTCCGCTGCATATGTCAGTCTTTTGCTTAAAGACGGGCGTTCCTGATAACCCGCCAGCGATAAAAGCCGTCAATGTTTATGATGTCGAAATCAGAGATGGTGAGATATACGTTGAGGTCGACAGATGAGCCAAATTGAGTCAGTCATCGTCGTTGGTGCGAGTGCTGCTGGAGTGAGTTGCGTCAGAGCATTACGCCAACAGGGCTTTTTGGGCAGCATTACGCTAATCGATAAAGACCAACATGGCGCGTATGAGAGGCCACCGCTATCCAAGCAGATTTTGATGCAAGCAGACAGCACCCACCACGATATTGCTTTAATCAGCGATGACGAGCTCACGGCGCTCAATATAGAAGCTCACTACGGTGATGGTGTGTGTGAATTAGATCCTACGACGCGTCGCATCACTTTGGAATCTGGTAAAGCGTTAACTGCCGATGTCATCTTGCTGGCAACGGGTGGCGAGGCAAGACGACTACCTATAGAAGGGGCAGATTTGCCGCAAGTATTGGTACTACGTCATTATGAAGATGCTTTAAACCTACGCCAAAGATTGACCGCTGATACACGCGTGGCGGTGATAGGTGGCGGCTTTATTGGTGCTGAAACTACAGCTTCGTTATCTAAATCTGGCGCCGCAGTACAGTGGTTAGATGCCGCTGCGCTTCCAATGGCTCATCTACTACCGACAGAATTATGCGAAAAAATTGTTGCCAATCACTGCGCCCAAGGCGTGGCGCTCACACCTCATTGCCGCCTCGATAAATTTATAGAGCAGCCAGATGGCAGTGTGTCCATATTGTTTGAAGATACCACGTCGATTGAGGTTGATGTCATCGTGATGGGTGTTGGTATGGCGCCAAGCACCCCTTATCTTTCGGAAGCAGTCAGCGCTGAGCTACTAAACCCAGCAACGGGCGGCATTCAAGTAAATGACAATCAAGTCACTAAATTTTCAGGCATTTATGCGGCGGGAGACGTTGCGGCAGTGACCCAAGCTGATGGCTCAACGGTACGTCATGAACACTGGCAGTCAGCCCAACATCAAGGGGAGCGCGCCGCCACTGCTATTTTAAATAAAGAGCCGCCTGCTGCACCCGTCGATTGGTTTTGGTCAGATCAAGGCGATTTGCATATAGAAATGGCTGGCAAGATTTTACCCACCAAGGAGCATTTGGTTGTGAGACTTGAAGGTGATTGGCCGGTGTATTTTAGCGTGGTTGATAATCGCGTCGTTGGTGCAGTCAGTGTCAATAATCCAAATGCCGTTCGTGCTGCCATGCGCATGATAAAAAATAATGTGAACGTTGAGCCATCACAATTGGCCAATCCAGAGCTACCACTGCGAAAACTAATGCGCGGCTAAATGCGCGGCTATATGTGTGGTGAATGGATAAAACTCATAAAAGGGATTTTTAACATGTCAGAGATAAAAGCGTTAGGCTATCTTGGCTTCTCCATTGCTGATAAAGAAGCGTGGCGAGATTATGCCGAAAACATACTGGGTGTCAGTGTCGATGACCATGATAATGGTGATATGTCACTGCGTGTCGATTCATATGCTTGGCGTATTAAGCTTAAAAATTCAGATCATAACAATCTAGATTATGTCGGTTGGGAAGTCAGTGACAAGCAAGACTTGGAAGGTTTGAAAAGTCGTTTGCACGAGCATAGCATCGCTTTTGAAGTAGGTTCAGATGAGTTGGCAAAATCTCGTCAAGTAAAAGAGCTTATCGTCTTTTATGATCCTGACGGCACCCGCTGTGAAGCTTTTTATGGTCCTTTGCAATTGACCAATAAGCCTTTCGTTAGTCCTAAAGGTTTCCGCTTTATTACTGGCGAGCAGGGGCTTGGTCATATTGTCCTTATTAGTAAAGACCATGCGGCGCAAGAAGCATTCTACACTCAGCTTTTAGGCTTCAAAGTATCAGATTACATCAATACCGAAATCGTACCTGGTAAACCTTTAAGTATCTCCTTTTTACGTTGCAACGGTCGTCATCATTCTTTGGCGTTAGCGCCTGTGCCTATCCCAGCAAAAGTTGCTCATATCATGTTGCAAGTCGATAACGTCGATGATGTTGGTCGCGCGATGGATGCGGCAGAGAAAGCGGGCACACACTTCTCGTTCACGTTAGGTCGACATTCTAATGATGAGATGTTGTCTTTTTATACCATGAGTCCTTCTGGTTTTGATGTTGAATTTGGCTGGGGTGCCATAGAAGTTAATGATGATAGCTGGCATGTCAAAGTTCATCATACCAATTCAGCTTGGGGACATAAGTTTCAGCGTCCTCCACGTAAATAACCTATCAATACACGACGCACATGAGAGCTTTATATTATGAATGATAATAATTCTGCCGCCAATTTAGCCACTTCGCTGTTTGACGCCTATACCAAAGGCGCAATCACACCACTGCGTGACCAAGTTGATGCTACCGATATCTCTTTGGCCTATCAGATTCAGCAAGAGAATCACCGCCGCTGGAGTGAGCAAGGTAGGGTAACCATTGGTCGCAAGATTGGCTTGACGTCAACCGCTGTGCAGGCACAATTGGGTGTAGATCAACCTGACTATGGCATGGTCTATGCGGATACTTGCTATTGCTCAGGGGCACAAATATCTGTCAGTCAGTTTTTGCAGCCCAAAATTGAAGCCGAAATTGCCTTTGTACTTAAGTCTGACTTAGATGCTGATAATTTGACGATTATCGATGTCATCAACGCCGTTGATTATGCCGTTGCCGCTTTAGAGATTGTCGATAGCCGTGTGGCGAATTGGGATATTAGCCTGTTTGACACCATTGCTGACAATGCTTCTTATGGCGGAATTATCGTGGGAACCACTCCCGTACCGCTCAGCCAACTGGATTTAGAAAACTGCAAAATGCAGTTAGCAAATGGTGATGCAGTCGTTTCTGAAGGTGAAGGTCGAGCGTGTTTAGGCAACCCTTTATTAGCGACACTTTGGTTGGCTAATATGATGATTGAAAATGGTCAGCCGCTCAAAGCGGGTGATGTGGTGCTATCTGGTGCTCTAGGTCCAATGATAGCTGTCAAATCAGGGGATCGCTTTACTGCCAGCATAGATGGTCTGAATAGTGTGTCAGTAAGTTTCATCGATTAATAAACCAAATAGCAAGCCGAATAAGCAGTTCACCTATCGAAAAGGATGTCAATAATATGTCAACGAAAGCGAAAGTCGCCATCATCGGTTCAGGAAATATTGGAACCGATCTGATGATTAAAATTCTAAGAACCTCTCAAGAGCTAGAGATCGTCGCCATGGTTGGTGTCGATCCTGAATCTGATGGCTTAGCACGCGCCAAACGTATGGGCGTCGCAACCACTCATGAAGGTATCAATGGTTTAGTGGCTATGCCTGAGTGGGAGGACATCGCGATTGTCTTCGATGCCACTTCTGCCTCTGCGCATGCCACCCATTCTAAGATCTGTAATGAAGCGGGCAAAGTCATTGTTGATTTGACCCCAGCTGCGATTGGTCCGTTTATTGTCCCTGCGGTCAATGGCGAGTCCAATATTGATCAGCCTAATGTCAACATGGTGACGTGTGGTGGTCAAGCGACCATCCCTATTGTATATGCCGTATCGCGCGTTGCACCTGTGCACTATGCAGAAATCATCGCCTCTATCTCATCAAAATCTGCAGGACCCGGTACTCGTGCAAATATTGATGAGTTTACCGAAACCACCTCGCAAGCAATTGAGCAGGTAGGCGGTGCCAAAAAAGGCAAGGCGATTATTGTCCTAAACCCTGCCGAGCCACCGATGATTATGCGTGACACTGTACTGACCTTTTCTGAAGATGCTAACGAAGACGATATCGTAGCTAGTATCAATGAGATGGTAAAAGAAGTTCAAAGTTATGTACCAGGTTATCGTTTAAAACAGACAGTACAGTTTGAGCGCTATACCGAGCAAAACCCATTGCATATACCAGATATCGGCACGCTAACTGGACTCAAAACCTCAGTATTCCTTGAAGTAGAAGGGGCGGCGCATTATCTGCCTTCGTATGCGGGCAATTTAGACATTATGACCTCAGCGGCACTGAAAACTGCTGAAAAAATTGTGGTAGCCAGACAAGCACAAGTAGGAGCATAAATCATGACTAATAAAAAACTATATATCCAAGACGTCACCCTTCGCGACGGTATGCATGCCATACGTCATCAGTACGGTATTGACCATGTCCGTGATATCGCTAAAGCGCTTGAAGAAGCTGGTGTTGATGCCATTGAAGTTGCTCATGGCGATGGCCTAAGTGGCAGTAGTTTCAACTATGGCTTTGGGGCGCATACCGACTGGGAATGGTTAGAGGCGGTGGCTGATGTATTAGACAAAACCGTACTGACCACGCTATTGCTACCCGGTATCGGCTCTGTCAAAGATTTAAAGCGCGCTTATGATTTGGGTGTACGTTCAGTGCGTGTTGCGACGCATTGCACAGAAGCAGATGTCTCAAAACAGCATATCGAAACAGCGAAAGCGATGGGCATGGACACGATAGGCTTCTTGATGATGTCGCATATGGTGTCTCCCACCAAACTGGCCGAACAGGCGAAGATCATGGAGTCGTATGGCGCAGGTTGTGTCTATGTCGTAGACAGCGGCGGCGCGATGAATATGAATGATATTGCAGATCGCGTCAAGGCACTAAAAGATACTTTAAATGCTAGCACTGAGCTTGGTATTCACGCGCATCACAACCTAAGTCTAGGTGTCGCCAATAGCATTGTCGCGGTCGAAAATGGCGTAACTCGTGTCGATGCTTCCTTGACTGGTATGGGCGCTGGCGCTGGCAATGCACCGCTAGAAGTATTCATTGCCGCTATCAACCGTCTAGGATGGGAGCATAATTGCGACCTTTATAAATTGATGGACGCGGCTGAAGACTTGGTGCGACCACTACAAGACAGACCAGTTCGGGTTGATCGTGAGACACTGACACTTGGCTATGCCGGTGTTTACTCTAGCTTCTTACGTCATGCTGAGAAAGCAGCTAAGCAATACGATATTGACGTGCGAGAAATATTGGTTGAAGTGGGCAAGCGTAAGCTTATCGGCGGTCAAGAAGACATGATCGTTGATGTGGCTCTGGACTTAATCAATAAAGTGAAGGGGTAGAGGATATGGCTAATAGAGATATCGTATCTACATTATACAATCAGATGCGGCTGCCAGTTATCGTGGCGCCGATGTTCCTGATATCGGGCCCTGATTTGGTTATCGCGTCAGCAAAAGCGGGAATAATAGGCTGTTTCCCAGCCCCTAACGCTCGCACAATTGATGTATTAGAAGAGTGGTTAGACAAAATCGAGTCCGAGCTTAAAGATACCGCGTATGAGGGTATGTGGGCGATGAATATGATTGTCCATAAAAGCTACGACCGTTTTGAGGCCGAGTTAGCCTTGGTTGAGCGCTACAAACCTAAGTTTGTAGTGACCGCGCTTGGTAGTCCTAAACGCGTATTGGATAGAGTTCATGCGTTTGGTGGCAAGGTTTTCGCCGATGTTATCAATGCAGAACAAGCTAAAAAAGCCGTCGAAGCAGGCGTTGATGGTCTAATTTTGGTCTGTTCGGGGGCTGGTGGTCATACGGGAAAATATACCGCATTTGCTTTTGTAGAAGAGGTTCGCCGTTTTTATGATGGGCCTATCATCGTTGGCGGCGCGATACAAAGCGCCAAATCAATCACTGCCTTGCTCGCTCTTGGCGCTGACTTTGCTTATATGGGAACTCGCTTTATCAGCTGTCCTGAGAGCTTAGTAAACGATGATTATCGCAGTATGTTGGTTGACTCAACCATGTCGGATATTGTGACGTCAGATGTCGTCTCTGGGGTGATGGCAAATTGGCTAAAAGCCAGTTTAGAGAAATCAGGCTTTGATCTTAAGTCGTCCAAAGGCAGTACGGAAATAGATTTTTCTGATATCCACGGGGAAGGTAAAGCTTGGAAGGACACTTGGGGCGCAGGTCACGGGGTGAGCGCGACCGAGTGCGTTGAGAGCGTCGCTGATGTGGTTGACTCGTTAGCTGTTGAGCTTAAAACCTTGAAATCTACGCTTAACGATAAGCTTGCCGAATGGCCTAAGGCATAAGCAGTAAGTAACAAGCAGTTTCTATCTTTATATCCAATACCAATTGATGAGCATTGAATATAAAGATTCAAGTTAGTCTAACCATGGAAGGATGGGCAAAATGATTGAGTTTGTATCCAAAACTGACCCACAAATAAAACTTGGTCGCCACGATGTGGTCACTGATGACAGTGCTCAAAACTATATTGTGCTACGTAATAAAGAGCCGCTTAATCTTGATGAGCATACGATGCTGGACTGCATTGATCACTGGGCTAAACGCTCTCCAAATACGGTTTGTATGCGCGAAAGAGCAGCAGATGGTTGGTCGGAGATATCGTACAAAGAGTTTGACTCTAGAGTGAAGAGTATTGCGACGCATTTAGGTACTTTGGATATTTCAGCGGACAAGCCGCTGATGATCATAGCACCAAACTCTATTAATCATGCTTTGGTTGCATTTGCCGCGATGACACTTGGCGTTCCTGTCACGCCTGTTTCAATTGCTTATGCAGTATACGGTAATGCTTTTGGCCGTCTCGCCAGTATTATTGATACGGTACAACCTGGGGCAATCCATTTTAGTAACACCAA
Organism: Psychrobacter urativorans; assembly: GCF_001298525.1. Lineage (NCBI taxonomy): Bacteria > Pseudomonadati > Pseudomonadota > Gammaproteobacteria > Moraxellales > Moraxellaceae > Psychrobacter > Psychrobacter urativorans. Next base: position 2,731,098 of record NZ_CP012678.1, read on the forward strand.
CCTTTTTAAAAATGCTGCTAAGTCCATTCTTGCTAATTATGAAATACCTTGTATTGCTTTTAATTCAGATATGGATGAAATCCCTTCGATTCGAAGCTTGCCGCAGGTGACAGAAGCAGAAGTTGAGGAAAGAAGGAGGGCTGTTAACCAAGATACTATCTGTAAAGTGATGATGACCTCTGGCTCTACTGGCGCGCCAAAAGGTGTAATTAACACACATAGAATGATGTATAGCAATCAAGTTGCTTTGTATAAAATGTGGCCGTTTTTGAAGGATATGACCCCCAGTTTAGTAAGCTGGCTGCCGTGGAGCCATACCTTTGGTGGCAACGTATGTGTCAATATCGCTTTGTTTAATGGTGGTACCATAACCATCGATGATGGCAAACCTGTCCCAGGGCATATCGGCAGAACCATTGAAAATATCTGCATGATTGAGCCTAATATTCACTTCAACGTACCCGCTGGTATCGAAGCTTTATTAGCAGAATTTGAAGAAAACCATCGCCAAGCGCGCAAGTTCTTTTCAGTCGTAAAAGTCATCTTTATTGCTGCTGCAGCCTTACCTGAAAAAACCAGAAATAGGTTGGCTGAGCTTTCTATTGAGCTGGTCGGCACGAGTCCAAAGCTTTTGGCTGGCTGGGGCTCTACAGAAACCGCTCCTTTTGCAACGTGCTTAAATTTTGAGTCTGATGTCGCCGTTAATATTGGTGTTCCTATGCCTGGAACCGAGATTAAGTTAACACCGGTGCAGGATAAGATGGCACTTGCCGTACGTGGTCCCAATGTGACGCCAGGGTATTGGCGCAATGAGAAGGCAACGGCTGAAGCTTTTGATGCAGACGGTTTTTATTCGATGGGTGATGCAGGTCGATTAATCAATCCAGACAACCCATCTGAAGGTTTGATATTTGATGGCAGAACGTCTGAGAATTTCAAACTGCGCTCTGGCACTTGGGTTAATGTCAATGCGATCAGAGTCGGGGTCGTGACGGCATTAAAACCTTATTTTTTAGATGCAGTTATTACAGGACACAACCAGTCGGAAATTGGTTTACTTATCGTGCCTAATATTGAGCGTCTAACCAAACAGTATAAATTGAGCGAAGAGCAACAAAATGCCGCCCATTTACAACAGCTGGATGCGGTTGTTCATCAGGTCATTGAGCTATTGCAACAATATAACGACGTGTATTTCAGCAATAGCACCAGGATAGGTAGGGTTGCCATCATACCTGAGCAACCATCGATTGAAAAAAATGAAATAACTGATAAGGGCTATTTAAATCAACGAGCCTTATTAGAGAGTTGGTCAGAACTCATCGATAAGATGTATGACGAAGAAAGACAGTCGAGTATTTACTTCCATTCTTTTCAAACCAAAATTGCTGAATTTTAATTACGGAGAAACACTAATGTCAATGAATATACGATCAATGGTCGATCACGAAAATGGATTAATAGATAGACGTATTTTTTGGGATGAGGCTATCTATCAACAAGAGCTTAAGCAGATTTTTGCACGCTGCTGGCATTTTGTCGCCCACGAATCACAGGTCAAATCCTTTGGCGACTTTATCACCACTTACATTGGCGAAGATGCAGTTATTGTCGCGAGAGCAAAAGATAAAAGCATCAACGTCATGCTTAATGCATGTCCACATCGCGGCAATAAAGTGTGCTTTGCCGGTGAGGGTAAAATTCGCTCATTCGTTTGTAATTATCATGGCTGGGCGTTTGGGCTAGACGGCAAGCTCAATGGCATGCCGGCAAATGAGCTGTATGACAAAACCGAAGGCTTTAACAAAGAAGACTGGGGCTTGCATAGAGCTCGCGTCGAAACTTATAAAGGCTTGGTGTTTGCAACTTTTGATGAAGAAGCGCCGTCTTTAGGAGAGTATTTGGGTGATTTCCGTTGGTATTTGGATGCTATTTTGGACGTAGACGATAAAGGCACTGAGTTTTTGCCTGGGACGACACGCTCACTACTAAAGTGTAATTGGAAATATCCTGCCGATAACTTCGTCGGTGATATCTACCACGCTTTATGGACGCATCTTGGTGCGGCAGAGGCAACGCTTAAAGATGCTGGCGGTATTGTGGTCAGCAATGAAAACTCTTATCAAGCCAGTGTTAATGGTCATGGTTGGGAGTTCTCATTAGCCAATAACTTCGGTAATGCCGCGACCATGGGAGACAAGGATATCATCAAATATCTACGCTCTCGCGAGCAGGAAATTACCAAGCGCTTAGGGGTAGCACGTGGAAAAATGCTAGGTTCGGTGGCATCGGGACTTATCTTCCCTAACTTTGCCTTTTTGCCGGGTTACCTAACCTTTAGAACTTTTTTACCCAAAGGACCAACAGAGACAGAACTGCATAGCTGGACGTTAGTTCCAAGCGAAGCATCGGACGAGATAAAAGATAAGTGGCGACTGGGCGCTATGCGTACTTTTTCGCCAAGTGGGATTTTGGAGATGGATGATGGAGAAAACTGGGAACATGCCACGCTTGGCAACTCAGGATACTTCACTCGTAATCAAAAATTGTGCTATGCCATGAATCCAACGAAGGGCGAAGCGGTTCCTATTGACTTGCCAGGTACGGTTACCAAGGGTCAGTTGAATGACGCCAACCAACGTCTGTTTTTCAAACGCTATACCGAATTTATGGAAGCTGGCAGTTGGGCTGATATTCCACTAGCAGAGTCAAAATTCTAAAAGGAGCTAACCATGACCAGAGATCAGTTATTAGCACTTGAAGCTAAAGGCGAACATGTGAATATGCAGACTTTTTTTGATATTCAAAGGTTTGTCAATCATGAAATATATCTGCTAAATCACGAGATTCTTGATAAATGGGCAGACAATTTGGAAGACGATTTAATTTACTGGGCACCTATTCGCGAGAATATCCTGCGCAGAAACCGTACGCCAGAAATTACTACAGCTAGGGTGTCCTTGTTTGAAGAAGACAAAGATTCAATCATGATGCGCCTAAAACGCAATGATAGTGGCATGTGCTGGACAGAAGATCCGCCAACCCGTCAGGTAACGGCGATATCGAACCTAGAAGTCTTTCATACCGATAAAGCAGACGAGTTTGAAGTCCATACGGTATTTACTTTATACCGCAGTCGCTTTGAGCGTGATGACTCTACCTTGATGGGACGCCGTAAAGACATCTGGCGCAAAGTAGGCGATGAGTATCGTTTGGCTGGACGACTGATTCTGCTGCAACAATCTACGTTACTGACCAAAAACTTAAACGTATTTATGTAGCGCTTTATAAAATTTAATAGGTGATTTTGAGGCAATAATATGCAAATGCTATTGAATAGACGAGTGATTGTCACTGGCGCCGGTAGCGGTATCGGTAAAGCTATTGTCGAAAGATTTCTGCAAGAAGGCGCTAAAGTGCTTGCTGTCGTACGCAAACCTGAACAAATAGAGGATTTTTTAACCAATGAAAACTTCTGTTATGTGGTCGGTGACGTCAATGATTATGCGACCAACCAATCCGCTGTCGATACGGCAATTGAGAAGTGGGGCGGGCTTGATGCCATGGTAGCCAATGCTGGCGTGTGGGATTTCTTTAAAAAGCTGCAAAAAATGTCAGCCCAAGAGCTAGAAGACGGTTTTGAGCAAATCATGTCAACCAACGTCCGAGCCGTATTGATGGCGGCTCATGCCAGCTATGCAGCTTTAGAAGACTCGCGGGGCTGCTTTATTACCACAGGTTCTAACGCCTGTTTTCGTCCGGGCGGCGGCGGGCCTTTATATACCGCTTCTAAATACGCACTGCGCGGAGTCGTTGCTCAGTTAGCATTAGACTTTGCGCCTAACGTGCGCGTCTGCGGGGTTGCGCCAGGTGCCACAGATACACCAATTGGTGGCACTGATGGTTTAAATCAGACGGGCAAATCAATGAATAAAGATCGCGAACGTTTAGAGTCTATGGGCAAACATATCCCTCTAGGTCGTGTTTCCTCTCCTGAGGAACATACCGATCTTTATGTCACGCTAGCAAGCGCGAAAGGTGCACGCTATGTAACTGGCACTATTTTAGTCAGTGATGGAGGATTATCTGCCGGCCAATAGTATTTATCAAATGTGCTTTTAATTCTGACAATAAGCAATAGCTGTAAAAACAACCAAACCTAACTTTCATATTTATTTTGTACTCAAGGAAGAGTCTATGACAATCTCTGTGCCTAATGCTGTGCTAAAAAAACCTGCAGTAATGTATATGACATTATTCATGTGTTTTTGTATTGCCATTCTAGAAGGGTTTGATATTCAATCCATCGGTGTAGTGGCGTCATCTATTCAAGCGGAATTTAATTTAAGTAAAGGGCAGCTGGGCTGGATTTTTAGCGCCGCCACTTTGGGCATGTTTCCAGGAGCAATCGTTGCTGGACGTCTCTCAGATAAAATTGGTCGTAAAAAGATACTCATCTTTAGCGTCGCGTTATTTGGCATTATGTCACTTATGACGGCATTTACCACAGATTTTAATTCTCTAGTAATAGTACGTTTTCTCACCGGCATCGGTATGGGCGGTGCGTTACCTTTGATGATTGCGATGTCGTCAGAATCTGTACCTGAACGCTGGAGTGCCACTGCAGTTAGCGTGATGTATGCAGGCGTACCCTTTGGTGCTGGTATCACTGCGCTGATCGCAGGAGGGTTTACTGGTATTGGAGAGTGGAAAAATATTTTTTACTTAGGTGGGCTAACACCGATTGCTCTTGTGCCACTTCTCTTTATTTTCTTAAAAGAAACATATACCAAGAAAGAAGTTAGCCAAGATGCCGTGACAGAAAACACTGATTTTAAATTTATTTTATTTGGGGAAGGGCGTACAGCAACCACCATTCAAATCTGGCTAAGTTTTTTAGGTACCTTAATTGTTCTATATTTTATCTTAAATTGGCTCCCTGTTCTGATGCAGAACAATGGCTTGAGTCTAAAAAGCGCGAGCAACATCCAAGTCGCTTATCAAGTGGGCGGAGTTTGTGGCGTGCTGATTTTGGGTTGGTTGTTATCTAATATCAAGCTTAGGTCAGTCGTTATCATGATTTATATTGGTATTTTGGTCGGACTTTCTGCCTTAACTTTCTCCAAATCCCTAACGGCACTTATATTAGCCTCAGGTCTTTCAGGATTCTTTATCACTGGTGGACAATCAGCTTTATATGCGTTAGCGGCTAGAGCTTATAGCAAGAACATGCGCGGTACAGGAGTTGGCGTGGCCGTTGCTATGGGACGTGTTGGTTCGTTCGTAGGACCTCTATTAGCGGGTGTCATTTTCTCTTATAACTCGAACTCTTCATTTGTCATTGGCAGTAGTATTCCGGTGATTATTATTGCTGGTGTCGCTGCGATACTACTAGCAAATAACATCGCTCGGCGTGAAAAAGTAGATCAAGCTTTGCTTTTAAAGGCTTAGATACATGACGAATATTCGGTGTTAATTAATCTGATAAAACGGACTTTATTGATAGAATCATAGGGAATAAAACAATCATGCATAAACTCACGAATATATCTTTGGCAGTGATGGCTTGTGTGCTGTGTACACAGGCGCAAGCGATAGAACTGGTCAAGAATGGCGATACCACCTTCAGTGTTGGTGGCTATGTTAAAGCAGAAGGCGTATTTGCCTCTCCAGATAAAGGAGAGTCTGATTTTGAAGGCAATGCTCGTGAGTCGCGCATTAACTTCACCACGACGACGCTAGTCGATAATAGAAAACTCAAAGGTTTCATTGAAGGGGATTTTTACGGAGACTATGCATCAGGTGGCTCCAATTTGCGCTTGCGTCACGCTTATTTGCAGCTAGATAATGTGACGGTCGGTAAGACTTGGAATGGACAGTTTTTTGCGGTCGCTCCACGTTTGACTGAACAACTCGATTTCTGGGGCACTGGTTTTGGAACCATCGCTGGTAGTGGGATTTATGCTCGTCCAGATTTGACGTTGCATTATGCCAATAAAGGACTACGGCTAACCGCTCAAGACCCTGTTTATGAAGAGGCAGATCTGCCGGATATGGTGGCAAGCTATAGTAATGATATCTCCAAACTCGGCTATACATTGGCGGTTACCGCTCGTGAAGCGGGAACGGGCGTTGGAGATGACTTGGATTCGGACTTAGGTCTTGGCGTCTCATTAGCGGGTAAGCTCGCCTTGGGCAACGGCTCACTACATGGCAGTGTTTATACAGGCAAGGGCATGGGCGTTTATTCTGGCGTGTGTACGACGGGCGCACTAACGCCAGTCAGTCTAAATTGTGATGCAGAAGATGGCGACCTTGTTTCCCAAACCGGTTTTAGCGTGGGCTATCGCCATGTCTTTTCACCAAAACTGCGTGGCAATATGCGTTATGGAGAGGTCAACGTAGATAATGAGGCAGATACTTCGATTGATATCAAGAGCGCCAACCTTATCTATACCTATTTACCAAATCTTGATATTGGTGTCGAATGGCGAGACCGTAGTGACACGACGCTTCCTTGGAGACAAGCGGGTCAGGAAGTAGAGGTTATGGCGAAATATACATTCTGAATAATATCATTACTAGAATTTAAAATGGCTTAGGTTGTAAAATCCTAAGATGAATATGGGTTAATTTTCATCGTCATGTTACTTGATTGGAATCTCCCAAGTTAATGTCTACTGTCTACGAGATTGACAGCATAGATCACTAAAGACCAAGTTCCTAAATAAGGAATTATCTAAACCACAAGATTGTATAACCAAAAAGGTCTCGCTCCTGTATTTACAGTAGCGAGACCTTTTAATTAGATAGCATTGATATCAATACTTATACTTTACAGTTGACACTATATTTCTGACCGTTTGCCATTTTTACGCTCATGACACCGTAATCTGCTTTGGTGTGCCAATCATAGCTCATCTTAGGGTCAGTAGTATTAGTATAACGAGCGCCAGAACCTGAAACCGCTTGATTCAAGGTGAGCTTTTTATTGTTTATACCCACTTTAGGCAAGGTCACATTTAGATTGGCAACTTGACCATTAGCTGAATAGGCAGCCATAACTTGACCATTATCCTGACATGACATAATAGTCGTTTGATCAGTGCTAGTCATAGGTGCGTTAGTAGCACAAGCCGCTAGTAATAACACAACAGGAGCCGCAGCCATTAGTTTTTTCATAATAGTCCTTATAGATAAATATTCGGTTAAAAGTCAAGTAATCAAAAAAAGTTATGATAGCGCAAACTAAAATTTTTAATGTTAAATTTTGCTGTAAATTGTTATATTTAAGCTATATTTAGCACTTCCCATTGCTTATTGTCTTGATGAAAGTACCACGTCATTATTATAGGCGCGAGCAGGCTTAGCCAAATACCATAAGTAATCGATAGCCCTTGTGCTACTGTGATATAGCTCAGCAAAATAATACAGGTGGCAAGAATAAGAGCGGTCATATTGTGACTTGATTTGCGGCACATCAAGGCTCGAAGCAAGGTTAGCGTCACTAAAAAGCCCAATAGCATTATCATCAATAATCCCATAGCATAAGGCTGGGTTACCGTACGATTCAAAGTATCTGCCCAAGCATCGGTCACTAAATTAAGCGCGCTGCCTAACGCTGCAAGCGTAGCGAAAACAAAAAAGTGCCCATAGCCAAATAAGAATAAATCATAACGGCGACGCTCATTGTCCAAAATACTACCAAACGGGATAGTAAAATAGAGCCACCATAAGGCGAAAACCAATGCCACAAGGCTTGAACCTAATAATATAATAGCGCTAGCAGCAGACTCGGAGTTGACTAAAAAGGTTCGAATGCTGTTACTAACTCCTAGCACGCCTTCGCCTAAAACAATAATGGTCAACAGACCATAACGTTCAGCCATGTGATGAGGATGCCAATTGATGTTCTGTGCTGCACGCGCCCATATTGGCATCAGTAATTCAGCGGCTATAAATAAAAATAACGCAGGCGTTTGTATCGAAGCAGGTAGAAATAACCAAAGTATCCAAACACTTTGTAGCGTTAATAAGCCAATAATACTGCGACCAGCTACCCGTTTGTGACCTTCTACTTGGCGATAGACACGCCACCACTGGCTACAGCTGGCCAATCGCATGATCGCATAACCAGTGACTCCTATCCATGTTAATCCTTGCTCGAAAAACTGATTGATGTTGGCTGCAATCATTAATGAGCCAAACATCTGCAGCAATACTGAGAGACGATAGTACCAATCATCAGGATCGTAGCCGGAAGCAAACCATGTGAAGCTCGTCCAAGCATTCCATAAAATAAAGAAGGCTATGATAAAGGTCAAAAATCCTAAAAAGTCATGCGCAAGCAAGCGCTGGTAAAGGCCGCTTGCGGCTGCTGAAACGGCAATGACATAGACTAAATCAAACAATAACTCAAGCGTTGTTGAGGGTCGATTTGGTTCATTAGGATCGCGGGCGCTTATCTTATTGAGAGCAGGTATAGTGATCATTTAAGCTTATCCGTTAAGTGTCGAGCCGTAAATGCTTATCAAAACTTATCCCAATATGGATTGTCGCCAAAACGCTCAGCAATAAAGTTAATCAAATAACGACAGCGTTGCGATAAAAAGCGATTCTTAGGATAGACCGCATAAGCATTTAAAGTGGGCAATTGATATTGCTGCAGAATAGGCACCAGCTCACCACTGGTTAAGGCTTTATAAGTAATAAAAGTTGGCAGAAAAGCAATACCATGACCTTTGACTGCCATCTCCCGCAAAAAGTCCCCATTATTGGCTTTTATTTTACCGTTTACTGCTACTTGATGCTTCTTACCTTGCTCATCTATCATTTCTATCGTGCTAGATTTGCTCATACCATATTGTAAAAACTCATGTTCTGTCAGATCGTTAAAAGTCTTTGGCGTACCCATTTTCTCTAAATATTCGGGACTAGCGCATAACGCATAACGAATCAGTGCTAGACGTTTGGCTTGATAACTGGAATCTTGCAACTCTCTAATACGAATCGCTAACTCAAACCCTTCCTCAATCAAATCAGTATGCCGATCAGAAAAATCTAGCTCAAAATTTAACTCAGGATGCTGATTGGTGTATTCATCAATAACATCGTTCAAATGCATCAAACCAAAGGATAATGGTGCAGTCATCTTTAATGTCCCTTCGATACGCGTCGGAGTACCACTCGTCTCTTCATTCAGCGCATCCACTTCACTGAGTATATGGTTCACCTTTTGATAATACTGCTCACCAGCTTGGGTTAAGTTTGATTGACGCGTGGTTCGGCTAATCAGTTGACTGCCCAAGCGCGTCTCTAACTCCTTTAAACGCCGGCTTACCGCAGATTTTGCGATGTTTAGCTGCTCGGCAGCCTTGGTAATACTGCCTGCTTCGACAATACGCACAAACATTGCCATATCTTCTAATTGTCCCATATGAACCACCTCTTAATTGTTCTTTAAATAAGAACTTACATTTTTTATTATTACGGTTTATCTAGTTATAAGCAACGAATACAATAGTCCTGTCACATAATCAAATAAAAGCTTAAAAAACATTCTATTACTGGAGAAAACCCATGGACAACCTGCAAGCGTTAAGCGCGCCAATTGGACGCCTATTGTTATCAATGATTTTTATCTTTTCAGGCTTTACCAAAATTACCGGTTATGCCGCTACTCAAGGTTATATGGAAGCAATGGGTGTGCCTGGGATGCTATTGCCTTTGGTTATTGCTGTTGAGCTGCTTGGTGGTATCGCTATTTTATTAGGCTTTAAAGCGCGCTTAGTAGCGATTTTAATGGCTGGTTTTAGCGTTGTCTCAGCGCTGCTTTTCCATCAATTCTGGATAGATGAATCACAGATGAACCCTTTCATGAAAAACATTGCGATGGCGGGTGGTTTCTTGATGATATTTGCTCATGGAGCAGGTGCTTATTCAATTGATAACAGTAATCATCGCAGAATATAGTAGAGTAAATGGCTTAGAAAATATTGTCTTATCATCATAATCAAGGAGCCGCTATGAGCGCATCCATAAACATCGCCTTAATTATTGGCAGCTTGCGAAAAGAATCTATCAATCGTAAATTTGCAGAATATATGGTGTCGCAGATGCCTGAAAGCGTGACTATAAAAGAAGTCTATATCGCAGACTTACCCCTTTACAATCAGGATTATGATGATACGACTATCGATAGCTATGAGCGTGTGCGTCAGCAGCTGAAAGGCGCTGATGCCGTATTAATTGTCACGCCAGAGCATAACCGCACTATGCCTGCCGCCTTGAAAAATGTCGTAGATATCGGCTCGCGTCCTTATAAAGAAAGCGTGTGGACCCATAAAAAAGTTGCGGTAGTGACGGCATCGCCGGGTAGCTTTGGCGGTATCAATAGTGGGCTTGATATGCGTAAAAGCATGCAAATGCTGTCGGCACAAATGATGATTGATCCTGAAATTCATTTAAGTCGTGCAATTGACAGCTTAAATGATGATGGCAGTGTTAGCCCGCGCACACAGAAATTCTTACAGCGCTTTGTGACTGATTTTGTGGATTTTGCAGGAAATACCAGTGCCTAAAGCTGTCGCTGATAACAACACTCTAGATCGTAAGACACCAAGATTTTGGCAACGCTATCAAGCGCCTATCCTATTAACGATAGTTGGTGGGGCTATTGATACTATTGGCTTTATCACTTTATTTGGCTTTTTTACCGCTCATGTCACGGGTAACTTAGTACTGGCTGGTAGCGGTTTGGTTAAAGGTGAAGATGGCTTGTGGATCAAGCTGGCATCGGTACCACTTTTTATAATAACGGTCGTTATTACCAAAATATACATTGATAAAAGTCGGAGGCAAACGTTAGTACTCAGTCATTTATTTTTGGCAGAAGCGCTATTTTTGACCGCCTTTATGATAGCAGGATTGTCCTTTCAACCTTTCACTGAGGCTGGAGATATAACTGTCGCCATCACTGGTGGTCTAGGTTTAACGGCACTTGCTATTCGTAATACGGCTAGTAAAACAGTCATCAAACACATGAGTCCAACGGTATTAATGACGGGAAATACGACGCAACTAGGTATTGGGCTGTCAGATTATATTGCCAACCGTAGCGCTGATAATGCCAAAAAATTGGGGCATAGCGCGGCATTGGTTATCAGCTTTGTGATTGGCGCGCTACTCGGCGCGGTGCTGTACGTGAATCTCAGTTATTGGGCAGTCGGTTTATTTGTCATTCCTGTGCTGTACTTATCGCTACTAGCCCGTGATTCAGAGTTCTTACAGCATATTAGCTAATAAAAGTCCTACCGTTATTGAGTAATGCCATTAATCGTAAAAAGCCATGATAATTTATCATGGCTTTTTTTATGCATATTGTCTTAGGCTTTCGCACCATGAAACACCGAATTGGCTTGGTATTCTAGATGCTTATCAATGTAAGACTTCACATAAGGACAAGTTGGCTTTACGCGCAGTTTTCTAGCGGCTGCACAATCTAAGATAACCTTAACTAAGTAGCCTGCAATACCGCGACCACTAAGCGCTTCTGGCACGAATGTGTGCTTATATTCAATACCCTTCTCACCTTGCGAGGTGGTAAAAAATGCATAGTCTTCAAAGGCAATTTGATCATCAATATGAATCTCAAAGCGATTTTGGCTTTTGTTGTCGATCACATCGTAATGCGTTGTATGCTGATTTGACATTGTTACTCTCTCTTTATCATTAATATTTTTGTAGCTGCCTATTGGTACTAACGGGTGACGCGAATTATGGCGTGACTATTATATTACGTTAATTCTAAGCACTTATTGTTCTATAAATAAGAATAGTCATTTGCAATAAGCACTGTTTATCTATATATGGTCAACAATTATAATAGACCCATAGCTTAAATAAGCAACCAATTATAAAGGATAACTTATGAAAACGATCTATCATGCAGCAGATTCTCGTGGCGATGCTAACCATGGTTGGCTCAAAAGCCGTCATACTTTTAGCTTTGCCAATTATCATAATCCAGAGCGTATGGGTTTTGGCGCGCTACGAGTCATCAATGATGACTTTGTTATTGGTGGTCAAGGTTTCGGCAAGCACTCACACCGCGACATGGAAATTATCAGTATTCCTCTAAGTGGGAAGTTAGCTCATGGCGATAATATCGGTAACCAAGGCATCATCGAAACGGGTGAGATTCAGGTCATGTCAGCGGGCACAGGTATTACTCATAGCGAGATGAATGGCGATACCAATGAGCCTGTCAAGTTTTTACAAATTTGGGTGATTCCCAACAAAATGGGTGTGACGCCGCGTTATCAGCAAGTGCGTATGGATGAGCACATGAAAGCTAATGAGTTCAACCAAGTGCTATCGCCTAACGCGGACGACGCTGGGGTTTGGATTCATCAAGACACTTGGTTTCATATGGGTTATTTCGATAAAGGCGTGACTCAGACTTATGATTTAAAAGATGCCAATAACGGTGTTTATGTCTTGGTACTAGAGGGTAAAGTTACTATCAACGGTAACGTTCTTGATACTCGTGACGGCCTTGGTATCTCAGATACCAAAAGCTTCACGATGGATGCGACCGAGGATGCAAGAGTACTACTAATGGAAGTACCTATGTATTAAGTAACTAATTATTCAGTACCTATTTATTGAATAATCCTATATTAAACACTTATACAGTCAACAGCAGTATCAATCCATACAAAAAGTAGTACTAATTTATCAGTAAGCATTCAATAATCTATAACTATCTATAATAAGAGGTGAATCATGAGTATTGAGACCCTAGAACCGCGCTTAGCAGATGTGGGCGGCATTCCCATTGCCCGTCTGTTACCGAATAAAGGCAAGCAGCCAATCGGCGCATGGTGCTTTTTAGACCATGCGGGCCCTGCTGAATTTGATGAAGATGAAACCGGTATGCAAGTCGGTCGTCATCCACATACCAACTTGCAAACTTTTAGCTGGATGTTAAATGGCGAAGTACTGCATAAAGACAGCTTGGGTAATAAGCAAGTTATCAGCAAAAATCAAGTCAACGTCATGACAGCGGGCACGGGTCTAACCCAAGGTATCAGCCATACCGAACAAAGTGTTTTTCCAGATACCGGCGGTTCAGCAGATGCCGCTCGTGGTCTAAGCATGGTCCAACTATGGATTGCATTACCGACCGATCAACAAATTGAACGTAGCTTTCATCATTATCCAGAGCTGCCAACATGGCGCGAAGATAGTGTCGAGATGATTCTAACGACGGGCAGCTATGACAGCGTGTCAGGCAAGCGTTATGAAGCACCGACTATCCAATACTCAAAAATGGTCAGTATCGATGTCTATTTCTTAGAGGATGGTGAGGTCACGCTTAATTTAGAGCCAAGTTTTGAATACGGTATCTTGGTGACAGAAGGGCAGATCGAGTCTGAAGGTAAGATTTGTGAGCAAGATCAATTGTTCCGATTCCATGACAGCGATGTCGCCAATAATGAAAGTATCAAGCTGATCGCCAAAAAAGGCACCCGTGTGATGTTTATCGGCGGTGAGCCATTAAACAACCAAGTGCTACTCTGGTGGAACTTCGTCGCGGACAACAAAGCAGAGATTGAGCAATCCATCATCGACTGGAATAATGGTCATGAGCGTTTTGGTAATGTTGACTCTGATATGAAGCGTTTACCAGCACCAGAGTTACCGCAAGGCTTTAAAGGTTAGTTTAATATTAAGCATCATTCATTAAACTGGCTTTTAAATAGAGATTTATCGTTAAGTTTATTTTACAAAAATAGCATACGGATTTGATTTTAATGTTCATATACTAATTTAGATTAAGAAGTAGCGATATGCAGCAATTCATCATCTTTACTCTAATCTAACGTTATTTTCATTGGATTGAAATCATACTAATAATACGGAGAAACCTATGTCAGACCTAAAAACATTACAGCAATTGGCTGAAAAGCGTCGTTCTATCTATGCATTGAGCGATCAATTACCAGTATCAAATGACGAAATCGTAAAGTTGGTTGAACATGCAGTCTTGCATACGCCATCAGCTTTTAACTCACAATCGACGCGTATCGTGGTGTTATTTGGCGATGACCATAACAAGTTGTGGCAAATTACCGAAGATACATTACGTGATATGGTTGATAATGAAGAGCAATTTGCTGCGACCAAGCAAAAAATGGATAGCTTTAAAGCCGGCGCCGGTACTATTATGTTCTTTGAAGATCATAGCGTCGTAAGAGACATGCAAGCCGCTGCGCCTTTATATGCGGACAAGTTCCCAATTTGGGCGCATCAAACCAATGCCATGCACCAGTATGCAATCTGGACAGCATTAGCCAGCATTAATGTCGGTGCCAGCTTACAGCATTACAATCCAATCATTGATAAAAAAGTGGCTAGCGAATGGAATATCGATGAGCATTGGGAATTGAATGCGCAAATGGTATTTGGCGCGATTGAGCAGCCAGCAGGCGACAAAGCGTTCAAGCTAATTGATGAGCGTATGAAAGTATTTGGCTAATATATTAACTTTCAATACAATATAACCAATGAAGCCGCTATGACTATATCTGAGCGGTTTTATTGGTTTTTTTATAATTATAAACTGGAGTAATATAATGGATGTTTTTGATGCACAAGCGCTGCAAAAAAAATATGAGCGTTGGCATGAGCTACATGAACAGATACAAGGTGCTCAGGAAAAATGGGTAGAAGCCAGTACATTATTATCTGAGCTGCAAACTTACTACCAGAGTGAACAGTGGAGAAAAGATCATGAAAGCAACCTAATGGTTGATTGCGCAGATAATAGGTATTCCATCATCAGTGAAGACGCTCTATGGAGTGCATTAACAGATCACCAAGAACAAGCAATTCGCTGGATGAGGTTAGGACTAAATGTTATAGACCGTTGATTCTAAAACCTTATTTTTCGAAGCAATATGAGCCATGCGGAAGAAACCGTAGAGATAAACTTGGGATATTTGAATCAAGCATTTTAACGATAAAAATCAAGCCACATATTTCAGTATTAGCATAATAAAATTAGACTGAACCGCCCGAGATTGCCTGATATTAAATACTCTGAAAAAATACGACAATGAAAAGACAACCTGCACTCCTAAGATTAAAGAGCGCGCCGTTCGCTTGCTGACTGAGGTAGCAAACGACGATTTCTTCACTGGAGTTACTGTCTAAGCCATAATGTTAAAGATGGGCAGCTCACATCAAACCCTATGATCATGTTATAAGAGTACATAGACCAAGCCCTTCCTATCTCAGTGCAAGTGCAAAGCTTAAATCCAACCATCAAAGAAGCTTCCGATAGAGGCAGAGCAGTTCAGATAATAAATTATTAAATAATTTTTATATAGTTATATTTTACTAAAGTTTAGACAATAAAAAATCCTCACAAGCGAATAGCTGTAAGGATTTTTGTATATTGAGCCTATTATCAATTAAGCTCAATAATTAAAGTAAGTTAATTAAAATTGGTTTATAGGTTGATATGATATTAAATATTTTTCCTTCACCGAGAATTATATTTAAGAGCAATCACCCCAAATTTCTCTTACTTATCAGAATCTAATAAATTATAATTAGTTCCTTACATTCTAGCTGATGAAGTGACAATTACTGCGTTTTCCTCAACAGTATTATCTACTTTCCATTTCTCGGTCTGATCAACTATTTTGGCACCAACTAAATCTCCAACAACGTTGCCAAAAGTGAAAATCATATCTACTAAGATATTAATACCTGCTGTAAGTGCAACGATTTCAATCGGTAAGCCTGCTTGTGTAAATACAATAGACATACCAATTAATCCAGCTCCTGGCACGCCAGCAGTACCAATAGCTGCCATAGTACCTATTATAACGATAGTAGCCAACTCTGGCGTTGATAAAGTCATCCCCATAATTTCTGCGGCAAAGATAACTGCAACGCCAAACCGTATTGCTGTACCATTCATATTTACTGTTGCGCCGATAGGCAATGTGAGCTTTGCAACTCGTTCACCAATACCAGCCTTTTCTGCACATTTAATAGTAACTGGCAAAGTACCAATACTACTACTGGTAACAAATGATGTAAAAGCAGCTTCTTTAATATCTTTGTAGAATTGAATCACTTTAATACCAAACACTTTCATCATTATTGGGAACGCAACTCCAACCAGAATGATTACACCAAGATAGGAAGTACCGATAAATTTCCCAAGAGCGATAGCAGTGTCTAGTCCTTGAGTTCCAAATGTATTAGCAGTAATACCTAATACTCCAATAGGCGCATATACGAGTATGCCATTAAGGATTTTGGATATTACTTCATTACCAGCTTCGAGAAGTTTGAATAAGAAATCTCCCATTTCTTGCTGTTTTTCATCTAAGGAATGGCGCATAAACAAAATAGCTAAGCCAGCTATAACGGACACAAAAACTACTGCTAGAATATCGCCTTGGGCAAGAGCATTAAAAATATTACTCGGCACCATATTAAGTAATGTATCTACAAAGGAGGGACGAATAGGAGCATCCATAACAACTTCTGTAGGCAAAGAAAAACCAGCCCCTGGGTTTGTTATTTTAGCTAATATGATACCAATTACTACTGCGATACCTGTTGAAAAGAGGTAGAAGGGAAATATTTTTAACCCTATACGACCTAATTCTTTCGGATTTGAGTGATTAACCGCTACCATCAAAGAAAATATTACAAGCGGGATTACGATCATTTTCAATAAGTTTAAAAATAATGTACCGAGTGGTGCCAGAAAGCTACTATGTTCACCAAGCACAACTCCAAGCAAGATTCCAATTAAAAAGCCACCGGTCATCTTGACCATAAACGACATATTCATGTACCAACGCCAAATTTTTCCCATTGCTATCTCCAATTATTTACAATACTTAATACATATTGCAAAAGAATGTTATTGAGATGGTCAAGAGAATATTGTGATTGTAGACATTCCATTGTCCACTCCTTTTTTATATAAATTAACTTTAGTGTAGTTAGGAGAGTACTGTGACTGTAGACAATTCCATTGCCCACTTCTTTGTAGCTCATATTTTCCAGCTTATATGCTTACACAATTAATGTTTTGCATACTAAGAGCGGAATCTACATATGATTTAAAGATACTAAACATCCTAAATTGTTGGAACAAGCGAATAAAATTATGGAAAGCATTCCTTTTTTTCTTACTGATGAATATGTAGATTTTATATATACAATTATAACTAATGTTTTGGATTAAGAATAAATTATGAAAACTGATACGAGTAGTTCTTTAGGTTTTAGAGCTTATCCTTCAACTAAAGCTTTGCAATGCTTTGAAACAGCGGCTAGACATTCTAGTTTTACCTATGCCGCTCAAGAAATGCACATGACTCAAAGAGCCGTTAGTAAACAAGTGACTCAATTAGAAGAGATGTTAAATACAGCCTTATTCTATCGAACATCAAGGCAAATTTCTTTAACACCTGCCGGCAAGGTTTATTATGTTGAAGTATTGAATATCCTAAAGCATATTGAGGTAGCGACCACTAATTTACTGTCACACAATGATGAGAGTGAATTACTTAGAATCGTCTCTCATCCTACCTTATGTTCTCGTTGGTTAATTCCTGCTTTGAAAGGATTTAGCGAAGAGCACCCTTTAATTAACCTAGAGATAATAGAGCAGGTAGGCCCATTTTTTTCAGAAAATAAAAACGTAGATATTGCCTTTTTATACGGCACAGGAATTTGGGATGGAATGGAGACTGTTAAGTTATTCGATGAGTATAGTGTTGCTGTATGCAATCCGACATATTTCCAGAATAGAGATATGTGCTTTGAAAACATAGATAATTATAACTTTATACAGTTCAATTCAAGGCCTAATGCATGGTATGAATACTTTAAGCAGCAGGACCTTAATATTGAAGGAACGATCGATGGACCACGTTTTGATACCTTTCAAGCCTGTATTTCCGCAGCTTTAGCTGGCTACGGTATAGCTTTAGTTCCATCTCATTTTATAAAATCTGAGTTGCAGTCTAAAAATTTGGTACAGGTATTTGACTATGTAATGCAAGGTCGAGGTTCATACTATGTTACATATCCACTATCCTTAGGTAGCTCATACAAAGTAAGGATGGTTTTGGAGTGGCTTTCAAATTATATCGAAAGCTATACTGAGCCTAGTAATGAATAGAGATTAATTCCCTAATTATTACTTATATAGAGTTGATCCTGAATTAATATTTCATCAAACATATATTTAAATCAAAAATAATTACTTTTTAGTTCTAATAAAAATGTAGCTTTGATTGAGTTATATCTCTTAAAGTTAATATAGATAATTGATTGGGTCTGCTATTTTTAATAGTACTGCCGTATGAGATTGTTGCTGCAATGAATAAAAGGAATGCAAGCACAACTATTATTCGTTTGTTGAGTAGCTAATATTTTGTTGAAATGAGCATCTAACTTAAGGAAGAGAAAAGAGCTCATGGATAAGATGCATAACGTTACTGATGCTTTTACGATGGTACATCCAGTAACATTGACTAGAGGCGTTAATGCAAAAGTTTGGGACACTAATGACCGCTGCTATATCGATTTTGTCGGTGGTATAGGGGTCTTAAATTTTGGACATTGTCATCCTCACATTGTTAGTGCGATTATTAACCAAACCCAATCCCTCATTCATTACGCCTATAATGCGGCCGCTCATACACCGTATCAAACTTTTATGCCGCGATTATGTGAACTCATACCTATTAATGGTGAGCTTGCAGGTATGCTCACCAACTGCGGTGCAGAAGCTACTGAAAATGCCATAAAAGTTGCTCGTCTCAAAACCAATCGTGTCGGCGTCATTGCTTTTGATGGTGGCTTTCATGGACGTACACTTGCTGCTGTTAATCTGAATGGTAAGGTTGCTCCCTATAAGCGCGGTCTAGGACCTTTGGCGAGCTGCGTCTACCATATTCCTTTTCCCAGCCCAGATAATGAAATTAGTGATCAGCAGGCCATTGATGCTTTAAACCGTTTATTCGAAGTAGAAACGGATGTCAACAATATTGGCGCCATTATCGCAGAGCCCGTACAAGGTGAAGGTGGTTTCCAATTAATGTCGCCATCATTCGCTAAATATCTACGTGCTTTCTGTGATGACCACGGTATTTTGCTGATTATGGATGAAATTCAATCAGGCTATGGTCGTACAGGGTCACCATTTGCATTTCCGCACTTAGGCATTGAACCGGATATGATACTACTAGGTAAAAGTATCGCAGGAGGATTGCCTTTAGGTGCTGTAGTAGGTAAAGCTAGTGTGATGAATGGCTTACCTAAAGGTAGCTTGGGAGGTACTTATTCCGGTAATCCGGTCGCATGTGCAGCAGCGAATGCAACTATAGATATCATGCAAGAGAATGAAATCTGGGAATCTGCCGATCAATATACACAAACGATTGAGAATACCATTGCTCAGTGGCAAGAAGAAGGCGTTTCGCCTTGGTTATATGGTCTCACTGGTATTGGCGCTATGCGCGGTATTGAGCTTCGTCATTCTGAATACGGCACTCATCCAAGTATAATGGCGCGCGTTTTAAACCAAGCGCGTGAGCAAGGTCTATTGCTCATGCCTAGTGGTAAGCATCGACATATTATTCGTCTGTTACCACCACTGACTATAGAGACTGAAACGTTACAAGCCGGCCTTGATATCTTAAAGAAGGTGCTCAGCGCTATTCCTGATGAAAACCCTGCTGTCTAGTCTGCACCGCTAATGGTTGCCGCCGCAGTTTATATCTACATTTAAGGTTTGAAAAAAGGATAAATATTTATGAACAATAATAAAAATGCTATGGGAAGTAATAATTTAAAGGATAGCAATGCTATTCGCCATGAGTTTTCAATGGCGATGTCAGCTATGTATCAATCCGAAGTCCCATTATATGGCGACTTGCTCGATTTAGTAGCTGAAGTAAATACGGAGGTTTTAACGCAACATCCAGAGATCAAGGATCAATTAGAGCACACGGGAGAGATTGATAGAATTAGCATGGAGCGTCACGGAGCAATTAGATTGGGCACAGCAGCTGAGCTCCACATGATGCGTCGTCTCTTTGCCGTCATGGGTATGTATCCTGTTGGCTATTATGATTTAGCACCCGCTGGCGTGCCAGTTCACTCTACGGCTTTTCGGGCCATTGATGCACAAGACTTAAATCAAAGCCCATTTCGAGTTTTCACCTCTTTATTGCGTTTAGATTTAATTGGTGATGAAGTATTAAAAAAAGAAGCCATAGCGGCATTAGCTAATCGTCAAATATTTACTGCTAATGTTATTAGACTTATTGAACGCTTTGAAGAGCAGGGTGGTTTAACGTCAGAGGAAGGTGAGCAGTTTGTAACAGAGGCTTTAGAGACCTTTCGCTGGCATGATAAAACGCCGGTCTCAAAAGAGCTATATCAACGCTTATTAGAGCAGCATGGACTTATTGCTGATGTCGTCGGCTTTAAGGGTCCGCATATCAATCATTTAACGCCTAGAACATTAGATATAGATACTGTCCAGCAGGGTATGCTGGCAAAAGGTATCCCGCCAAAAGCAATTATTGAAGGGCCACCAAAACGGGATTGTCCGATTTTATTAAGACAGACGAGCTTTAAGGCATTAGAGGAAGCCGTTAGCTTTAAAAATCCAAATGGCGAGTATGAAGAGGGTCATCATACTGCACGATTTGGTGAGATTGAGCAGCGCGGTGTGGCATTAACAACAAAGGGTAGAGCGCTATATGACCAGCTGCTTAGTCAAGCACGCAGCCAATTAGGCGCAACTCCGAACGAAGGCAATGCTTCACAGTATTATCAAATTTTAGAGAGTGTATTTGAAGCCTTTCCCGATGACTATCGAACACTACATGATGAAGGACTAGCTTACTTTTACTATCAAGCTGTCAATGATTCTCCATATCCAAGTAGCGCTGCTTCTGAGTTAAATCTAAATTCTTTAGAAGAGAGTTACTCGGATGACTCTATCTCAAAGCAAGCCATGACTCAATTGATTGAGCAGGGTATTGTTCGTCTCGAGCCCATCGTTTATGAGGATTTTTTACCAGTAAGCGCTGCAGGGATTTTTCAGTCTAATCTGCATGGTGATAAACAAAGCAGTTATGAAGGTAATTCAAATCAAAACGAATTTGAAAAAGCACTTGGAGTACATGTGTATGATGAATTAGATTTGTATGCTGATCAACAATCTAAAAGCATTCAAGAGTGTTTATGTGCATTAAAATCTTCTATATAAATACTCGGTACATATAACTTACTATTACTAGAATTGGTTTTATTAATCTAGTAATAGCTTCATAAACATAATTCATTGTATTAGGAAGTGTTTTTAGTGAATAAACTTCTGAAAGTTTTAATAGATGTCCATCAATTTGACCACAGCCAAATCAAAACCGATAGCGAGAGCTTAGAGCATTGGGGTAAAGACTGGACCAAGCATTTTGCCCCAGCTGCTTCTGCTATCGTCTTTCCAAAGACTACTGAGCAAGTACAAGCAATTGTGTTACTTGCCAATGAACATAATGTGGTACTAACGCCAAGTGGTGGTCGTACTGGTTTGTCTGCTGGCGCAGTTGCCGCCAATGGCGAGATTGTAGTCAGTATGGATAAGATGAACCGTATCGGACAGTTTTATCCTACCGACCGTATGGTTGAAGTTGAAGCGGGCGTCGTCACTCAGCAGTTGCAAGAGTTTGCCGAATCAAAAGACCTTTACTACCCTGTTGACTTTGCCTCAGCAGGCTCAAGCCAAATCGGTGGTAATATCGGCACCAATGCCGGCGGTATTAAAGTCATTCGCTATGGTATGACCCGTCAATGGATTATGGGGTTGACCGTGGTTACTGGTAAAGGTGATATCTTGCAGCTTAACCGCGGTATGGTTAAAAATGCCACGGGTTATGATTTTCGTCAATTGTTTATCGGTAGTGAAGGCACACTTGGGCTTGTGACCCATGCACAAATCAAGCTTGAACGTCAGCCACAAGACTTAAACGTCATGGTACTGGGCATGGACAGCTTTAATGATGTAATGAATGTCTTATCCGCCTTTCAAGCAAAGATTGATTTAACAGCCTTCGAATTCTTTGATGACGTGGCGATTGATAAGCTGATGGCACATGGTCAAGTACAAGAGCTATTTGAATCACGTACTAAGTTTTATACGCTATTAGAGTTTGAAGCACCTTATGAGCCAATCATGGATAAAGCCATGGCGATATTTGAGGAGTGTATGGAGCAAGGTTGGGTGGTGGATGGCGTCATGAGCCAAAACCTTGCGCAAGCAGAAGAGCTGTGGAAGCTGCGCGAATATATCTCTGAGACCATTTCAGTATTTACCCCTTATAAGAATGATGTTTCGGTACTTATCAGTCATGTACCCGACTTTATTAATGAGATTGATCACATTGTCAGCAGCAACTACCCTGACTTTGAAGTATGTTGGTTTGGTCACATTGGTGATGGTAACTTGCACCTAAATATCTTAAAGCCTGAAAACATGAGTAAAGATGATTTCTTTGCCGAGTGTCAGATTGTCAATAAATACGTGTTTGAAACGGTACAAAAATATGGTGGCTCGGTGTCTGCTGAACATGGCGTGGGTATGACCAAGAAACCTTATCTACAGTATAGTCGTAGCGAAACTGAGATTGAGTATTTACGCGAAGTCAAAAAAGTCTTTGACCCCAATAATATTATGAACCGTGGTAAGATTTTTGATATGTGAGTGCTTATTTAATGATTAATTTCATGATTAAAATGGCACTTATGTTAACAAATGAAGTGCAATTTCAACCAGCAGATGAAAGAGAAGCTTAGATGCGCTAGCATCAAACCCCAATATTAATAACATCACTTGAGAAAAGTGGATTTTATACCTCAGCCTTCTACGCTATACAAATAATAGTATGTATGGGTTTTTCGACTCATCAGAGTAAAATAAATCCATGACATATGGAGATGCTATTGATATTTCGGACAACATAATATTGGGGTGTATAGTTAGGTCTGCACGAACATAAAAACTAAACCAAGCGGCTTGATATATTTATTCAATAGCTTATGTTTAGGAGAAAGATATTGGGAACTGCATACGTGAAATGGAAAAATCATATTTTCCTAATAAGGTAGGGAATTAAAGGCTTCCTATAGCTTGTATACAGTTTGAAAAAGTGAGGTTTTTCTAAAGTTCCCAAAGT
The DNA here is from genome assembly GCF_001298525.1 of Psychrobacter urativorans. Taxonomy (NCBI): domain Bacteria; kingdom Pseudomonadati; phylum Pseudomonadota; class Gammaproteobacteria; order Moraxellales; family Moraxellaceae; genus Psychrobacter; species Psychrobacter urativorans. Next base: position 2,754,389 of record NZ_CP012678.1, read on the forward strand.
TCCCAGCATATTTATGCATAATGTCAGTATTGATATTTATAAAGTTCTTTCATAGAAATGGATACCAAAATTAGTAATGTATATGCAAGTGCTATTATAGGTCAGCATCATAAAAGAGTTGTGGCTACTGTGACAGCTAATGATAATAGAAAATATTATGAACAAAAGAATAGTGGAGAAGGCATTGTATAGTCTGTTAAATATAATCTGGATATGAGGAAGCCGAGTGAGAGCACTACAAATAGTAGACTAAGCTAGTCTGACACCGTATCTAATTTATAGAGGATTGACTGCAGTAATATTTAAATCCAAAAGATCTAAAATTAGAATAATTATTGCAGATAAAAAAACTAATTGTCTAAGATATTATCTTAGACAATTAGGAAGTGTGGTTAAATGAGTGCGTTAAGTGTATTTATACTGTGTAACGATCATTAGTGCTGGATCCAGTATATTAACTAAAAAAAATCATAGCGCATGATTTCACCTTTTACAGCATAAGCGCGACCATAATCAATACTTTTATTTTTTAGCTTCAAAATTTAGTCAAACACAGCGTACCCGAAACTGAACGTAAAGCACGATCAAACAATGACTGCTCTCACTGCTATGACAGTCCAATTTATCATACTAAGAAGTATACTGCTTATAAAATAGAGTAGTAGTAAAACCCATCACAGAGAAGCGCTAATTGCGTTGGTTAAATTCTTGTAAACGACAGTAATAGAGCTATTATAAATGAGTATAGGTAATGGGACTGGTCTCCATCACGGATCGTTCTTACTAAATCAGTTGATAACATTTTTATAGTGCTCTTCTTAAGATCTTATTAGATTAGTAATATTTAATAATTATTTCATCTTGTGTCATGCTAGCATGCTGACAATAGAAAGACTCTATTGAATTTAAAGCGTCTCTTAATTGACGCTGTGACACTTGAATATACTGTAGAGTAACATCATCGCTTGATTTAGCTTCACGATGATTGAGCAAGCGTTTAAGCACTGGATAGCTAATATTTAAGCTATTAGCTACCGTTCCAAAAGTACGGCGCAAATCATGTGGTGTAATATATAGGTTTGCTTGATTACCTATGGTCTTATAACTACCACTTAAATCTTTTATATGGTCATCGCTGGCTTGCAAGTCACTTGGGAATACCCATTGCTTGCCGGAACTCAACCTCCACCTTTCCTCAAGTAGAGCCTGTAGGATATTACTAGTAGGCATATGATAATCAGAACCGTTTTTGGTATCTTTAAATACTATCCGGCCAGCTTTAAGGTCGATGTCAGACCACTTTAAAGACTGCGCTTCATTCAAACGCACACCAGTGAACATAAAAAGTAGCATGATATCTCGTGCATTATTGCTATGAGGCGCTTGCATGTGTGAGCTTCTATCAACATAATTTAAAAGTGTTTTGAGGTACATACCTAAATATTCTTCTTCAATATGTTTGGTACGTGGCTTAACTTTATTCCAATCTTTCTTGGCGTTAAGTATGTGTACTGGTTGCTCTTTGATTAAAAAATCTTCGTTATCATCTAAAAAGCTATCACGACAATAATTCCACTGTAATATTTGACGATCATAAGTAGTAATAGTGCCTTCAGCTAAGCCAGTCTTCGTTGATTTAAAGTAGTCATAAGCTTCTTGCGGTGTTGGCACATTATTGGTCTTATCTTTCGGGTCTTCTAGGTTCTCATGAAGCCCATCATAAACATGCACGCCTTTTTTGATATTAGCCATCATTATGCTTGCTTTTTCACGTGCTTCAGTTAGCGTAATTAGATGCGTTTCTTCTGCTTCGTCTCGATACAGATTTCCATTAATGCGCTTATGCAATGTATAGCAGTTTAGACTGCTTACCTACACGTAGCGCAAATCCAGTTAATACATCATCCATATAGATATCAGTACCTTTAACGGTATAGTCTACTGAATCGATAAATTTTTTTGTAAGTTTAATTTTCATATATCACCCATGCAGTAGTACATAACCATAGTGTTAGTAGTCATCATATTTTAATTGCTATAAGGGTCAAAGCATCAAGATAGTATCAAAAAATTAATTACATCAATGTGTTTGCATAAAATTTAGACAATAAAAAACCCTTACAAGTCAATGCCTGTAAGGGTTTAAATTTGGTGGGCCCAGTAGGACTTGAACCTACGACCAAAGGATTATGAGTCCTCTGCTCTAACCAACTGAGCTATGGGCCCTAACGTTAGACGCATCATCATACCTGATTCTATTAATTTTTCAAGTAAAACATGCATTTTTTATTCATTACTACCTGCTAAAGTTAAACTACGCCCACCGTCTACAGTGATGATTTCACCAGTAACGTAGCTTGCCTGTGCCAAATACAGCACACTATGGGCGATTTCATCAGGTGTGCCGATACGCTGCATCGGTATGTTGGCAATAATATTTCGCTGTTGCTCAGGATTTAATGCTTGGTCGCTATCTGTTGCCGGAAGAATATTAACTCCCGGAGAAACTCCATTTACCCGAACATAAGGTGCCATCTCTAACGCTAATGACTGTACCATCATGCGATGCGCGGCCTTTGCCATATTATAGACGGTATAACCGCTAAATGGCTTATTATCAGCATGAATATCAAGCAAGCTAATGATGCAGCCACGCTGGGCTTCTAGATAGGGCATTAAAGACTGACTTAGTAGCAAGGGCACTTTGGCATTAGTTAAAAATAATTCATCCCACTGCACATGATGAATAGTGCCAAGGGAAGTGGGATAAAATCGCGATGCATTGTGTACCAGTACATTAAGTTGTCCAAATTGCTCCAAAATGGTTTGGGAGAATTGGTTTAAATGTGCTGGATTATTAATAATGGTTAAATCCGCCATAATAACCACAGCACTATGATCGCGAGTATCATTTAGCTCGTCAGCGAGTGCATTTGCCTCTTGCACACTATGATGGCAATGAATAATGACGCGATAGCCTTGACGGTGGGCAGCACGAATAATGGCTGCACCAATACGTTTGGCACTACCCGTTACTAGCATGACAGGGGCTAATTGATTCATTAAGTTTGCGTCAGTAGATAAGTAGTTCATAACGCTGTTGATGTTTTATTGTTTATAGTCATGGTTTGCGCTTGCAAGTGCTTAATACGTGCAAGGCGTAACGCTGCACCGATATTCGCTCCTTTAAGGTCTGGCGCGATATCTGCCATACTGATAGCATGAAAACTATTCAGCGCTAGCATCATTTGCCGATGCTGTTGTGCCAATTGTAATACGTGACTGGTTACCAATAGTTGAGAAAGCTTCTCTGGTTCTTTATGGGCACTACAGGCTTGAAGCAAATCTATTTTTTGTGCAGCTGTCAGCGTGTTTATCGCCTTTAAATGTTGTGTTTGTTGGCTAAATAAGCTGGCAAACTGAGTATGCATTTTGGGCGCTTTAACCGTGTTGCCAATACTGCTAATTTGTTTGATAGCAGCAGTTGTATCATCGTTACTATCAATATTAACATTTGCATTAAATAACGCAGGATTGAGACTGGTCATTAGCAATGCCCAACGCTGTGATAAGTTCAATTGCATTTGTGCTGAAAAATAAAGCGCTGTTTGTACAGTCTCACGTATATGAATATCTGTCCAAGCCTGATGTAGAGGCGCAAAACAAGCTTGTAATACACCGCTTATAAAAAGTTGCTGCCAATAAACCTGCGGGGAGTTTTGCATCATGGCGCGACTGGATTCTTGCCAAATACGTTCCGCACTAAGATGTTTAAGCTCACCGGAACTGACCAGCATTTGCATTAAATGCAAGGTTTCATCAGCAATAGAAAATCCTAAATCATAATAGCGACTATAAAAACGTGCGGTTCTTAAAACACGTAATGGATCTTCGCTAAAAGCTTCTGACACATGGCGTAAAACCTTATTTTCGATATCTTGTAAGCCACCATAATAATCAATGACTTTACCACTAATAGGGCGGTTATCAGTAAGGCTAGTCACTTCAATTGCCATGGCGTTAACCGTTAAATCGCGGCGTTGTAAGTCTTCTTCTAGGGTGACATCAGGACTGGTATGAACGCTAAACCCTTGGTAGCCATGTCCAAGCTTACGCTCAGTACGTGCCAGTGCATATTCTTCTTGAGTGGTGGGGTGTAAAAATACAGGAAAGTCTGCGCCCACTTGATTAAATCCAGCAGCAAGCATGTCAGCGACCGTCGTACCTACTACCACAAAGTCTTTATCCTTGATAGGACGACCTAATAGCTTATCACGTACTGCGCCACCAACAAGATAGACTTGCATCGTAACCTCTTTATAATTTTATGAATATATTTGCTTTTTAATCGTTAATGCCGCTACATAAAATGCCAAAAAAAACCAGCCAACGCGATTGAAGGCGTTGGCTGGTTTTATTATAACAGACTGTCACGATAAATTAATGATAGTGACCTGTTACGATTAGGCTTATCGTAACGTCTTTATTTACATCACCAACTACTTCTGCTCATTTTCTAAGTCTTGCGCTTCAGTGACTGCAAGTGCTGTCATATTAACCACACGGCGTGCTGTTGCTGATGGGGTTAAGATATGAACTGGCTTATTAGCACCCAATAAAATAGGTCCAATAGTGGCGCTGCCAGTCGCTGTTTTAAGCAGATTAAAAGAAATATTTGCCGCATCTACCGTTGGCAAAATAAGTAGGTTTGCTGCACCTTGAAGTTTACTTGATGGTAAATCGTGGGCACGGATATTAACGTCTAATGCCGCATCACCTTGCATTTCACCATCAAAATCAAAGTCAACATTCATCTCACTGAGCAACTGGAATACTTTACGCATTTTCACCGCGCTGGCACGATCTGAGGTGCCAAAGTTAGAATGCGATACCAAAGCCACACGCGGGGTGATGTTAAAACGACGTAATTGGTCAGCAGCCAATACCGTCATTTCTGCCAATTGTTCAGCAGTTGGGTCTTCATGAATATAGGTGTCCGCGATAAAGATATTGCGATCTTGCATTAACACCGCATTCATCGAATAAAAATCGCTGATACCTTCTTTTTTACCGATAACGTTTTGCAAATATTTAAGATGCAACTGGTAATGACCAAAGGTGCCACAAATCATACCATCGGCATCGCCATTTTCAACCAATAATGCACCGACTAGCGTCGTCTCACGGCGAACATCACGACGTGCAAGCTCAATGCTAACCCCATTGCGTTTGTTCTTTTCGTAGTATCCCTGCCAGTAATCTTTGTAGCGTGGATCATCATCAATGTTAACGATAGTAATATTGTCACCATCTTTTAGACGCAAGCTAAGTTTTTTGATATTGGATTCAATGATTGCTGGGCGACCGACCAAGATAGGCTGCGCCAAACCTTCATCAACCACAACCTGCACGGCAAGTAGGACATTATTGTCTTCGCCTTCACAGTACACGATACGCTTAGGCGCTGACTTTGCACGTGCAAAGATAGGCTTCATGACGAAGGCTGAGTTATAAACAAACTCAGACAGATGCTGACGATATGCTGTCAAATCTTCGATAGGCAATGTCGCAACACCGGTATCCATTGCAGCTTTTGCTACGGCTGATGCAATCTCGATGATTAAGTTTGGCTCTAGTGGTCCTGGAATCAAATATTCACGACCAAAGCTTGGGGTATTGTCAATATTTTTGCTGTGTGCAGCTGGCGTGGCTTCAACATGCGCCATGGCGGCAATAGCACGTACGCAGGCAATTTTCATTTCTTCATTAATAGTCGTCGCGCCGACATCTAACGCACCGCGGAAGATATAAGGGAAACATAAGGCGTTGTTCACTTGGTTTGGATAGTCTGAGCGACCCGTTGCCATAATGACGTCGGGACGAACAGCATGTGCCAATTCAGGCATAATCTCAGGCGTTGGGTTGGCAAGCGCAAAGATGATGGGGTCTTTGGCCATACGGCGAACCATATCTTCTGTCAATGTACCAGGCATAGACAGCCCTAAGAACATATCGACACCATCAATCACTTCTTCAATAGTTGTTGCGTCAGTATCACGAGCGTACATCTGCTTGGTTTCATCTAAGTTTTCGCGGCGAGTGCTAATGATACCGCGTGAGTCAGACACATAGATATTGTCTTTATTCACACCAAGCGCACAGATGATATTTAAGCAAGAAATGGCTGCTGCGCCTGCACCTGAACAGATGATTTTTAAATCTTCGATTTTTTTGCCAGTAATGATTAAGGCATTTAGCATTGCTGCGGCAACAATAATCGATGTGCCGTGTTGGTCATCATGGAACACAGGAATATTCATACGTTCACGCAATTCGCGCTCAATTTTGAAACATTCTGGTGCTTTAATATCTTCTAGATTAATACCACCGAATGTTGGCTCTAAAGCGGCAACTGCTTCGATAAATTTATCTGGATCATTTTGATTAATTTCAATATCGAAAACATCAATACCCGCGAATTTTTTGAATAGAACGCCTTTACCTTCCATCACAGGTTTAGAAGCCAATGCGCCAATATTACCTAAACCGAGCACCGCAGTACCGTTAGTGATAACACCAACCAAGTTGCTACGAGCCGTATATTTTGCCGCTAAAGAAGGGTCTCTTTGAATTTCAAGACAAGGCACTGCCACACCAGGTGAATACGCCAACGCCAAGTCACGTTGGTTCGCAAGCTGCTTGGTAGGGGTAACCGAGATTTTACCTGGACGAGGGTGGGCATGATAATGGAGAGCGGCTTGCTCAAACTGCTCTTTATCCGTACTGTGATTATCTGTATTCAAATTAGTATCGTCATTCATAGTCTTAGCCATAGTCATCGCCATTGTTAGAATAAATTAAAATAAAATAAACGGTAATAAAGTTAAATCAATGCTTTAGATTATACTGTTAATGAAGAAATACCTTAAAAGCTGAAGGTATTATAGACAAACGAAAGTTGACAGCAGTTTATTCTAGCACTATTAATAATTGAGTTCCTAGTCAACAAAGAGGAAATATGTAAATATAGCGAAAATTGATACTCTATATTTAGCATATTGATAATAAAGATTTAGATTGTGTTAGAGCTACAATGTCAGAATTAAAAATAGCTATGCCATACAAAACAAATACTCTTTTTAAGAAGAACAGCTAATCGGCAAAGGTCTTGCATTTGGTGCAGGCGGACGGCTATCTAAATCTGTAGCAATGTCTTGGACGATATAAGGAGTCTGTAGTAAGTCAAAAAGCCGTGCAACTTCCTCAAATTGTCCTTGTTCAGCCGCGTCAATAGCACGTTGTGCCATATCATTACGCAAAATATAGACCGGATTATTAGATTGTAAATCAAGCACAACTTGCTCTTGGGAAGCCGCTTGAATTTGGGTCATATAACGCGTTTGCCAATCCTGCCAAACCTGTTTGGCATCCTCATTAAGCTCAGCGAGCAGATTTGCTAATAATTGTTGCTCATGAGGGTGAGCCTCTGTTGCTACCAGTCCCAGTAATGCCCGAAAGCTATTGGTATAATCTAATAAGTTGTCTTCTAGGAAAGTTAGAAATTCAAACGCTAAGACTAGGCTCTCGGACTGATGGGGCAATCCTAATTTGCGGCACAGCCCTTGTTGATAATGCTGCATAAAGACTGGCTCATAGACCTCTAAGCACGCCGCCAAACTGTCACGCGTGACGCCAGCTTGGGTCAAACGCATAAAATGTGGTAGCCAATTATTGAGATTCCAATGTCCGATAGCAGGCTGATTCTGATACGCATAGCGTCCACTGTAGTCAGAGTGATTATTAATCCAAGCGGGGTTAAAGCGCTCCATAAAACCAAACGGTCCAAAATCTAACGTGCTGCCAGTAATGGATAAGTTATCCGTATTCATTACCCCATGCGCAAAGCCAATCAGCTGCCAATCGGCAATCATCCGTGCGCTACGCTCGACCACCGCTTGTAAAAATGCCAAAACTGGCTGCTCACTGTTACGGCAGTCTGGATAATAAGTGTCAATCATATAATCGGTAAACTCGTCCAATAAATCAGGGGCAAAGCTGGCAATCCATTCCACGTGACCAAGACGAATATGACTGTCAGCAACGCGCATTAATGCTGCACCAGATTCGATACGTTCGCGGTGTACTGGCGTATCCGACACAATAAACCCAAGCGCATTAGAAGATGCAATGCCGAGTTGCGTAAGCGCATGACCGCATAAATATTCGCGAATGGTACTACGTAGCACAGCACGTCCATCACCCATACGAGAGTAAGGCGTCAGACCACTACCTTTTAAATGCAAATCTTGTAATTGACCATCTTTATCGAGCACTTGCGCCATCAGTAAGCCGCGCCCATCACCCAATTGACCTGCCCATTGACCAAACTGATGCCCTGCATAAGCCATAGATAACGGCGCAAACTGCTCAGGCACATAATGACCGCCAAGAATCTCAACCCAATGCGCCATTAAATCCGCATCGTCTGCCCAACCAAGTTGCTCCGCTACTTGCAAATTCAAATGACCAGCGCGCGGATTATCAAGTGGTGTCGGCAGCTGGCGAGTATAAAGACGGGTATCTAAATTTTTATAAGTATTGTGGTAGTGCATAGTAAGGTATCCGTGTATATATAAATAACATCAAACCACTATAACATAGCCTAAAAATTGCCTAACTAAAACCCTACATAAAAAAATCCCCTCTATCTAATCTAGATAAAGGGGAGGAGAAACTTTTTAAATAAATAACTTTTTATGATATGCAGACTTAAGCAGCTTTATTGTTATAGCCAATAGAGCGGAAGGCTATTTTTAAATTATCATTATGCGCATGGATTTTTTCTTCAATCTTCGCATATTCATGTTTAAGATTTTCATCAACTTCATGCAAACGATCTGCAAACTCAGTCTTTTTCATCTCAATGGCTTTAGCTTTTAATGCTTGCCATTCTTCAACTGTTTGCGTAAAGGCTTCAAATTCAAACTTAATACGGTCTTGGAAGCTTTGCATCGCATGTGTGATATCAAGTCCACCTGATTTCACCGTATCAATTTGCTGCTGCGCTTGTTTAAACTGCATTTGTACTTCAGCATGTTTAATCGTGGTGTCATCAACCGTACGTAACTCAGAAGTTAAACCTACTTTTGACAATCCAGCAATCAGCCATTTAGTAGGATCATATTGCCACCATTTCACACCATTACGATAATCGTATTGGAAGAAGTGATGGTAGTTATGATAACCTTCACCCCAAGTAAATAGCGCTAAGAAAAAGTTATCACGTGCCGTATTGGTATCGGTATAAGGGCGTGTACCCGTGATGTGACAAAGCGAGTTAATAAAGAAAGTAAAGTGATGGGTTAATACCAGACGCAATAGTCCAGCCAGTACCAACGTACCCCATACATCACCAATCAGCCAACCAACTGCCGCTACTAAGCCAACGTTCGCGGCTAATACCCAAAGACCATAATATTTATGCTGAATTTGCAGCACTTTGTCTTTAGTTAAGTCAGGGATGTTTTTATAGTCAAATCTGCCGCTTGGATAGTTACGCAACATCCACCCCATATGGCTAAAGAAAAAGCCGCGTTTTGCTGAATACGGATCATCTAAGCGGTCATCGACATGACGGTGATGACTACGGTGACCAGATACCCAATCAAAAGCTGAGCCTTGAACCGCAAGGGTAGAACCGAGTAATAAAAAGTTCTTAACGATAGGGTGAGCTTTATAGGCACGATGCGACAACAGACGGTGATAGCCTGCGGTAATACTAATACCTGTCCATACCATAAAGGCACCAAACACACCCCATACTGGCGCACTGACTTGATGCGTCATGAGATACCACGGTGTAACGACAGCCGCAGCAAGTGGAGTGGCTATCAAAATAGCAGCCGGTATCCAGTTAATCGGCGCTTTTTTAAACTCAAGTTCTCGAATATCGATAGTCTCATTCATAGACACCGAATCCTGCTTGCTTGCATCAGCAGATTTATCCGTTATATAGCCGCGTGTTGCACTAGGCTGCTCATTTAGAACTTCACCAGCCTTGCTATCATCGAACCACGTCTTAAAACGCAATGCTTGAGTGCCAGCCGTTTGTATGAGCGTGTCACCAGACTTAATAGCCAAACGTAAGCCTTTAAGTGGTAAGCCCATTGCTTTTTTTGCAATCATATAATATCCCTAACGGTATTGATTTCAGTCTCTATATTACCCTAAAAATACAGGAAAGTGAACGGTTATACACTAGAAAAATCCTACTAAATAACAATAACTTGTATGAATTATAGAATACTATCCCTTAAAAACCCTACTAACTATCAGGAATTAAGCAAATATGTAAATAATGGCACTATTGTGTTAAAGCCAGCTTGAATATAAAAGGCTTGTTTTCAATGAAGAGTGTAGATGAAAATGAAGAGAGTGCAGTCTGTAGTAGATATTAAATAAATGCTAAATATTTGATTATAATATTTAATATTGGAGATTTTTATACGTAATAATGTTGGCGGTCTATTATTGTTAGAGCGAGTTTTTTTTGGTTTTATAACAGCTGCGTTGGAATGTCAGTGATAATAAAATCTACTTGCCAGTCAACCAGTTGCTTTATATTTTCAATGTCATTCACCGTCCACGCGCTAACGGGCAGACCGTAACGATGACAGTTTTGAATCACTGCGCGAGTTAGTAACGGATAGTAGACCCCAAGCTGCATACAGCCAAGCTGCAATGCCGTATTGGGTGCGTTATCTAATTCCTGCTGCGTACGCACCAATAAACCGCGTCGTAGCTTATTAAGGGCTTTATGGCGCTGCATCTTAGCATGAAGATAAGTGTCAAAACTTGTGACAACAATGGGTAAGCTGGCGAGTGGACTGTCAACCAGATAATTAGCTAAGGCTTTGATGAGCTGTCGATAATTAGTTCGGTTATGAGTTTTTACTTCCAACTCGATATGAGTAAAGCGTGTCAGGGCATGCGCTTGTGATTCTACACTGGAGATTGGCGCTAAAAAAGGTGCGATATTCGGTAAGCCATATAAACTGTTTCGTGCCCGTTTTTGCAGTTCAATCAATAATTGCGCGGCTGATAGCTTAGATGCGGCAAGTGCTTTTAACGACAAAGGTAAGGCTTGTGACAACGCATCTAAAGTAATGATTTGATGCCCTGATTGCAGATAACGTTGTATTTCAGCAAGGCTAAGTTGGTCAATGCGCGATTGCAAACCACATAACCGTAACAAGGTTTCATCGTGAAAGACCACCAAATGCCCATCCATAGTGAGCTGCACATCAAATTCAACTCCTGCCAAGCCACGCGCCTGCAAGCTGTGCGCATGCTGAAAACCAAACAAGGTATTTTCTGGCGCTTCACTGCGTGCGCCACGATGTCCTAACAGACGAGTGTTTTTAAGATTTATCATCGTGTGCGACCATGCTGATAAGAATATCATTAGTTTATAAATTATCGTTATTACCATAAATATAGATAAAATAGGGTCGATATAGTTATCGTCACTATAAAATGACTATTAAGCTGAAAAATTCATATTTGCTAACAATGTTTACTGTAATTCTATTATTGTAAGGACGGATTGTGTCGGAGTTAGCAGTATTCTCAGCAGTATTTGTTATACTTTTGCAACCAAAAGCGCTATTTTGAGCGAATGCTATGTTTTATTTGTATATCAAAGGGCTGGCGTAATGACCATTTCAACGAAACCTCGTATAATGGCGTGATTTTTCTATTCATATTTTCTATCGATTGCCTTTTATTAGGTGATATCAAATTAAGTAATGTCAAACACCGTCTATCGGCAGTGGCAAAATGAGTAACTTGGGAGCACAACCAGTATGAGCGTCGCAAATAATAGATGGGTAAAATGGCAGCATGTTGCCGGTATCGGTATGCTGTGTGGCTTGGCGGTGACCGGTTGTAGTCGCTCAGATAAGACCGATGATACTGAAAAACAAGTTGAGCAGCCTGCTACTAAAAGTACCGCTGCACCTGCTGTTAGCTGCGACAATCCATTGGTACAAGAAAGACTCCGAGCGTCACTAAAAAATATGCTCTATCAAGAAGCGCAAATATTGTCCAACAACTATGCCAATAATGCTGAGATTAGCCTTGAGAGTGGGGCGATCAGTAGTAAGGTCAATGGGGTTGCTATCAATGTACAAAATGCGTCTGTATTACAAGAAGCGAATGCCAATGGTATGACAACGTGTCAGGCGAGTGTGAGTATCACTGTACCGACTGAGGATTTATATCAAGCCAGTCAAGTCAGTGCCGCGAACAATCAACCAGGTTTAGAGACGGTGTTGGCACAAGGTAATATTCGTATCAATGACAATATGCTCATTGATGATGCCTTTACCTATGTTGCTGGTGCACAAGGTGGACAAGTGCGCGTTCGTATTGCCGGACAGCCTGCGTTAACCAGTGTTGTGGCAGATGTGTTGGCAACGTCATTACTAAAGTCAGCGATAGACGGCTTGCAAGTTCAAGTACCTGCTCAAGTGCAGCCGCGTCGCCGTGAACCGGTGCAAAATAGCAATCAAAATCAGCCTGTGCGCCCGCCAAAACCAGCAGCGCCAGCTCAGCCTGCCAAGCCAGCGCAACCAGCAAAACCTGCCTTGCCATCGACAAATAATTCAAATAATCAAAGCAGCGAATCCGCGTCAATAACAAAAACACCCTCAAAGCCTGAAGCAAGCGCACCTGTGACCCCAAAAGCGCCAGCAGCAGTGCCAAAAGACGAGAGTATTGATATGGTGATTATTGAAGATGGCAGTGCCACTTATTAATTGCTTTTGAAAGTATCACTTAATAGGTAGTTTGTTATATAAAAAAGCGCCCGTAATAGATTTAGATTACGGGCGCTTTTTTAGTTTTAAATACGGATTTATTTTTGACGGTCGGCAAGTTTTTGTAACACTTGGCTATCCCATAATACTTCCGAGACATGGGCTAGATCGGTACAAAATCTGGCAGCGACAAATAGCCAGTCGGAGATGCGATTGATTAAACTAACCGCTGTACTACGAATGGCATTGGGCTGTTGCTGCTGTAATAATACCGCTTGACGTTCAGCGCGGCGACACACGGTACGTGCCACATGCAGCTGACTGACCAATACCGAACCTGTCGGTAAAATAAAATCTTTGAGCGGTGGCAATGTGGTATTCATTGCGTCAATTTGCTGCTCTAACCAATCGATATGACTGGCATTCACGCCTTCATATTCTGGCATGGCAAGCTCACCGCCAATGTTAAATAATAAATGCTGAATAACGATTAAGGCTTGGGCAAAGTCCGAGCCTATAAGTTGGCTATCGTTTTGTTGCATGCCGCTTGTTTGTAAGCTGCCTGTTTGTGAGTTACTTGGTTGCAGGCGTTCAGGTAATGATTGGCTATTGGTTTTTGAAGCTGCTTGTGCTTGTGCTAAATGTGCACGTACCAAACCAATATGCGAGTTAAGCTCATCAATATCACCCATAACGCTAAATAAATGATCCGCTTTACTGACTCGGCTACCATCTGCCATGCCGGTACTGCCATCATCGCCGGTGCGAGTATAGATTTTACTTAAACGATTGCCCATGAGTTATCCTTATTTTTTCAGTTAATTATCATTCATAGAGAGGTTTTTTAGAGGCTGTTAGGCTCGTAGCCTGAGTGCGCGTGTGACCATTGTAGTATTTTACGGCTATTTTAGCTAAGATACAGGGCTATATTTATCTTAGATAGTGTATTCAAATAAGACAGTTCATTCACTGCTTAGGATGAGAGTCCTTATTTGATGTCATTATGACCAATTCTTTATATATTATTGCGTATTTTTATTTATTATATTTTCACTTATAAGGCTATTAATAATGACCACACCACTTGCTACTGCTATGTCTCAGTTGTCTATTTATGACTCACTTACGGGACGTAAGCAGATATTTACACCGCTTACCGAAGGGCACGTGGGTATGTATGTGTGTGGCATGACCGTTTATGATTATTGTCATATTGGTCATGCGCGAGTGATGGTTGCCTTTGATATGGCGGTGCGCTGGATGACGCAGCTGGGCTATCAGGTTAATTATGTGCGTAATATTACTGATATTGATGACAAAATAATCACGCGCGCTGCTGAAAATGGCGAAAATATTGGCGCGTTAACTGAGCGTTTTATTATCGCTATGCATGAAGATGCCGCGGCACTGGGCTGCTTAACACCGAATGCTGAACCAAGCGCCACCGATCATATTGATGAGATGCAAAATATGATTGGCACTTTAGTGAAAGGCGATTATGCCTATGCCGCTGATAATGGCGATGTCTACTATGCGGTTGATAGCTTTGCAGATTATGGCAAACTTTCCAAACGTAATTTGGACGACATGCAAGCCGGCTCGCGCGTTGAAATTGAGAATGTAAAACGCAATCCGTTCGACTTTGTATTGTGGAAAGCGGCAAAACCGAATGAGCCGCAATGGGCATCGCCATGGGGTCAAGGTCGTCCAGGCTGGCATATTGAGTGCTCAGCAATGTCAACCAAATGCTTGGGCAATACTTTTGATATTCATGGTGGCGGGCATGATTTACAATTTCCGCATCATGAAAATGAAATTGCTCAGTCAGAAGCCAGCACTGGTTGTGAATATGCGCGTAATTGGATGCATGTCGGCTTTATCAATGTTGATGGCGAAAAAATGTCCAAATCGTTGGGGAACTTCTTTACCATTCGCGATGTGATGGCGCAATATTTGCCAGAAACCGTGCGTTTTTTCTTATTATCGAGCCATTATCGCAGCCAAGTGAATTTCTCAGATAGCGCCTTAGATGAAGCTCATAATAGCCTAAGTAGACTATATCATGCCTTAAAATCAGCAGAGCAATTACAAGGACAAACAATTAGCGTCACTGATGAACTGACTAGCGAAGTTTATAATACAACCGCTGGACAAGAATTTATTGCCGCGATGAATGACGACTTTAATAGCTCCTCTGCTATCAGTGTGCTCTTTGGGCTGGCACGAGATATCAATAAAGCTGCTAAAGCAGAGGATGCTGCGCAGGCATGGCAATTGGCACAACAATTAAAAGCCCTTGCTCAAGTCTTGAATATTCTACAGCAGCCTGTTCAGCAATTTTTGCAGGCAGTGATTGGCGATGCGCCAGTCGACGGCTTTAGTGATGCAGATATCGATGCTTTAATTCTTGAACGTGCTGATGCCAAAACCAATAAAAACTTTGCGCGTGCCGATGAAATACGTGAGCAACTTATAGATTCAGGTATTGAATTAGAAGACAGCCGTACAGGTACGACGTGGCGTCGTTCTTAGGGTCATTATCTTCATTATTAAATGTGACTAATCATAAAAAGTCAGCGTGTGCTGGCTTTTTTCATCTAATTTAGCTTATTATTCAGACGTATTTTTTTATCTGCAACAATAATAATCCTTTCTATTAGCTGAGCCTTTAACTTGTAAAAGAGATTCAAAGTAAATAAATGGTTAGCCAGCTGTCTGATTTATGATAACTAATGCTCTGTCAAATAACATAGTAAATAAATTATACGAACGCTGTGCTTATTTGGTATAATGTAGCGTTATTTTTAAGGGATAACTGAGCGATTAAGAATAGAGAAAAAAGGTGCTACATTTGCATCACTATTCAGCCAATCAATCCTTCAATCACAGCAAAGGTCTGTATTTAGCATTTGCTGATGGTCATAGTTCTGATTTACACACTTAATGCTAAGCTCCCACCCATCAAAATAACCACCGCTAGGGGTATGTATGTTACGTATTGTCGATGAAGCCTTCACCTTTGATGACGTTTTATTGTTACCAGCCTATTCTGAAGTCCTGCCAAAAACTGCCAACTTATCGACACGTTTGACCAATAGTATCACGCTGAATCTGCCGCTCATTTCTGCGGCTATGGATACGGTTACTGAGTCCGAAATGGCGATTACGATGGCGCAATTGGGCGGCATGGGTATCTTACATAAGAATATGGACATCGCTCTACAGGCTATGCAAGTACGCCGCGTGAAGAAGTTTGAGGCGGGTACTGTCGTTGACCCAATTACTGTACATCCTGAGATGACTATCGGTGAGTTACTAAAACTGACGCAAGATCATAATATTTCAGGCGTACCAGTGGTTGAAAAAGGCACGGATAAAGTGGTTGGTATTGTTACCCATCGCGATTGGCGTTTTGAGACTAATTTACGTTTGCCCGTCAGCCAAATCATGACCCCAAAAGAGAAGTTAGTAACGGTTCATGAAGGCGAAAGTAACGAAAATATCAAGCGTTTGCTTCATGAGCACCGTATTGAGAAAGTCATTGTTATTAATGATGATTTCCGTCTGCGCGGTCTGATTACCGTTAATGACTTTGCTAAAGCTGAAAACAATCCCAATGCTTGTAAAGATGAGCAAGGTCGTTTGCGTGTCGGCGCAGCTGTTGGTACTGGTGCAGATACCCAAGCTCGCGTTGAAGCGTTGGTGGCTGCGGATGTGGACGTTATCGTCGTTGATACCGCTCATGGTCATTCAAGAGGCGTGATTGATAAAGTGGCTTGGGTCAAAAAGAACTTTCCACATATTCAAGTCATCGGTGGCAATATAGCCACTGGCGATGCGGCTAAAGCATTACGTGATGCTGGCGCCGATGCAGTTAAAGTCGGTATTGGTCCTGGGTCAATTTGTACCACGCGTATTATCGCAGGTATCGGTGTGCCACAAATATCAGCTATTGATAGTGTTGCCAGTGCCTTGCAAAACAGTATTCCACTGATTGCGGATGGTGGGATTCGCTATTCAGGTGATATGGCAAAAGCTATCGCTGCCGGTGCATCATGTATTATGGTTGGCTCACTAATGGCAGGTACAGAAGAAGCACCCGGTGAAGTGGAGTTATTTCAAGGTCGCTACTATAAAGCGTACCGTGGTATGGGCAGTTTAGGTGCGATGTCAGGCGATAATGGCTCCTCAGATCGCTACTTCCAAGATGCTAAAGATGGCGTAGAAAAACTCGTACCAGAAGGTATTGAAGGGCGTGTGCCTTATAAAGGACCAGTCGCTGGTATTGTGAATCAATTGGTTGGAGGCTTACGGTCATCGATGGGTTACACGGGCTGCGCAACGATTGAAGAAATGCGCAATAAACCAGAGTTTATTAGAGTCACCTCAGCGGGTATGAAAGAGTCACATGTACATGATGTACAAATCACTAAAGAAGCACCGAACTATCGCGTCAATTAATCCATACTTTTATAAACAATAGTATGGTATAAAGTAGATATGAAGTATAGCCAGTATTCTTGATGATATTTATCTGATTGGTAACGGCAACGCTTCACGACTATTGTGACCGCAAGATACAAACAGTCAACAATGCTCACTCATTGTTGGCTGTTTTTTTTGTAAAATAAGGCAGCGACAGACTTTCGTATAAACGTGTTCGTATAAATGTGTTCATTAATACGGTTGTCAGATCTTTCGTTTTTAGCAGTTAGCTTTTAGGATAAGGAAATAACTATAATGAGCTATTTTGGCACTGATGGTATTCGTGGTAAGTTTGGGGAAATGCCAATTACCCCCGATTTTATTTTAAAGTTAGGTTATGTCACTGGACGCGTCTTAATAGAAAATAATGATAATCCCGAGCGTAAGCCTAGTGTGGTTATCGGTAAAGATACTAGACTGTCAGGCTACGTGATTGAAGGGGCGCTACAAGCTGGATTTAATGCAGCAGGCGTTGATGTACATATGCTAGGTCCATTACCAACACCTGCCATTGCTCATTTAACACGTAGTTTTCATGCCAATGCCGGTGTCGTGATTTCAGCGTCACATAATCCATATTATGATAATGGTATTAAATTGTTTTCAGCGGATGGTAAAAAACTGACCGATGAGATGCAAAATGCCATTAATGATAAATTGCAAGCGATTATGAGTAGTACGGAGAATGCCAGTCTATTGATGCCCATCATAGATCCTGCAGAATTGGGTAAAAACCACCGAATTGATGATGCGAAAGGTCGTTATATTGAATTCTGTAAGGGCAGCTTTCCGTATCAATATGATCTAGGTCATCTGACCGTGGTGGTAGATTGTGCTAATGGTGCAGGATATAGTGTCGCGCCGCGCGTATTGCGTGAGCTTGGTGCTAATGTGATTGCTATCAATAACACCCCTGACGGTATTAATATTAACGAAAACTGTGGTTCTACTCATCCTGAAAGCCTGCAACAAGCAGTCTTATCCCATGAAGCGGATGTTGGGATTGCGTTAGATGGCGATGGCGATCGTATTGTGATGGTCGATGAAGCGGGCAATTTGGTAGATGGAGATGGTATTTTATACGTACTAGCCACCCAAGGCGCGACACCAGCAGCAGGCGTTGCAGGCACACTCATGACCAACATGGGTTTAGAGTTGGCATTAAAAGCGGCTGGCATTGCATTTACGCGTGCTAAAGTTGGTGACCGTTATGTGATGCAAGAGCTGGACGCCAATGACTGGATACTCGGCGGTGAGCCGTCAGGACATATTTTGTGTTTAGATAAAAGTCGCACGGGTGATGCGATTATTGCGGGCTTACAAGTATTGGCAGTCATGCAACAACAACAGAAGGCGCTAAGCGAGCTGACTGAAGGCTTTGAAGTATTGCCACAAAAACTGGTCAATGTACGTTTGGCGACTATGCAAGACCCTTTTGCTCATGAAGAGCTGGTAGCGGCGTTTGAGAAAGCGCGCGCTACGTTAGAGGGTCGGGGTCGTTTACTGATTCGTCAGTCGGGTACGGAACCGATGATTCGGGTGATGGTTGAGTCAGATGATGAAATAGAATGTGATTTAATGGCAAATGATTTAGCCAAACATATCAAATCTGTTTTAGGCTAAGCTAACCGCGTTTAATTAAATGACAATGATTAGCAAATTAGCAAGCATAAAAATTAATATCAATAATAAGGAAGCGTTTATGAGCATGGATTTTACCGACCAACGGTTATCATACGAAAAAGGCAGTCTTGACCAGTCATCGGTTCCTGAATCTCCATTTGAGCTATTAAAAGCGTGGATGCAGGAGGCAATAGAAGTCAATGTCCAAGAGCCTTACGCCATGAGTTTGGCAACTTGCGGTGCTGATAATAAACCGAGTGTGCGTATCGTATTGATGCGTGAAATTACTCAAAATGGTATCGTTTTTTATACCAATTATGAAAGTGCTAAAGGACAAGATATCGCTGAAAATCCTAATGCTGAAGCGTTATTCTTTTGGCATAAATTGGAACGACAAATCCGTATCAGTGGCAGCATTGCTAAAATAGAGGCGCAAAAATCTGCTGAGTACTTCCAAAAGCGTCCCCATGACAGTCAAGTGGGCGCGTGGGTGAGCCAACCACAAAGTGGTGAAGTTGCCAACCGAGAAGTAATGGAGCAAACATTCAATCAGTTACAAAGTGACTATCCAGAAAACACTCAAGTGCCCACGCCAGAGTTTTGGGGTGGCTATGAGATTACGGTTGATGAGATTGAGTTTTGGCAAGGTCGCGCCAATCGTATGCATGATCGCATCGTGTATAGTCGTAACAATAATGACAGCGATGAAAATGGCGCAAGCTGGAATACTAAGCGTTTATTACCATAAGCTGTGCAAGGCGCTTATATTTAATTAATATTTAATCGACACAAAAAAGCCATTCCACCGTCATAATAAATTTGACGAATGGAATGGCTTTTCGTTAACTATATCTTATAAAAATAATGGTTTAAAAAAGGACTTGATTAAGATTAATATCTTGATTTTATTTTGTCCTTTATTTTGTTTTAGTATCAACATCGACAGAAACTGACATACCAGGGCGAAGTTGTGCCAGTTCAGGCTGATTTTGGTCTAAATCGATACGTACGGGAATACGCTGAGCAATTTTAATATAATTACCAGTTGCAGGATTGGCGGCACCGGCGCTAAATTCACTACCAGTAGCAGGTGAGATATTACTAACGCGTCCGCTAAATTTCGTACCACCTAGTGCATCAACATGAACAGTTGCTGGTTCTCCAATGGTCATATTTGCGACTTGGGTTTCTTTAAAGTTTGCGATAATCCAAACGCCTCTTGGAACAATATACATCAGCTGCGTACCGGCGGTGACATATTGACCAGTCTTAACACTAACTTGACTCAGCTGTCCGGATTCAGGCGCAGTAATAATCGTATTGTCTAGATTAATCTGTGCTTGCTTGGCTGCCGCTTCAGCATTTTTAATATTGGCATCCAATGAAGATATGCTACCACTGGTTTTTTTACTGGCTTCCTTAGCTGCTTGCAGATTCGCTTCGGCTTGCTGTACACCAGCTTCGGCTTTGGCAAGCTGTGCTTTGGCATGAGCAACTTCAGCACTGGCAACTGCGCCAATAGCGACCAGCCCTTGATAGCGATTTACGTCTTCACGCGCGCTATCAACACTGACTTTTGCGCTGTACACGTCCGCTTCTCGCGCTTTAATTTGCGCTTGGCTGGACTCAGTATCCTGTGCGTTACTAGAGCGGTTGGTCATGGCAACGTCGATATTGGCTTGGGCTTGCTCAAGCTGCTGTTGAAAAGTACGATCATCTATTTTTACTAATAAATCACCCGCTTTGACGCTAGCAAAATCTTGCACAGCCACTTCAGTAACATAGCCAGAAACTTGTGGGCTGATAATCGTGGTTTGACCTTTTACAAAAGCATTATTAGTTTGCTGCAAGGTTGGTGTAAAGGGTGGCAACTTCCACGCATATAAAATCAATGATACACCAATGACAATCAGTGCAATCAGTAAACCTAAATTAAGCAACGACTTCTTTTTGGGTGACCAACCTGCCGGTCCAGGAATCGGTTCAGTGGGCGGCATCGGTGTATCATCTGCTGCGTCATTATTGCTTATGTCATCGGTATTTATATGTTCTTGTTTATCATCAGTTTTATTTAAGTTAGCGGTAGTTTCGGGTGCTGTTGTCTCTGGCTTAACAGTTATAGTCTCAGGTGCATTATTTTCAGGTACGTTCTCTGATGTTTGGGCGGTTCTGTTAGGGGCGCTTACATCGTCAAAGCTGTTAGATTTTTCTTCGTTCATGACGCGCTCCTAAGGGATCTAATAGGCATAATAAGTAACTTTAAAAAAATAGTCATAAGGTAATCGTAAGCATAGGATACACAATAAAAATTGTACTATCTGCTATTTTTTGCCCATCATTTCTGCTAACGCAGCAAGCTCTTTGGCAAGTGGATTGCGTTTATGATAACGATAATAAAAATAAACAATCAATAGATAAACTACGGTAATTGTGGCACTCATTGCCATTAAAAAGAATAAGTCATCATAAGCAGCGACCGTTGCTTGGCGCTGAATTCCTTGTAGCATTTGCGTCATTGTTGCTGGATTACCCGTACTCATGGAGTCGACCATATCTGCATAATGCATTTGCGTGCGGATGGTAGTAAAAGCTTGAATACCCGCTGCCCCTGCTAAACCACCAACCGTCTGTGAAATACCAAAAATCACTGAAAAACTAATAATATATGCAGGACCATTAGCAATGGCACGGAACATGCCTTCAAATACCATGGGACCCATAAAATAAACGGCAGCAAAAGCGATCATAAATTGACTAAAATAAAACATAGAGGGCGTAGAATCTAGCGATACCCCCGTATCTATCCACGCCCCAATCGCAATCAGCGCAACCGAAAAAATCACTGGTCGACGTAGATCCATAGCGTTGGTTTTAAAAATGCTAAGCACCAATGCCAATATAGTGGCGACTAATATCACCGCATAAAAGACAATCAGTTGATCATTGCCATAACCAAGATTTGCCAATAGTCCTGCCGCACCCACACTTTGCTCTGACAGCAAAATACGCATGACCGCACCGGTAATCATAAAAGCAATGATGGTACGGCTACGCATCCAGCGTACTTGTAGCATGGGGTTTTTGCGATGCGTCTCAATCCATAACGCAATAGAAATCGTTACCACCGCAATGATAAGCGGATAGCTGAGCCAAGGTGTCGTCCACCACAATATGCGCCCTTGTACCAAGAATACTGATAATGCCGCAAGACCACTAGCAAAAAAGGCAAAGCTGACAATATCCAGTTTCTCAAATACCTTTTCCGTATTACCCGGTGGTAGCTCTAGAATATTAATGAGCGCAAAACAAATGAGTGCTAAACCTACTTGGAATAAAAACAAGCTTTCAAGCTGACCATCAACAGCCAAATAAGGCGAGATGATACGCGATAATGGAATACCGAATTGTACCAAGCCAAAACCTAAAATTAACCCGCTAATACGTCGAGCCGTTGGCATACCTTGCAGACAATAAAAAATAGACAGCACCGTCATCGCACTAGCAACCACGCCACTAAAACCACGCGCAATCAGTTCTAAATAATAAGGTTCAATGCTAATGCCAGTCGTTGAGCTGAGCAGATTGCTACTCACCAACCATTGCATACTTGTGGCTGCTAATAAAAAGAATAAGGTAATTTTGCTAAATAGCGAGATACCAAACTGTTGGCGAATTTTGTACAGCAGCACGGTCACACAAGCATTGGTCATATTGTAAGCGACCGATATCCAACCGCCTTCAACCGGCGTTAAGCCCATTTCACCTTGAATTTGAGTCAGATTGGCTACCAATAAACCGTTTTGAAAACTGGCGGTTAAACCGATAAAAATACCGATCAATAAATAAAATACTTTTCGGCGTGTAGGGTGGTCAGGCGTGGCAGGCGAGCCCAGCATAAACGGCTGCTCATGGGGCTTAAATTGATAGTTAGTACTCATGGGCTATATATCGTCTGTATAAGTGGATGGTGTGAATGCATGGACTCTCTCCCAATTATAAGGCGTTGCCAGATGAGCGCAAATAAGCATGATCAGTTATACTCATGCAATTTTGTCTTAGTGCTTACTTCTTAAAACCGTAATTATGTTAAAAATATAATTATGATGGGAAAATAAAAATAGCCCAAGACGTGCTTGAGCTATTTTATCATAATTTTTTAATTATCGTTCGCGTTTAGGTGATGCCAACTTTTAGTTAAGTATCGTTAAGCTAGGTATCATTAATCTAAGCATCATTAAACACAGTATCATTAAACAGCGCTCGTTTTATCATGGTTTGCTTCCAAACGCATGGCGCGTTGATAGCTGTCAAGTTTGGCAAGCTGTTGCGCATATTGCTTAATATGAGGATAATCCTCTAACTGCTGGCGCTGAGCCAACATAATGAGGTCAAACGACAACATAAAGTCAGCACCACTCAGCTGATTACCAACAATATAAGGCTTACCATCGACCGCACTATCTAAATAGCTCAGTAATTTGTGCTTTTCTTGACCGATATAGCCATTTAAAAACTCATTATCCGTCACGCCTGCTTTTTTGGTAAATACTTCAAGCAGTAGTGGCACCATCAACGAGCTTTCTGCAAAATTAATCCACTGTAAATAATGACCATAATCTACGCTATCGGTAGCAGGGCGCAGATGATCAGGTGCAAAACGCTCGATTAATAACTCAGTAATAGCACCCGACTCTGAATACAACTCACCATCTATTTCAATGACTGGCGATTTACCCAGAGGATGTACCGCTTTTAAGCTGTCTGGCGCTAGATGTGTCTTAGCATCGCGCTGATGGCAAATGAGGTCATAGGGTTGTCCCAATTCTTCTAAGAGCCATAAAATACGAAGTGAGCGCGATTGGTTAAGATGGTGCAGTCGAATCATGGTAGTAGCCTTGTATTAATCTTGACGCTTATTAATCTTGAAGCTTTGCAAGTAGATGCTTCGCCGTATCTTCTGATGACGCAGGATTCTGACCGGTAATGAGTAAGCCATCTTCAACCACATAAGACTCCCAATCAGCGCCTTTTTGATAGTGTCCGCCATTGGCTTTTAGCACGTCTTCTAATAAGAAAGGCACGACGTCTGTGAGCTGAACACCTTCTTCTTCCGTATTACTAAAACCTGTTACGGTTTTACCTTTTACTAAGTATTCGCCATCAATTTTAACGTTTTTGAGCGCTGCTGGAGAATGGCAAACAAAGGCGACTGGCTTGTCTTGCTGAACAAAATTTTCAATCAACTCAATAGAGTTTTTATCGACCGCTAAATCCCATAATGGACCATGACCGCCGGGGTAAAATACCGAGGCAAAGTCTTCGGCTTTAACGTCAGCAAGCTTTTCCGTATGCGCAAGGCGTTCTTGTGCTTCAGCATCGTTTTTAAAACGCTTGGTAAATTCGGTTTGCGCGTCTGGTGCATCACTTTTCGGATCAAGTGGCGGTTGACCACCGGCAGGTGAGGCGATAGTAACGTTAACGCCCGCATCAAGAAAGGCATAGTAGGGCGCAGCAAATTCTTCTAGCCAAAAGCCAGTTTTTTCGCCAGTGTCACCCAGACGATCATGTGAGGTCAATACCATTAAAATATTCATAATTATCCTTAATTTTTATTGGGTAAATGCGGTGATTAAAAACGTTAATTAAAGACGATTAGCCATTCGTACGGATAAAGCCGAACACTAACCGTATCTTTTTTTAGGCTTAAAGGGTTATTAATAATGTTATTAATTATTAAAGCCCATCACTATTTAATAGCGCTAATGAATAGCGCTAAGGATTATTTAACGTCAGCAACCTTAACAACGGTTTTACCGAAATTTTTACCTTCTAACATATCAAAGAAAGCTTGTGGTGCTTGTGCTAAACCATCGACTTGATGTTCTTTAGTTTTAACTGCGCATGACTCAAGCCAGTTACTCATAGTTTTTAAGAACTCTGGGAAATGGTCACCATATTCTTCAAAGATAATAAAGCCTTTGACCGTTAAGCGTTTACTTAGAATATTGCCCATTAAGACACTTAAACGGTCTTTACCATCAGGAAGTTCAGTGGCGTTGTACTGGGAGATTAATCCGCATACTGGAATACGGGCATGAGCGTTCAATAGTGGCAATACGGCGTCAAATACTTTGCCACCGACGTTTTCATAATAGATATCAATACCATCTGGGCACGCCGCTTTTAATTGCTCGGCAAAGTCTTCCGCTTTATGGTCAATACAGATATCAAAGCCAAGCTCATTAACGGCGAAGTCGCATTTTTCTTTACCGCCTGCTATACCGACGGTGCGCAGACCAAGTTGATTACCAGTTTGGCCAACCGTTGCGCCTACTGGACCAGTGGCAGCAGCGACGACTAAGGTTTCGCCTTTTTTTGGTTTGCCGATATCGGTTAAACCCATGTAACCCGTGAAACCTGGCATACCAAGGACACCTAAGCCATAAGACGGGTGCGCCATGTTTTTATCAAGTTTCAATACGCCTATCCCATCACTGACGCTATAATCCTGCCAACCTGAGTTCGATACGACCAAGTCACCAACGGCAAAGTTATCGATATTAGACTCAACAACTTGCGCCACCGTACCACCCAGCATTACGTCACCAATTTGTAATGGATCAGCGTAACTTGCAGCATCACTCATGCGTCCACGCATATACGGATCAAGTGATAGATAGACGGTACGTAATAGCATTTGGTTTTGATTTGGGATTGGGATTTCGCCAGTTGCCAATTCAAAGTTATCGGCAGTTGGGGCACCATGTGGGCGGCTTGCCAGTTTGATTTGACGGTTTTGTTGTTGATTTTGCTGGTCGCTAAAATTATTATCAAGGCTCATTTTAGAGCTCCTTATTTTATTTATAATGGTTGATTGTATGAATTTAAATATAGTAGCTGCTGGCTAGTGAGCAACTACTATTGGCTGATGCTAAGTGACTGTAAGCTACAGTTATTTAAAGCTACGGTTATTTATGCTTATGATTAAGCGTGACTAGTAACGGCACGTTCTAATATACGACGTGATACTGCCAAGTCATTTTTACCATGCTCGCCCAATTTCACCATTTTATGCGCTTCCAATTGTTTTACAATCGGATCAATTGCCGACTCATCTAAATCTACATCTTCTAAGCTGATAGGCAATCCAAGCTCACGGAAGAAGTTTTCTGTGTGAACGATAGCGGCTTCGATGATAGCGTCATCGTCTTGAGCAACATCAGTACCGTCATTAGTGATATTCCAAACGTTACGCGCATACTGCAGCAGTTTGTCTTTTTTGCTGTCTTTCAGCTCACGCATCACTGATGGTAAGACAATCGTTAGCGTGCGTGCATGGTCAATTGCATGTAATGAGGTCAACTCATGACCAATCATATGCGTCGTCCAATCTTGCGGAACTCCCGTACCAATCAAGCCGTTCAATGCCATCGTGGCTGTCCACATAATATTTTTACGCGTTTCTAAATTCTTTGGATCAGCTTTAACAGCTGCGCCTTCCTCAATCAGAATCTTAAGTAAACTTTCAGCAAAGGCATCTTGAACTTTCGCATTAACCGGATAGGTTAGATACTGTTCCATCACATGCACAAAGGCATCAGCCACGCCATTCATAACCTGACGTTCAGGTAAGGTTAAGGTTTTTGCAGGATCTAAAATTGAGAATTTAGGGAACGCAAGCGGATTACCAAATGCCAATTTCGCTTGACGCTCGCTGTAGTTAATCACTCCGCCTGAATTCATCTCAGAACCCGTCGCTGGAATGGTTAATACCGCGCCCAAATCAACAGCCGAATCTATATTTCTGCAATAGCTGGTCAATGCGTCCCACGCTTGCTCACGAGATACCGTACCATCTTCATTAGTCATCGAAGCCACTAAGGCAACAAACTTACTGCCATCAATCACTGAACCGCCACCAACCGCTAATAAAAAGTCGATATGGTGCTCATTGACCATATCCGCAGCTTTTAACAAAGTAGTGAATTCTGGATTGGCTTCAATACCACCAAACTCAAATACTTCGCGTTGACCATTGGCTGCTAAAGCAGTTTTAACTTCGTCCAAAGTTCCGGTACGTTGTGCTGAACCACCACCATAAGTAATAAGGACGCGAGCATCAGTCGGTACTAAATCTGCTAGTTGTTTGATTTGACCTTCACCAAATACGATACGGACGGGATTGTAATATTGAAAGTTATTCATAATATTCCTAATGTTGAATGAGTTTTTAATAAGTATTAAATGAGTGGTTTAAAATCGGAAATAGGTGATGCCTGTTCTTTACATCTGGTCGCATTATATATTAATTAGACCGGTCGTCTAGTGGCTATTTATGAATAATTACAAAACTATCGTATAAGCAATTTATATCAAGTTAGTTTGATAGTGCTAATCAACAATGGATTTTTTAAAGCATTGTTGACTGATAGTTACTGACCTAAACGTCAGTCGAAAAAGGCAAAGTCTAAACATAGTTAGAAGTAAATACTAACCAAGAATAAGAGTAAGGGGGAGGGAGAACGCCAATTAGCGCCCCATCTCAGTTGTCGTCATCTGCCACACTTCTGCTAGTGGCGTATCTGTTTGGCTAATTTTTGCAATTAGGCTGGCACCAAGCCATGCAAAATACCAACGCTTTGCCATACTTTCAGCCGCGACATTATCGAGATGAGGTACCGAGTTATCAGCCCAACCGGCTTTGATTTGAGTCGCAAGCCACGTAATCGTTTGCTGATAGCCTGCATACAGTACTTTGCGCATTGGTTCTGACATATCAGCGACTTCTGCGCTAAGCTTCACTACCAAGCACTTTTCATGGTCGCAGCCGTTTTGCTGAGTGTCATACCAGTTTTGGAAATAGTCATAAAGTTTCTGCTGCGCGCTAACATTTTGTGACCCAATAATATCCAAACGCTGCTTATACTGAATAAAGTAGTGGCTGATAATTGCCTCACCAAAGGCTTCTTTTGAGGCAAAGTAATGATAAAAAGAGCCTTTTGGTATGCCGGCGGTGTCTAGTATTTGCTTGATGCCGACGGCGGTAAAACCTTTTTGCGCGATAAGTTTATAGCCAGTGGTTAATAGATGAGCTTTGGTATTTGATAACGCTATATCTGATGCAGAGTTGTCTGTTGGTACGGAATTTTGAGCATTAAGTAGTGCCATAAAGCTGATGTTCTCCTTAGAGAGAGTTTTAGTTAGTCATTTTTTGTGATGGATAAATTACGTTTTTTCAACAAACCTCACGGTTAAAACGTACTTATTCTTATAGTGTCTATGGTAGCATTAGACCAGTCGTCTAGCAAGTTGCGATTTTTATCCTGCATATTATTTAAATGGTAAATGTGTATTTTTAAGCTATAGCTATAGCTATAGCTATTAGCTATTTATTTACTGAGCAATGACTTTAAATAACCAGACTTATAAATAACAATTTCAAAATAGAAAATAGGAATAATTATGACTACGAATAATGCCAACTCGAACGCTTATAGTGATTTTCATTTGCAATATATCGCTGGTGACTGGAAAAAAGGCGATGATGATAGCGTCAATATCGATACCAATCCTTATAACGGCGAGACTCTGGTAGAGATTAAACAGGCGACGAAAGAACAACTGGATGAGGCTTATCAAGCAGCAAGTGCCGCTCAAAAGCAGTGGGCTCAGCAAACCCCGAACGAACGGGCTGCTACTCTTTATAAAGTAGTCAGTATTTTTGATCAGCGTCAAGATGAAATTGTTGATTGGTTGATTAAAGAGTCGGGCAGCACGCGTATTAAAGCCATGGTTGAGTTTAGCAGTGCGCGCGCAATTACCCTTGAAGCCGCAAGTTTTCCCAATCGTGTACATGGTGAGATTCGTCCGTCTAACACACCGGGTAAAGAGAACTTTATCTATCGTGAGCCGATGGGTGTGATTGCGGTGATTAGCCCATGGAACTTTCCTTTACATTTAACTCAGCGTTCTATTGCGCCTGCTTTAGCATTGGGTAATGCCGTGGTTCTCAAGCCTGCGAGCGATACGCCAATTACGGGCGGTTTATTACTCGCCAAAATATTTGAAGAAGCGGGCTTGCCAAAAGGTTTGCTTAATGTGGTCGTTGGTGCAGGTAGCGAGATAGGGGACGCCATTGTTACCCATGATATTCCAAGTTTAGTATCATTTACCGGCTCAACGTCAGTGGGTAAGCATATTGGTGAATTGGCAAATGGTGGCGACTATATCAAGCAAGTGGCGTTAGAGCTGGGTGGTAATAGTCCTTTCGTAGTGTTAAAAGATGCCGATATCGAGCAAGCGGTAAAAGCCGCCGCCTTTGGCAAGTTCTTGCATCAAGGTCAGATTTGTATTGCGATTAACCGTATCATTGTCGAAGATGAGATTTATGATGACTTTGTCGAGCGCTTCCTTGCTCACGTTAAGACCTTAAATGTCGGTGATCCTAGTAAATTGGATACCGCAGTCGGTCCGATTATCAATGAAAAACAAGTGAAATCGCTTAAAGACAAAATCGATAAAACGCAGCAACAAGGTGCAAAAATGATTTTAAGTGGTGAGATTAAAGGTCAACTAGTACCGCCGCATATCTTTACGGAAGTGACGCGTGAGATGGACTTGTCCTGTAATGAAGTGTTCGGACCCTTGGTCGGTATCATCCGCGCTAAAGATGAAGACGATGCACTGTCGATTGCCAATGACTCTATGTATGGACTATCTAGCGCGGTCTTTACTGAAGATATGGCAAAGGGGTTACGCTTTGCTCGCGGTATCAAAGCAGGTATGACTCATATTAATGATATCTCGGTCAATGATGAAAGCAATGCGCCATTTGGTGGCGAGAAAAATTCAGGTATCGGACGTTTTAACGGTGAATGGATACTTGAAGAATTTACCACTTTACATTGGATTTCGGTTCAGCATATACCGCGTGATTATCCATTTTAAAAGCAGCCGTTCTAAATACTCAGTTTTAAATATTTTAGAGTAAAGTTTTAATACAAAAAAAGACTGCTATTAGGCGGTCTTTTTTTATGGAAAATCTAGAAGTATGATTATTTAAGATGAAAGCCTAATAAGCCCTGTATTTCTTCGATAGTCAGATGCCTAACGAGTGCTTGCTCTTCTACAGACAAGCGATTGGTATGCTCTTTTATCATCATATAAATACTGCGAGCGATTTCAGCCGTAGGGGCATAATACATTTGCGGCTGGTCTTGAGTGAGCTTTACTAAAAATCTATCGATAATTTTATGCTTTTGCGTCGAAGCGTGTTCTTCAGTCATGACATTCTCCTATGTATAAACTATTTAAGCAGGCGCTTGAATGATAGTCAATCATGATACTTATAATAATGATAAATATCACAGGCTACTGTTTAACAAGGCATCTATAGTATTTTTTATTATAAAGTATTATATTTATTTATCGGTAAGTTATTAAGTAAATCTAATTAAAATATTGGGAATAATTATGGGCAATCAGCCAGCAGCTAGGTTATCACAAACACTGATGGGCAGAAAAGTCGTGTTGATGCTGTTCCATAATGATTTACGGATTAATGACAATGCAACGTTGCTAAAAGCCGCTGAAATAGCCAGTACTAATAATGGACGGCTGCTGTGTGTTTATGTGTCCGACTTGGCAGATACGTTGACTAAACAGACCAATAAAACTCCCTATTATTTTGATGAAATGGGGCGGTCACGCAAGCAATTCTTAGTTGAAAGTTTGGTTGATTTAAATGAGTCATTACAGCGCCTTAGTAATAGATTGCTGTATTTACCAACAGACGATTTATCGACAGACAAGTTACCATCAACAATAGATGCATTTACACAGCTATGCCAGCTTATCGAGCAACACGCTGTCACTGATATCTATATCAGTCAAACCGCAGACTATCATCAAAATCAAGCTTATAAAGTCTTGCAACATCAATTCCCACAAATAAGTTGGCACAGATATTCCAACAATACCTTATTCGCTGTAATGTCGTCGACTAAGGATTTACCTAAAAGTTTCACTCAATTTCGTAAGCAGATAGAAGCAAATCATGATTTATTAAATGCTGAAAATAACCTGACTATTACACCAATGCCAAAATCTCTACCGCCATTGCCTGATGATATGATAGGTAACAGTGTATTTTTTTATAAAGCGCAAACGTTTGATAAGCACGCACAACATGAGCGGTGTTTTAAAGGCGGTGAGTCCAGTGCCATTAGTCATTTAAATAGCTATTTTAAGTCTGAAGCGCCCAGTACTTACAAAGTGACGCGCAATGACCTTGATAACTGGAAGCATTCTACTAAATTCTCAGCGTGGCTAGCCAATGGCTCATTGTCGGTTAAAGTGCTACTGAATCGCTTACGACAATATGAATGCGAGGTTATCGCTAATGACTCCACTTATTGGATATGGTTTGAGCTACTGTGGCGTGAGTATTTTTATTGGTATGCGCTGACGCATCTGCAAAAGCTGTTTTGGTTTCGCGGTATTAGTCAGGATGCACCTTCGACTTGCTTTAATAAAGAACGTTTAGAGCAATGGCAAACGGGTACAACATCATATCCTAT
Source organism: Psychrobacter urativorans (assembly GCF_001298525.1). Classification (NCBI taxonomy): domain Bacteria; kingdom Pseudomonadati; phylum Pseudomonadota; class Gammaproteobacteria; order Moraxellales; family Moraxellaceae; genus Psychrobacter; species Psychrobacter urativorans. The sequence goes on from NZ_CP012678.1 coordinate 2,785,893, forward strand.
CGTTAATGCTTGTATGCATCAGCTAAAAGCAACGGGGTATATGTCCAATCGAGGCAGGCAAATCGTTGCTAGCTGCTTTATTCATGAGCTAGGTCTAGACTGGCGCTACGGGGCAAGCTATTTTGAGCAGCACCTTATTGATTATGATGTTGCCAGTAATTGGGGCAATTGGCAGTATCTCGCGGGAGTAGGCGCTGATCCACGAGGGTGCAGACAGTTTAATCTTAAAAAACAAACACAACAGTATGACCCCAACGGTGACTTTATTAACAAATGGCAAGGGAATAAAATCAGTGAATAGCGATAATAAGCCTTAGATTAGATACTTCAATACGATATAAATGAACAATATGAGATAAATGAATACTATGAAAAAACCTAGTCCTTATTTAACTTTTGCAGGCGCTATGCCATTTGTGCTTGGTTCTGTTTTTATCACTATCGGTATTGAAGCCATCCCTGTTTTGGGAAAAGTTACGCATGTTCTATCGATTTACGGCTTGGTTATTGCCTCATTTATGGCAGGTGCGCATTGGGGTAATCATCTTAGCTTAGCTGATGATAATACATGGGCAGTCAAGCTCCCGGTGTTTAGTAATATTATTGCGCTTGCACTGTGGTTAGGATTTTTGCTGTTATCGACTGTCGGTTTTATTTGGCTGTTAGTCGTTGGTTTTGTTAGCATGTTAGTCATTGATTATGGTCTTCATCAAGCGCATATTATTAATAATGATTATTATAGGGTAAGAAAGTACGTCACTATGATAGTGGTTATTGCACTTATCATTGCAGGGGTTCAGCTATAGCATTGTATTGATTGTTATCATGTTTAAAATAATGGGGTTCAAAATCGTTACGTTCAAAACAATGGTGTAAATACAGTTATAGATTTTCATTTAACGCTTGATATTATTTATTTAATGGATGTTATTGGCGCAGAAATAGGGATTTTTTTGGTTAAAGAAGTAAAGGAGCTTGGTTATGAGATGCCTATTGATTTCTCTTTGCTGCGTGAGCTTACTGTCTTGTGCGACTATTCCTGATCAGGCGTATCATAAAATCGTTTGCGCTACAAAAGACTCTTGTTCCGAAATAGAATTAGATGCCAATATCAAGCCGATCACTGACATGGTGATTGTCAATGGCGTATCAACCTTCCGAGAGAATCAGGTAAATATAAAAGAGGGAGATACCATTGCCAATACCTCCTTCCATTTATTTTACTTGGAGTATGCTGAGAATGGTCAGAAATTTGAGGGCACTAGGCAAATTGAGGTTATTAAGCGCGCCATAACCACTGCAAATAAACCCGTTTATTTGGTTATTTATGTCAACAGTTGGAATAATAATGCAAGCATCGATAAACCAAGTCCAGATTTAATCAGTTTTCCTTATCTACTTGCTCGTCGCAATTTCCAGAATCCAGAGATGACTGTTATCGGTGTCTATGTTGGCTGGAGTGGTAAGAAATATCAGCATTTTCCAGCCACGATTTTATCGGCAAAAAATAGAGCAAAAGTTGCGGATAAGATTGGTAAAAAGGGAGAAGTGCGGGCGGATATTATCTCTTTGGTAGATAATGTGCAAAACAATCCTCATTCAGGATATGCGCTGATTGTAGGGAAATCTTTTGGCGGGAGACTGTTGTCCCGAGCCTTTATCGATGATTTAGCGCAAACAAAATCGGTTAAAGATTGGCCTCTAGGCAGCCAGTCGTTGCTAGTGACGTTGAATTCAGCAATAGGAGCAGATGCTTTTGATGATATATATCAAAATATGCCTGGTTCTGATGCTGATTCTGGTTTGACACTCCAAAGACCGCTTTGGATAAATTTAACCTCAAAAGATGATTGGGTGACTAAAAAAGCATTTCCAAAAGCGCGTTTAATCGGGCAAAAGCTCTCTGATTGGGGGAAAAAAAGAACGATTGGGCATTATATGCCGTATGTTTCTCATTCTATTACTATTGAGAATGGTGATTCTTTATATAAAAGACCCGAGTGTCTTTCCCGCTACTACAATCATGATAGCCAAGGCATTCAAGATCATTATGGACAGCCAACGCCAATGCTTAAGGTTAGAGGCATAGAACCATGGTTTAAAATACCGTTACAAGATCCAAATTATGATCAGAAAAATCGACGCAATGAAAAGGAAAATGTGACAAGTCATTTCTGTGATGAGACGCGACATCTCTATGAAAACAAAAACGCTAGCGGAATGAACGGTCGTTATTATACGACCGTTTTACGACCTTTATATCACAGCTCAGAAAAAAAATTAGGTTATATGTGGAATTTCCGCACTGATCAAAGTGTCATTGGTTATAGCCATGAGGAAGCAAGAGTTATAAAAAACTCAGGAAAGCATAATGCTTATGTGCAGACCATTCTTGGTCGGATGGCTGACGATATGTTATTCACACTTCCAGAACAGTAATTACTTTTATTCAAATTCAGAAATAATAACTGAGCTCTGAAAATGACTTTAAAAGCCAACCTCTTCGTATTCTAATCTCATTGAATAATTTATAACATTTATTTAAAATGAATGTTTAGTTGGTTCTGATGTTATTTATTATAAGAAGACGGTCATGCAATCTATCAAGTTACCCAGTAATCCGCCAACCTCTCCGCACCCTATTTTTAATTTAAGCTTTCGTATCTTTTTCAGTGCGGCAGCAGTATTTGCTATTGTGGTGATGACGCTGTGGGCATTTGTATTTACGGGTCATACCAATATTGATGTACACGCGATAAATCCGCTATATTGGCATGGTCACGAGATGGTTTATGGTTATGCGTTGGCAGTGGTGGCAGGGTTTTTATTGACGGCAGTAAAGACATGGACGGGCGTCATGATGCCGCATGGTTATAAACTGCTGGGTATTTTTACGTGTTGGTTGCTGGCGCGTGTTGGCTGGCTAGCATTTGGTTTAGGCATTGATATTGGTATGGCACAATCCGCTTGGTTATATCTAGCAGCGATGTTCGATATGTTGTTTATAGGCTCGATGGCATTTGTGATTTTCCGTGCCGTGTTACAGGTTAAACAATACAAGCAAATGGGTATTTTGGCAAAGCTTGCGCTACTGACGCTCGGTAACGGGTTGTGTTATTGGGGCGTTATTAGTGCCAATATGAATGTGACTAAGATTGGTATGTACCTTGGGTTTTATTTAATCATTGGTTTGGTATTGACCATCGGTCGTCGGGTAGTGCCATTCTTTATTGAACGTGGTTTGAGTATTCCTAATGCAGCAGGCGTGGCAGAAACGGTGACGGTACGTAATAGTAAGGCACAAGATATTGCCAGTTTACTATTTTACTTAGCTTTTTTTCTCACTGACTTGTTTTATCCCAATCCTTATCTATTGACCGTGACGGCACTGGGCGTGGCGCTGGTGAATATGGTGCGCTTGATGGGGTGGTATCATCGCGGTATTTGGCAAAAGCCGCTGCTATGGTCGTTATTCGTTGCATTTTTGGGTATGTGTTTGAGCTTTGTGTTATACGCACTACAACCGTGGGTCGGCTATAACCATAGTATTGCGCTACATGGATTAGCAATTGCAGGCGTGGGAATGATGACTATTGCTATGATGTCACGCGTATCACTCGGTCATACGGGACGTAGCATTCATACGCCGCCCAAAACCCTTAATGCGATATTTGGTTTGATGGTATTGGTATTTATCAGTCGCGTGTTATTGCCGTTGGTTGATATGAGTCATTATTCATTATGGATTATGATGGCACAAGGCGCGTGGATTGGTTGCTTCATATTATTCTGCTATAGCTACTTGCGTATTTTGGCAAGTCCTCGTCCTGATGGCCTATTTGGTTAAAAGCGAATGGTTAAAAGTGGATTAAATAGGATGAAAAATGGGAGTGTCATCGGATGCGACTGACCAATTATAGTGACTATGCCTTGCGCTCCTTGATTTATTTGGCAGTTAGACCAGAACCGCAAACACTCGCCAATATCAGTGATATTGCAGAAAGCTATCATATTTCCAAAAGCCATTTGACAAAGATTATTCATCAGCTCGGTCAGCTGGGTTATATAGAGAGCGTGCGCGGTAAGAATGGTGGTATTCGGGGCTGGCTCGTGCGCCCAAAGACATTAATTTGGGCGTATTAATCAAGCAGATAGAACCTGATTTTGATTTGGTTGAGTGCTTTGCTACCCATTCACTTCATACTGATAATAACAATATTGCCAATAACAATGCTGCTACTAAGTCGAAAGACTTGCCATTAACCTTTATCGACGAGATAGCTAATACTGATAAATCAGGCTGTATTATTAATCCTGTCTGCCGTTTAAAAGGGGTGTTTTTTGAAGCATTGACAGCATTTATTACTGTGCTTGAAGGATATACACTGGCAGATATTATTAATAATCAAGATGAACTTAGGGATTTATTGTTTTAAAGTATCTAAAATATATCTAAGATAAAAACAGCATAAATTCAAATGTATAAATTAAAAGGCACAAAGTCAGCTATATATAACGCTAACTTTGTGCCTTTTCTCACTCTATTTCCTAGCTGCGTGTTGTTTCGCGATTACTTGCTAATTTGCTCGACCACTCGGCTACCTTGCGACTGAACAGGGCGATTATTACCTTCATATAAATGACTCAAGATGGCAAGCTGATCACCGGCAAGCTCAAGTGGTTGCTTGCTGACATACCATTGCACTTTTTCTGAACACGGCGGCGTGGTTAGCGAACCCGCATAGTGGTAAAAAGTGGGCATAGCAGAAATTAATGCCGATAAATCAACGTTGCTTGTCGTAAATGCTGTCTTATTTGCAGCACTTTGTTGCGTACCATTGAGTAATACGCGCATAACATCATTGGCTTTTCCTTGCTGCAACATGACGCCAACCACTGCCAGATTACCTGCACTATTGGCATGCACAAAATGTAACTCTGCTGGGTAGTTTTGATTACCAAATTGATGTTCACTTGGGGTGTGATAATGGAACTGTTTTAATTCAAAACGCTCATTATTCAAGGTAATGGCATTATTGTGGGTAGTTGGCGTATAGACAACAGTGTGACCATTATCATGAATATTTAGGCTGACCGATTTACTATAATCTATAGTAGGTACGTTGGTCGTTGTGGTTGTTACGTTCTTAATATTAATAGGAGACTGTTGTTCGCCAATTTTACAAGCGCTGGCTTCTTCATTATCGCCCCAATATTCAGGACCCGTGTTGCCAGTATATGACCAGCTAGGTGAGGCAATAACTGCTGAGCTGGCACTGGTGGGCATAGACTTTGCCGACGTTGTATTGCTATTTTGATAGTTGTTTGCGCATGCCGTGACACCTATGGTGCTTATAGTGATAAGGGCAACCGCTAGATAATGATGATTCATATTAAAATCCTTTTATAGGTAAAGTCCATTGCTTAGTAAGTCAATTACTTGATAACTACCTTGCTTGGCAAGTCTATGTTGTGGGCACGACTAGTGACCAGTTATGGTAAATATTATTAGTGCTAAAATTTTTAGTTTAGCTACGCTTAATTAACTGTGATACGTTTTAACAGAATGGCTAAGATTTGGCAAGCTTTAACGAATTCATTTATCAATTAAAGTTTAATAATAGTATGTTAAGATTTTAGTAACAATTTTATAAGTAACGCTAATGATTTATCCATTAAAAAGGCTACCATTTCGGTAGCCTTTTTATTATTTCTTGTCATCAAATAGGACAGCACTTTGGAACAAATGATAGCTTTTTTGCTATGAGTTTTTAAAGAGTTAACTGTTTTCAAGCTTAGGGCGGGCTTTATAAATGGCAGTCAGTAACGCTGTCTCAAATTCACCAGTGTCAAATTTTACCAATCCTGAATGTGCTGCACAGAAGTTGCGAGTCTCACGCCATTGATGGGCAATCTGTGTTGCCCAATCACAATAATGCTTGCCTGCGTTTGGCTTATCGAGCAGTGCTTTTTTAGTCATCGGATGTAAGCTGAGTTCGGGTAATATTGCCTCAAGTAGCTTGAAAGGTGGGCTGATAAAGGTGTCGTCAACGTGTAAATTTTGACTGGCAGGGTGAAAGACCAATAGCGAGCCGGCATGAATTTTTTCATTAGGCGAGATATAATGAATACCTTGAGGTAAAGAGAATTCGAGCTCAGGATAACGTTGGGTGACGGCATCGCTTTCAACCAAATCATCTGCCCAATGCACTTCTGGTACTTGCTTGGGATGACGACTGCTGCCATAAAAGATGGCATGCGGAAAGTCTGTTGCCATCTGCGCACAGTGCACGGTATGAAAAGGGTGAACATTTAATACAGCTTCGACATCGGCACCATTATTGGTTAATGTCATCACCTGCGCGCGCACGTCATCAGTTAAAGTGTAGCTGTCTAAAAAAATAAAGCGTCCTGATTGCAATCGTACTAATGAGCATTGAGTGCCGACATCAATGATGCCACCTATTCGAAACGACCCGCGTATGTTCCAAAAGCCTGAACCCAAATCATGAATTTTATGTGACATTGAAGCTTCCTTATTAATGATGCATGAGCCAATTATTATTATGATTGTGTTTCGATTATGAGCTGACGGCTTATTAAAGTCTGTTATAAAAATATATTGTTTATTTAATGGATATATCAGTATTTAAGGTTTATTTGAGCAGTGATTAACTCGTAGTTATTGTCATTTATAGCTTATGTAATATTGATTATTATTTAACATATCTGCATAATAAGCGCTGAATGGCACTGTTAATTACCGTGTTTTAGTTGACCATTAAGAAGTCTATAATCAATTAAAATGGTATAAGTTCGTCATTATCTTGGTGGGTATTAATTAAGCATATATAATTTAATTTATTTTTAAGGTTGAAGTATGAGATTCTTTTATAAAATGAGCACTTCAGCAGTGCTAGCAGCAATGTTAATCAGCGGCTGTTCAAGTATGAGCACTGACAATGTTGCAAATAAAACACCTGTTATTCAATTAACGCAAGCTGCGCCAACGCCGCAAATAGGCTTTCGCTTTAGCGCTGCTGAAAATTTTGACATCGCCAATAAAGACAAGCTGTCTTATCGCAATTTTTATGCTAAACCATCAGAAGGCGTCGATGCCAAGTGGTTCGATGCGGTAAAACGCGGCGATTTGCCAACGGTCAAATATATGGTAGCAAATGGGCAGAATTTAGAAGCTAAAGATACTGGGAATTTGGATCAAACGGCATTGGGTTGGGCGGCATTTATCGGCTATGAAGATATGGTGGATTATTTAATCAGCCAAGGTGCAAGCATTTATGCAACCGATAAAGGTGACGTGTATAACGTCATGAAGTCGGCGACATTGGGTAAAAATACCAATATCGTCAAAAAAATTCATCAGCTATTAAATAAAAAAGCGCCAGTAGATCTAAATGACCAGACGCAAGAGAGTGATGGTGAAACCTTAATTATGGTTGCTGCTAGTAACAACCGTATTGAAACCGTCAAGTATTTATTGGCGCAAGGGGCAAATCCAAATCTGGTCGCGACCACCAAAGATAAAACGATGGGTTCGTATAATCAAGGCGCTTATTCGTATGCGTGTACGCGTGGTCATGTTGACATGCAACAGTTATTAAAAGCCAATGGTGCTGTTAATCATCGCACGGGTAAAGCAAGCTGCGAATAAGTATTTATAGATAACTCTGTAATTTGGCTTAAATATCATGATTTCAAAAAGGTTGCTATTGTTTATTAGCAGCCTTTTTTGTTGGCTTTAAATCCTCGCGTATAACACTTCGGAATCTATGAAAGTGATTTGATGTGATACCATAATATATCTGTTATGAAAAATGCCAGATGATTATCAGCTTAGGTTTTTAGCAGCCTATTATCTTTCACGCACGCTGAAACAATCGCGTCGAACATAGTCAGTATCCTTGTGAATAAATCCATCAGTAATCCTAAGAATAACCCTCCTTTGCCTTTAATGCCGCAAACCGATGCACCTTCGTGGGTATTAAAGCTCACGATTTGTATGATTGGCATGTTTGCATTCTTACAAGTGTATTCCATTCAAGCGGTGTTGCCGGTATTGATGGTGGATTTTGCCGCGACTGAAGTACAAGCAGGCATGATTGTGGGTGCAACGGTAATGGCAATTGCGATTATGTCGCCTTTTTTAGGAATGCTCTCTGATGCGGTCGGGCGCAAATATTTTATTGTCGGGGCGTTATTATTTTTAGCCATACCAACGGCGTTAATTGCTCAAAGTCCCAATATTGCATGGATGGCGGTATTTCGATTTATGCAAGGGTTGTCCGTCCCCGGAATTACGGTGGTGACGATTGCTTATATTGGTGAAGAGTTTAAAGGGCGAGCAGTCACCGAACTGATGTCTTTTTATGTTTCAGGGTCGGTACTTGGTGGCTTTCTAGGGCGTTTCTTGCTTGGGCATTTACATGAGTTTATAGGCTGGCGACATGGCTATTATGTGATGGCGGTGATGACATTAATAGGCGGAATATGGGTCGGTAAAATGCTGCCAAAGTCGCGCTGCTTTGATGCCAATCCGAACTTTCGCTCAGCGATACAAACGCTTGGTGAGCATTTGACCAACCGTTACGTGGTGACGGCTTGTCTGCTTGGCGCGTGCGTACTATTCTCATTAGTAGGCTGTTTTACCTTTATTAATTTACACCTTGCCGGCACGCCTTATGAATTAAGTACGGGAGCGCTTGCCAATATATTTGCGGTCTATTTGATTGGCGTGGTTATTACACCATTATCGACGACATTGCTACGTCGATTTGGCTCAGCGCGTACTGTGCGAGTGGCGGTTGTTTTTTCGATGATAGGGGTATTATTAACGTTAGTGACGCCGTTATGGGGCATTATCGTTGGGCTTGCCATCATGTCGTCGGGTGTATTTGTGACGCAAGCCGCGACCATCAGCTATATCGCTGTCAATGTTGAAAAGGGGCGTTCGTTAGCCTCTGGTCTATATTATATGGGCTATTACGCTGGCGGTACGATGGGCGCATGGTTGTGCGGACTGGCTTATTCGCGTGGAGATTGGTCGATGACGGTATGGCTATTATTAATCGTGCAAGTTTTAGCATTATTAATTGCCAGCTTTGGTATGGTTAAGACTAAAACTCGTGCGGCTTAACTTTAGGATTGGCACTAACATAACGTCGCAAACTACGAAACCACAATAAACGAATGCCTAGTGTTATCTTGTTTACGTCTACACACTTTACATGGTATTCATTTGTTCTTACTATCAATGGGTACGTGTTGAACCGATACGTTTAATTAAGAAGCAACGACTATTAAGTACAATAAATGAAGTAAAAAGAATTAAAAAATAAATAGTCACACTCTTAACTATGACTACAAGGACGTTAATATTATGTCAAATACTTATCCCAGTGCGCCATCTGCCTATGAGTTTCCATTACTTATTAAACAATTATTAAACCGTGCTAAGACCGTATCTTTAAATCAAGAGATTGTTTATGCGGATAAAAAAAGCTTAACGTATGCAGAGTTATTTACCCGTATCAATCGTTTAGCCAATGTCTTAGCAGGTTTGAAGCTTGCCGCTGGTAACGTGGTAGCGGTCATGGATTGGGACAGTCATCGCTATTTAGAAGCCTACTTTGCCGTTCCGATGTCACAGTATATTCTGCAAACCGTTAATATTCGTCTGTCACCCGATAAAATCCTATATACCATCAACCATGCCAAGCCTAAAGTGCTGCTGCTCAATTCTGAATTTGCTGAACTGGTCAAAAACTATCAGTTTGAAAACTCAAGTATTGAGCATATCATTTGGCTAGATGATAATGGCGTGTCGGTTGAAAACGTCTTTGGTAGTAATCAACCCCGTGTGGTAGGTGAGTATGAGGCGCTATTAGCTACTGCTGATAGTAACTTTGAGTTTCCAGATTTTGACGAAAATACCATTGCGACGACTTTTTATACTTCGGGTACGACAGGCGATCCAAAAGGTGTCTTCTTTAGCCATCGCCAATTGGTATTACACACGTTGACAGAAGCGGCATCACTCGGTATGTTACCGGATAAACAAGGCGTGAGTTATGGCGATGTGTATATGCCGATGACGCCGATGTTCCATGTGCATGCGTGGGGCTTTCCGTTTACCGCAACGATGACGGGTCTTAAGCAGGTATATCCTGGTCGTTATGCACCGGATACTTTGCTCGATTTAATTATCAATGAAAAGGTCAGTATCACTCACTGTGTGCCAACCATTTTACAAATGGTATTAAAAGAAGCACAAAGTCGCAATGCCAATTTTAATGGACTTAAAATGATTATTGGAGGCTCAATGCTTACCGAGGGATTGGCAAAAGCTGCCATTACCCAAGGCATTGAAGTATTCACCGGATACGGTATGTCTGAAACTGCCCCGTTAATTAGCTTAACGGATTTTAGCATCCATGAGCCTGAGATGACGGAAGCAGAAGATATCGCACGCCGCTGTATGACGGGTAAACCGGTATTAATGGTCGATGCGCAAGTTTGGGACGAAAATAATAAACCTGTCGGTACCGGTAAAGAACATACTGGCGAGTTGGTACTACGCGCGCCATGGTTGACCCAAAGTTATCTAAAAAATGAGGATGCTGGTGCTGAGTTGTGGGAACATGGCTATATGCATACCCAAGATATTGCATACATGTGTCCAGATGGCACTATTAAAATCACCGATCGTCTAAAAGATGTGATTAAATCGGGTGGTGAGTGGATATCGTCATTAGAGATAGAGACTATTTTATCCTTGCATCCGGCGGTGGCTGATGTGGCAGTGATTGGTATTCCTGATAAACAGTGGGGCGAGCGTCCACTCGCGCTGATAGTACTAAAGCCTAATTGCCAAGATACCAGTGCAGATGACATTAAAGCCATTGCCGAACAAGCCGCTAGTAAAGGTATGATTCCTAAATATGGCGTGCCTAGCGAATTTAAATTTGTTGATGAATTACCCAAAACTTCCGTCGGCAAACATGACAAAAAAGTGATGCGTGAGATGTATGCTGAACAAAATAAAGCATAAGTATATTTATTGTTCTTTATCTACAATGCTAAGCGCTTAGTAGTTGAGCTTTATTCACCGCTCTGTTAAATTTAAGCGCACATATTTAAACCGATACTTTATGTATCGGTTTTTATGTTTAGTTAGTATAATTTTTCTAACTTTTTAATTTCTGATAGGTCTTTTTTATGATAAAAAATAGCATCGATAACCAAAATAATATTACGCCTCATAACGTTTCTACTCCACAAGATATGCCTGTTGCTTTTAGTACTGAAGCAACAAATTGTGGTCAGCTTATCGGTATCATGACGTTAAATGCACCCAAGTCTTTAAATGCGCTGAGTGTTGAGATGTGCAAATTATTGACGCAGCAGCTAGAAAAATGGCAAGCTGATAATAAAGTAGTGGCGGTACTGCTAAAAGGCGCAGGCGATAAAGCGTTTTGTGCAGGCGGGGATATTCGTAAGCTTTATGACAGTATGTCGGATAGCGCACCGATGCCAAATCCTTATGCTACCGAGTTCTTTGCTAATGAGTACCGCTTATTTCGACAAATGCATTTTTATTCTAAGCCATTAATATTATGGGGCGATGGCATTATTATGGGTGGTGGCATGGGTCTGCTTGCCGCCTGTAGTCATCGCATAGTCACCGAACGGACACGTTTTGCTATGCCAGAGGTGACGATAGGGCTTTTTCCAGATGCTTCAGGGAGTTGGTTCTTACCGCGTATGCCTGCTAAAACAGGATTGTTTTTAGGATTAACGGGCGCTCAGTGCAATGGTAGCGATGCGTTATTGGTAAACTTGGCAGAATATGCCGTAGCAAGTCACGATTATGAGACAGTCTTACAGCATTTAATCGACAGTGATTGGCAGTCGATAATTACTTCTGATGATGAACATAGTGTTAAGACCAGTCATTCTGATACGGCGCATAGTATAACCAGTCGCGCGCTAGCAACCTTACCAGTTGCCAACCTGCCAGAAAGTAAACTTGGACAATACTGGCAACCGATTCAGCGTTTAATGAACAGTGGTGGCTTGGCAGATATTGACGCGATATTGCAAAATGATACAGCACTGGCACAGCTTGATGCGAGCTTTGCAGCTGATAAGTGGACACAAAAAGCGGTAGTAACGTATCGACACGGTTGTCCCGTTACTGTTGCCTTAGCTTATACGCTTTATCAGCAGACCGCTCAATTGTCATTAGAGCAAATATTATATTTAGAGACTAATGTCGCGGTACATTGCGCGGCAAACCCTGATTTTAAAGAAGGCGTGCGCGCATTACTTATTGATAAAGATAAAACGCCGCAATGGTCGCGATCATTGGCAGATTGTTTAACTGCAGAAGGCAGCCAATATATTCGCCAGCATTTTAGTAGCCCTTATCCTAACGACGAACATCCATTTGATGAATGGCTAGGAAGTAGCGCAATTGGCGCACAAAAGGTTCGTTAAATAAAGTTGCTACTAAAAAAGTAAGCGCTAAGTAAAGCAAGCACTACGTAAAATAAAGTCGCTCTATTTAGCTTTGTAAATCATAGACCAAGCCTTGGATATCCTGTGCTGCCTGTTGTAAACGCGGCACATGAGCCAATAGCTCTTCTAAAGATACCCGAATCGTTGGACCATGCACGTATAGCGATGCTAAATAACGTGATTTTTTATCCAATATTGGTACAGCAACCGTCACCATCTCTGAGATAAATTCCTCATTATCGATACCAACGCCTGTTTTAGCAATTCGGTCAAGCTCAGCGTTGAGCAGATCCACATCGACAATGGTGTTTTTGGTGAACTTACTGAGCGCCAAGCTATTCAACATCTTACGGCGGCTGGCTTTAGACAACTGACTCAAATACAATTTTCCAGTTCCTGTACACCACATCGGTGACTTTGCGCCAACTGGTAAATAAATCTGCAAAGGTAAGGTCGTTTGAACCCGATTGGTATAGGTCATATTCATTTGATACGGAATCGCAATACCGCACGATTCTTTTATATCGTCAACCAACCGTTGCAGAATCACTTGACGCTCATTAAAAAAGTGGCGCTGCTGCCATAGCTCAACGCTTAAATTGCGAACGCGTTTACCAGGGACAATACCGCCTGTAATATCTACCGCAACGAAACCTTCATCGACTAAATTTTGAATCAAACGATGAATGGTTGGTTTAGGAATATCCAGCACTTGTGATAATTCAAGCGGTGAGATAGGTTTGGGTGCATAGGACACCGCTTCAATAATCTCTAGTACACGAGTAATTGAGGAGACTTTAGGCATGGAAAACTCTCAGCAGAAAAGAAAGTAAAAGAAGATAGTATAAGGGGCTAACATATAAGTGACTAAAAAATAAGGAACTAAAAATTGCAATGAATGCCAGGAGGTCATGAACGATAGTATAATGTATATTTTAATAGCTAGTTTATCATAACGCACAGTCTGTAATCGTTTTAGCTTATTTAAATCCTACAAGACGTATTCAAAATAGTTATCCATGATATTTATTGATATAGCAAACGAGGAGTATAGATACATTAACTAACGCAAGGCAACAAACTGTAAGAATACTTTATGAAATTGTTGTTGAGTTAGTATAAAAATTACGACATCATAGACACATACTATGCAGTATTGTTGCACAACATTTAATTTTTATAACTAAATTTACTTGATAGCGGTATCTAGAACTAGGTTATCGTTATCATATTTTATATTATAATACTCCTAATTCCGGTCTCTCTAACATTAAGTTGTTATCAAGTTACTTTAGGAGTATTGTGTAACGCTAAAGTCGCTTTATATGGCTTCGTGTAGTAATTATTACAATATCTATGCAATCTTTACATAATGGCAAATAAAAAAGTCAACTTTAGGGGTGACTTTTTGAGCCAAAATTGGTTTAATCTGCTCAACAAAATGATTGTTTAAAATGAATGCAAGATAATCGTCTTTTGTGTGCTAGTTATTTTTATATCTTAGGAGAGTAATCATGAAACTTATTAAATTAACGGCTATTTCTGCCGCTGTTTTGGCATCAAGTGCTGCTTTAGCTGCTCAGCCTGTTATCGTTGTTGACGATGCAGAAGTATATGAAGTTGAGCCAGTGGCTGTTGCTTATCAAGTAGAACCAGTAGCCGTTGCTTATAATGCTGACGCTGGTGTTGTTCGCAATACTGCTGGTGCAGTAGTTGGCGGCACTAAATCTTTCTTCAAAACTGTTACTCATCCAGCAGCTATTAGCGCTGAAGTGGGTACACTAGGTTATGGTGCTAACCTTGGTTGGGCGTTGAATGACAAAACTGAACTACAAGCCGGTTGGGCAGGTGGTGATGTTGCTGATCTTTTCGGTGGTGATTTTGATGTAAATGATATCAACTATGACGTTGACACTGATTTTAGCAACCCATATCTAGGCGTGCAATACCGTCCTATGGCTAACTGGTTCACTATGGGTGCTGGTATCATTGTTCCTGATAACGAGATCAACGTAACTGCTAACGCTGAAGGTAGTTTCTTCAAAATTGATGGTATCCAATACAATGCTGCTCAAACTGGTACTCTATCAGGTACTGTAGAGCATCGTAACAAGCTTGCACCATACGCAACTATTGGTTTCCGTCCTAACATCACTAATAACTTCGGTTTGTTTGGTGAACTAGGTGCAGCTTACCTAGGTAAGACTGATGCAACTGTTCGTTCAAGCAACCCAAATGCTGATGTGAATTTTACAAATGCACAAGGCAACCCTGATTCTATTAAAGGTAGTGAAGTTGCTGAAAAAGCTCAAGCTCAGTTAGAAAATAAAGATTATCTTGAGTGGATGCCAATCGTTAAAGTTGGTGCAACTTACCGCTTCTAGTAACTGCGCTTAGTGAATTGTATTTACTAAGAGTAGTTAAGCTAAAGAAAAACGATCTTCGGGTCGTTTTTTTGTTTTATAGATTTTGATTTTAGAGAGAGTCGCTGAGTATAGAAAACAGACTTAAAAAACGATAAGCGTGTATTGATAAGGTAGAGCTACAATCTGATAGCCATATTGTGTATCTTTGATAGTAATAACCGCTGAGTCATCGTTATTTAAGCTTACAAGAAGTTTAGGAATAATATCTGCATACGATTTACCTAACCCTTGCGCCAATGTGTATTGATAAATTTTAATAAAGCTTTCTTTAAGTTGCCATAACCACTTAGTAATAAGGTTACGCTGATCTATGGGCAGTTTTGCTAATATCTCAATTTCAGCGGGATGATAAAAACGTTGCGCAACGTGCCAATTAATAGCTTGGATTTCGATATCGATACCAATTGGACGATGAGTACCAATAGTTACGGCGACCTTATCGTCAAGTTCAAGTTGACTGCTTTTTATATTAGCACTACCTGAATGACTAAAGCACACGTAATAGCCACTTTTGATGAGTCGATAGGGGAATTGTGATTCATCTAAGAGATCAGTAATACCTATTTCAATCAGTAAGTTTTGCAATAGTAAGCGAACGCCTTTGCGCTGCTGTTGTCGTCTGGTTTTAGCAATTTGCTGTTTGGTAACAGTAGTATTAGGAATTAATCGCCAGTCGTCTCTATACAGAACATTGTTCTGCATAAGATAAGGTTTTAGTGGATTATCGAATACTAAATGTAATGAGGTTAATGGCTGAGGCGGTAAGCGCGGAATAAGCTGAGCGGTAGCGCACCATGTTTTAGAATCAAGTTGAGTATAGAGGATGTTTTTTAGAAATGATGTTGGCATAATTTTGGAGTTTAATAATTGAAAGCGTTAGTCTTTGTTAACTAAAATATTGGGTAAAAAGCAATGGTTTGATATTTCTGCAATAGTTAAGTTAACGTTTTACTATCTAAAAAGCCTAGCAACAGTAATATTGCTAGGCTTTTTTTAAGCTACTATTTTAACTAGACCATCGTTTAGTTCAAGTTAAATAGCCACTATCAAATATCAGTAGGAATTAATAAGACAATTCAGCACGGCGGTTTTGACTGTAGGCAGCTTCATCATTACCTGCTGCTGCTGGACGTTCTTCGCCATAACTGATGACTTGGATATTGTTAGAGGTAGCACCTTGCGCGGTAAGATAGGCGCTAACTGCCTGTGCACGGCGCTCGCCTAGTGCCATGTTGTATTCACGGCTGCCGCGCTCATCGGTATGACCAGCGATTAATACGCCCGCTGCTGGGTTTGAGCTTAATAAGTTCGCGTGCTGAGCTAAAACGCTAGCAGACTGTGAGGTAATTTCGCTGCTGTCAAAATCAAAATATACGACCGCTTGCAAGTTGTTAGCTGCAGCAATAACAGCGCTAGAATTATTCAAGTCGATATTACCAGTATAGCCATTCTGTCCGCCTGGAATACCAAGAGGCGCTACAACCACTTCAGAGGTGGCG